>CASFRL010000039.1 GCA_949297285.1 uncultured Bacteroidales bacterium
CCCATCCTGTTTGAGTTGGAGGTGGACGGAAAGATTAAATCCATGCCCGGGGGAAACTATAAAGTGGATTACGCGGGGATAAAAGGATGAAATTCCCTGTTAATCGCTGGTAAACGCGTATCTTTGTGGCTCTTTCAGTGATAAAATAGTAGACAATTAAGGATGGAACAAAATATAGTTTTGTTATTTGAAAACCTAAGTTTTGTGCATTTGAAAAAGGATGTTTTTCTTTTGCCCTATTATTTAGGCCATGAAATGGGTTATAATGTCCGTATTGTCTATTCTCCAGAGTTCCTGGACGAGACGTTGCCTTCGGAATACCGGGGCGTGCGATTGGTACCTCTCCGCTTGCGCGGGAATCCGCACTCGTGGTTCCTTTATCGGGAATGGGAGTTTTTCGTTTATACACTCTGTCATGCGAGGGAGATAGATGTCTTAATCCGTTTTCACTTGACGTTAGTGACGGCATTGCTCTTATTGTTATATAAATTACTGAATCCGAGGGGGAAGGCATATGTGAAGCTGGACGGATATTTGCCAGCGTTATTTGGTTCGAAGAGGAAAAGCCTTGCGGAACGGCTGAAATATAAGGTTATGCGGATGGCCTTGCGAAAAATTGATTTATTCACATGTGAGACTTCTAGAATGTATGAGCGGTTCATCGGAAATGCGGAATTAAAATTCCTTATGAGGGACAAGCTATATTTTTTACCGAACGGTTTCGATGAGGCTGAGATTGGGCGTCTTCAAATAGAAGAGCGCAAATATGGGGATAAGGAGAATGTGATGATTACTGTCGGTCGTTTAGGCGTGAAGGACAAGAATACGGAAATGCTGTTGAATGCGCTCGCTCAAGTGAATTTGAAAGATTGGAAGGTTTATTTAATCGGTCCGATAGAACCAACGTTCATTCCTTTTATCGATGACTTCTTCAAAAAGAATCCGGAGAAGCGTGAGCGGGTGATTTTTACAGATTCGATCAGCGATAAGCAGGAATTATGGGATTATTATAATAGGGCGAAAGTTTTTGTCTTGACATCGCGTGCCGAGAGTTATGCGTTAGTCCTGAACGAAGCAAAACGTTTTCGGGATTATATTGTCTCGACCGATGTGGGTGCCGCTCACGACTTGCTCGAATCCAGGAAGTATGGCGTATTGGTGGATCAGGAGAATCCTGCGGCGCTGGCCTGTGTGTGCCAGGATATTATAGACGGCAAGCGTCGTGTGGATGTCTATCCGGATTTCGATCCGAGCGTTTTGGCTTGGGATGGACTTATCCGGAATGCTCGTATATGTGAAAAATTAAGATAGATGGCGGAGCAATCATTGAAATCGAAAACGGCGAAAGGCCTTTTTTGGGGAGGGCTTAGCAATATAGCCCAGCAGCTGTTAGGATTGTTGTTTGGTATCTTTCTGGCTCGGATTTTGTCTATTGACGATTATGGACTAATCGGGATGCTGACGATTTTTATTTCCATCTCGAATACGATCTCGGAGAGTGGATTTACAGCCGCTTTGACGAATCGGAAAGAGTTCCGGCATGAGGACTATAATGCGGTTTTCTGGTTTAATATATGGGTGGGCATTGCTTTATATGCGCTATTGTTCTTTCTATCTCCTTTTATCGCCGATTTTTTCCGGCGGTCTGAATTAATAGACTTGTCAAGGATTTTATTCTTGTCGATTGTGTTCGGTGCTTTCGGTACCGCGCATAATGCCGTATTATTTAAAAGAATGATGGTAAGGGAGAAAGCCAAGATGGATCTTTCCGCATTGGTCCTTTCCGGGATTATCGGTGTCGTGTTGGCGCTATCTGGATATGGTTATTGGGCCTTAGCGCTTCAATCATTAAGTTATTCTGCGGTTGGTACATTTTTGCGTTGGTGCTTCGTACCTTGGAGACCGACATTCCATTTTGATTTTAGACCGGTGAAAGAAATGTTTGCTTTTGGTGTGAATTTGTTGTTGACTAATGTATTCATGCAGATTAACGGGAATTTGTTTTCTGTTCTTTTGGGTAAATTCTATAATGCGGTGGAGGTCGGTTATTATACGCAAGGTAATAAATGGATGTCTATGGGCTATATGTCTATCGGAGGCATGATAAATAGCGTGGCGCAACCGCTTTTCACCCAAATAAATCAAGAGCGAGAGAGGCAAGTACAGGTGTTGCGTAAGATGATACGGTTCACTGCGTTTATTTCGTGTCCTCTTATGTTAGGGCTTGGATTTATCGGTGAGGAATTAATCGTGATCGCAGTAGGAGATAAATGGTTGCCCAGCGTGCCGATTCTCCAGTTGTTTTGTATATGGGGGATGTTTCTGCCGATACAGTTTTTATATTCGCAGCTGGCGATAGCGCATGAGAAGTCCGGTTTTTATCTACGGAGCAATGTTCTTGTTGGTATCATGCAGCTGGTGGTAGCTTGTCTGATGTTAAGATGGGGCGTGCTGTGGATGGTATTCATGCATGTGGTGGTGAATATTTGCGTGTGGTTTGCCCTCTGGCAGTGGTACGTGTGGAAGCTGATTGGGCTGCGACCGTTCGACGCCTTGCGGGATATAGCGCCTTATTTGGGTAGTACGCTGTTGATATTCGCCGGGGTTTATTTCGTAACTTTGCCGATTGAAAACTTGTGG
>CASFRL010000040.1 GCA_949297285.1 uncultured Bacteroidales bacterium
CAAAGAGTCAACAGGCATAAAATACCTACCAGTATTTTATGCCTGCCTACCCATAAATATTTTTTGTTTTTAAACATCAGTCAATAATCGTTCTAATTTTAGTTTTTTACCCAACCGTCGTATTTGAAATCGCAATTTCGCCATCCATCCTTAATACGAATATAGGTTTCTTTTTGTTTATTCCGAATCCAGTTTTCAATCAATTCTTCCCTGCGTTTTTGCTCGACAATCGACTTCAGTGCTTGATAATCATCGGACATATTTGCCTTATGCCCTTCGACCCGGGATCTCAATTTTACCAAAACGGCGACCTCTTGTCCCTTTTTCTGATCTATCATAACAAACGGCTGAGATATATCTCCGGCTTTCATCGTATTCACGACTTTTGCTATTTCCTGAGGCAATTCGCTCATTTGGAATTTTGTCGTTCCGTTTTCTTGATTTACCATCAGTCCTTGATTATTACGGGTATTTTTGTCTTGAGACAAATATTGAGCAGCTTCTTCGAACTTGAATTTTCCGGCAGTAATATCATTCCGCAAGCTATCCAACCGAGCAATTGAATTGTTCAACTCTTTTTCAGAAATTTTCGGCTTCAACAAAATATGCCGGGTGTTAATGCGGTCACCTCTTTTCTCAATCAACTGAATAATATGATACCCGAATTCGGTTTCTACAATTTTAGAGACTTTCTTCGGATCGTTCAAGTTAAAGGCTACATCGGCATACTCCGGCACTAATTGTGCTTTTCCCATAAAGCCCAACTCACCTCCCATACGGGCAGAACCCGGATCTTCGGAATAAAGAATGGCCAAAGTAGAAAATTCGGTCTCACCTTTGGTAATCCGGTCACTATACTCCCGCAAACGGGCCTTGATATTGTCGATCTCTTGTTGCGGTATCTTCGGATTTATGGTTATGATTTGCACCTCAACTTGCGTGGGTATATAAGGAATACTATCTGAGGATAATCCTGAAAAAAAGCGACGGACTTCTGAAGGCGTTATTTTAATGTCTTTAACCAAATGACGTTGCATTTCCTGAACGATACCTTGTTCCCGGACCATTTCGGCCATTTCTTCCCGCAATTCGCTCATCGGCTTATTAAAATATTCCTCAACTTTTTCTTTTGAACCGATATTGGCTACAAAATAGTTCAATTTCCGCTCAACTTCCTGAAATACCTGAGCATCAGGAATCGTTATACTATCCAGTTTTGCCTGATGCATAAAAAGCTTCTGTATAGCAATCTGTTCGGGAATTACACAATACGGGTCTCCGTCGATCTTCTGTCCGTCATATTGCATACTTCGATATTGTTCTTCAACTTGAGATTTAAGAATAGCGTCATCTCCGACAACCCAAACGACCTCATCGATAACATTATTTTGAGCATGAAGCGAAATACCGATCAAACTAAAAAACAATGTCAATAACAATACACTTCTAAATTTTCGCATCGTTTTCTTTTTAATTAATTTATAATTTCATCAATTGAAATATTCTATCTCCTTTTTCTCTATCGCATCTTTATAAATCTCATCTTCCACATCCTTAAGGAACTTTATCTTTCGTTGGTTCATGAGAATCTCCTTTATTCTCGTTTTTGCAAAGTCAAAAGGCATTTGCCCTCCTTCAGGTTGATAATCGATAATATTCAAAAAATACCAATATCCATTATGATTCAGTTCAATATTTTTATGGGTACGAAGAAATTCGGTTTCCCGGGTCACTGTATAAGGGATGTTATCCATCACTTCATCAAACGAGACCCATCTGTCATAAAAATATTCATAAATTACGGCATTGTGCAAACCATACTTCTCGATATTCTCCACAGCTTCGGGCGTATTGGACCGATACCACTTTTTCAAACGGGCAATCTGCGGCGAATTTTCGGGGACTTTTAAAAACAAGCCTTTGATTATTGCCGAATGCAATTTAAATTTATCCCGATTTTTTTCATAATAAGCATTCATATCTTCTTCAGAAATCTCCTTACTCAATTTTTCGTTCAGTAAATGTTTCTGATATTCGAATATTACCAAATCCTGACGATAGCGGTCTACCATGCGATCAATGTTCTCTTTATCCGGAATATTCCGAGACGCTATATCATAAAGCAATTGATTATTTACCCATTGCTTTATATAATTGTCTGAGAATATCGCACTGTCTTTAGACTTCAAACGGTCGGGCATTTCTCTTTCCAAATCGTCACGAGTCAAAACTTTATCGCCTACTCTAACCAATATAGCCGTACCCTCTTTTCCTCCCGAGAAACTCTTTTTACAAGAGAAAAAAGGGATCGAAATGGCTATAACCCATAAGAATAAAGCAATTTTATGATACATAGTTTTTTACTGTTTCAATAAGGGCGATATTCGATCGGTAAAAGTACAACGAAATCTGCTTATTCTATTGCTCATTAACGGTTTTTAGAACATCTTTATTTATTTCAACCGGATATTTTCTATTCAAGTTTTGTACCCATATTTTTTCGAGATAATTCTGATAATCAGCCGTAACCTGACCCTTCATATCAACATAGGATTCGGGACCTTTCTTCAACATTTTTCCGACGAGAAAAACAACCGGGAATTTTTCATCTACCGACAATTTTCCTTCTTTAAAGGCCAAATTATCGACTTTTTCATTATCTCCTTTCTGGAAAAGGCCTTTTTCTATTTTTACATGTTTAATACTGTCGGTATTGAATTCTTTATTGATACAGAAAATAACCGAGTCGGCCGGTAATGATTTTATTCTTTTTTTGAGTGTCTTTACCAACGCCTTGTCATCGCATTGCACCAAATATCCTTTATAGCGAGGTTGATCCCATTTATATTCTTTTTTATGTGCTTTAAAATATTTCTGCAGCCCTTCTACATCGTTAGAAGCTTTTTCCCATACTTCACGATTGCTGATATCGAATAACAAGATTCCATCCCGGTATTCATTCATCAAATTCTTGAATTCGGGATATTTGGCTTCGAGCCGACTATCTTCATATTGTAATATTTCATTATCGACAAATGCGTCTATCAACTTATTCAAAAAAGCGACATTACTGCCTTGGAAAGACTTTTCTCTCGGTCTCAAATTCTCGATATAAGTTCCGAAATCGGCAATGGTACACTCTTTATCACCGATAGAGAACAGAATCGACTGATCTTTGCCTATATTATCCAAGAATAATGAATCGACCGGACTTACTTCTTGTGCGAATTTTTCCAACTTTGCTTTTTCATCGGCATTCATTTTAAACGCATATTCGACTTTCAATTTCTCGATCAAAGATTTTTTTCCTTTATTGGATCTTTCATCGCGTCCTATTCGTCTCATAATATCCGGTTTGAGTTCTTCGAAAGATTTCAGGTCTCTCTTATCCAGTAATTTTATAATATGCCATCCATACGGGCTTAAGACCGGTTTTGTAATATCTCCTATATTTTGCAATGAATAGGCAGCATCTTCATACTCTTTTACGATACGGCCCGTCGATATCCAAGGTAATTCTCCGCCTTGTTGAGCCGAACTTTTATCTTCAGATTTTTCTTTAGCCAATGTTGCAAAATCGGCACCTTGAATAATTTGCTGGTATATTTCTTTTATTTGCTTTTCTTTTTCTTTCTTTATTTCATCTGTGGCATTTGACGGGAACATCAACATGATGTGCGCAGTCAACCTCTCTCCCGGATCGGGACGACGGCTCGATACTTTAATAAGATGGTATCCAAACTGTGTTAAAACCGGTTCAGATACGCTGCCGACAGGTGTTGTATACGCTGCCGTTTCAAAAGGATAAACCGTCATGAAGCCCGTAATGTAACCGAGGTATCCATTATTTTGTTTTACCGAAGGATCTTCGGAGTATTCCTTTGCCATTTTTTCAAAGTCTTCTCCTTTCCGAATACGCTCCAACACAGATTTTGCTTTCTGATATACTTTCTCTTTCTCTGCATCTGTCATCTGAGGATTTATTCTGAACAGGATATGACTTACTTCTACATTTTCTTTCAAACGATCATAAGCCTCTTTCGCTAACCGGTCATCCATCTCTCTATCCACCAAATACGGTTGAGCCAGTTGTGCCCGATACCCGGCAAGTTCTCTGCGGAAACTTTGTGTCGTATCCAAGCCACAAGCTTCGGCTTCAGCAACTTTCAATTTATAATTTTTAAATAGCTCTACGTATTCATCCAATGACTTGGGATCGGTTTGTTGTTGATTATTCTTTTTATAAATATATTCGAATTCTGATTTTTTAATATCTTTCCCGTTCACTTTCATCAATACAGGATCGTTTTCAGAATTCTGTGCACATAAAGCGAATGAATAACCAACGCACAAGGACAATAATAACCATTTGTTTTTCATCGTTTCATTTTTTTTATTTAAGTAACCCGTTTGTGATGAGTTCTTTTCTAATTTTACATTTAATATATAATAGAAATACACTAATTTAACGATTCAAATATAAGAAAATTATATTGATCTCGCCAAATTAGTGTATTATATAAACAATTTACAACAGAGTTTTATATTCTATTTTATAAAAACTTGTTTCGATTGTCTTTTATACTGTTAAAAATCAAGATCTTCAAATATTTCACGCTCAAAAATCGAGGGTATTTATTTGATGAACGATCCTTTTTTTATTCTCCCCGACTGTAATTGGGTGATTCACTTGTAATGGTTACGTCATGCGGATGACTTTCGGCAACTCCGGCATTCGTAATGCGTGTAAATTTTGCCTGATGCAACGCTTCTATGTCAATGGCTCCACAATATCCCATACCGGCACGCAGGCCTCCTACCATCTGATAAATAACTTCATACAATGAACCTTTGTAAGGAACCCGTGCGGCAATACCTTCGGGTACAAGTTTTTTTACATCGGTCTCTGAAGCTTGGAAATAACGGTCTTTAGAGCCTTTTTCCATAGCTTCTAACGACCCCATACCTCTATAAGATTTAAACTTCCGACCGTTATAGATGATCGTTTCTCCCGGAGATTCTTCTACTCCAGCCAACAATCCGCCCAACATTACGGAATAACCTCCGGCAGCCAAAGCTTTGACGATATCTCCCGAATAACGAATGCCACCATCTGCGATCAATGGAATTCCTGTTCCATTCAAAGCTTTTGCGACATCATAAACAGCCGACAATTGGGGAACTCCAACTCCGGCAATTACCCGAGTCGTGCATATAGATCCCGGTCCGATACCGACCTTTACACCGTCTGCTCCGGCATCGACCAAGAATTTTGCAGCTTCTCCGGTAGCAATATTTCCGACAATAACATCTATTTGCGGGAATTTTGCCTTTACCTGTTTCAAAACTTCTACTACATATTTCGAATGACCATGTGCTGTATCGATTACGATTGCATCGACTCCGGCTTCGACCAAAGCGGCAGCACGATCGAGCGAATCGCTTGTTACGCCGATACCTGCGGCAACACGCAACCGGCCTAATTTATCTTTACATGCAAATGGCTTATCTTTTGCTTTTGTGATATCTTTATAGGTTACCAACCCGACCAATTTACCGTCTTTATCAACAACCGGCAATTTTTCGATTTTATGATTTTGCAATATATCAGCAGCCTGCTGCAAATCGGTAGATTGATTTGTCGTCACCAGATTTTCACTCGTCATTACTTCATCTATGGCACGGGAAAGATTTTTTTCAAAACGTAAATCTCGATTTGTCACAATACCGACCAAACGACGATCGTCATCAACAACAGGAATTCCTCCGATATGATATTCTTTCATCAAATCGAGTGCATCCTTAACGGTCGATCCTCTTTTGATCGTTACCGGATCATAGATCATTCCGTTTTCGGCACGTTTAACGCTATGCACTTGTTTTGCCTGCGCTTCGATAGACATATTTTTATGTATGACACCGATACCTCCTTCACGTGCTATGGCAATAGCCATCTGTGCTTCGGTAACCGTATCCATGGCGGCAGACACCAAAGGAATATTCAGTTGGATATTCCGTGAAAACTTGGTTGTCAATTGAACTGTACGGGGAAGGACTTCCGAATAGGCTGGGATTAACAAAACATCATCGAATGTCAATCCATCCATAATAACTTTATCTGCAATAAATGACATAGGCTTAAAATTTATTGCGTACAAAGATAAATATTTTCAATGAATATTTATACGTGAAGATTTTATTTTTTAAAGGTTTTTAAAAATAAGATTTGCGTATAAAAATAAACAGCCGGAAAATTGATATAGACAATCTTCCGGCTGTTCTTAATAAATCGGTAATCTGTTTTAATTTCCCATCTCGGAAAGGAATTTAATACGTACCAAACGTATTTCCTCTTCTGTATAATCACGACCCAACTCTTCTATTGCGGCTTCAAGGTCATCGCTATCGGCTTCCTTGAAATACTCGAATATGTCATAGATATGGTCGTCATCCATAACTTCTTGCAAGAAGTAATCGATATTTATCTTTGTCCCGGAATATACGATTGCTTCTACTTCATCGAGGAGATCTGAAAATTCGAGTCCTTTTGATTCGGCAAGTTCATCCAAAGCGATTTTACGGTCAATTCCCTGAATAATAGAAACTTTCATCTTCGATTTATTGGCAACCGTTCTTACCCTTAAATCTTCAGGACGTTCTATTTCATTCTCGTCGCAATGAATC
Organism: uncultured Bacteroidales bacterium; assembly: GCA_949297285.1. Classification (GTDB taxonomy): domain Bacteria; phylum Bacteroidota; class Bacteroidia; order Bacteroidales; family Coprobacteraceae; genus Coprobacter. The sequence continues at coordinate 6,685 of CASFRL010000040.1, forward strand.
TTGATCACTTTAATAAATTCTTCGCCATAACGTTTTGCTTTTCCGGCTCCGACCCCCGGTATATTTTGTAATTCTTCAATTGTTACCGGATAGGTTGTTGCCATAGCTTCCAGCGAAGGATCTTGAAATATGACATAAGGAGGAAGTTCCAGTTTTTTGGCTATTTTCTTCCGTAAATCTTTCAATATAGAGTATAATGTAGGATCCACGGCACAATTCGCCCCTCCTTTCATCGGTATTTCCTCTTCGACATCGTCAAAATCATTATCTTCTACGATTTTAAAGGATGTCGGTTTTTTCAAAAAGGCGTGTCCGGCTTTTGTCACTTTCAACAATCCGTAATTTTCTATATCTTTATCCAAATACCCGGCTATCAACGCTTGTCGAATTACCGCACTCCACGTTTTTTCTTCTTCTCCTTGACCGCATCCGAACACTTCGAGATCTTCATGATGATACGAAAGAACTTCGGATGTTTCCTTTCCTAACAATACGTCGATCACATAATCGGCCTTAAATTTTTCTTTCAAAGCTATTACAGTTTCCAGAACTGCACAAAGTAAATCTTGAGCTTCCACTTGTTTCTTAGGGTTTAAACAATTGTCACAATTTCCACAATTCTCTTCTCCGTATTCTTCTCCAAAATAATGCAACAACAATTTTCTACGGCACACTGATGATTCAGCATAAGCTGCGGTCTCTAACAATAATTGCTTTCCTATTTCCTGTTCGGCAATAGGTTTGCCCTGCATAAATTTTTCTAATTTCTGCAGGTCTTTATTGACATAAAAGGTTATACACTGACCTTCGCCTCCATCACGTCCGGCACGTCCGGTCTCTTGATAATAACCTTCCAAACTTTTAGGTATATCATAATGTATGACAAACCGGACATCCGGTTTATCAATTCCCATACCAAATGCTATCGTAGCAACTATAACGTCTACATTCTCGAGCAAAAAAGCATCTTGATTCTGAGTTCGGGTAGCCGAATCCATACCGGCATGATACGGAAGAGCGCTTATTCCGTTGACTTTCAACGTTTCGGCAAGTTCTTCCACTTTTTTTCGACTCAAGCAATAAACAATGCCGGATTTACCCGGTTGAGATTTGATATATTTAATAATATCCCTATCAACATTCTGTGTTTTAGGACGCACCTCATAATAAAGATTGGGACGATTAAAGGAAGATTTAAAGACTTCGGCATCAATCATACCAAGATTTTTCTGAATATCATGCTGTACCTTTGGTGTTGCTGTTGCCGTAAGGGCAATCAACGGGCGAGGACCTATTTCGTTAATTATTGGACGGATACGCCGATACTCGGGTCTGAAGTCATGCCCCCATTCCGAAATACAATGCGCTTCATCCACAGCATAAAATGAGATTTTTACTTGTTTGAGAAATTCTATATTTTCTTCTTTGGTAAGAGATTCGGGCGCTACGTAAAGCAATTTAGTACGCCCGGACATAATATCATCTTTTACCTGGTCTATTGCAGCTTTATTTAAAGAAGAGTTTATAAAATGTGCTACACCGTCCTCTTCGCTGAAATTACGCATTGCATCAACCTGGTTTTTCATTAAGGCAATAAGAGGCGATATAACGATCGCCGTACCGTCAAGCAATAATGAAGGTAATTGATAGCATAATGATTTTCCTCCGCCGGTCGGCATCAGCACAAACGTATCTTTACCCTCAAGCAAATTCCGAATGATTGCTTCTTGGTTTCCCTTGAAAGTATCAAATCCGAAATTTTTCTTTAACTCTTCTACCAAATTTGTTTTTGTTGCCATATAATGTAATGATTAACAGTCAGAAGACAATCGCGCATCTCTTTATGAAGAAAAACTGCGTAAACAAATTTATAAACAAGTCTGCAAAATACCCAATTTATTCGCTCTTTTTTTTAATGTAAAGCATGCATATTTGCTTTTTTCAGTTTCTCTTCTGCATACTTTCGGGTGATATGCAACGTTTTTTCATCGGACGAAGGCATATCGAACATAGCGTCCATCATTATTGTTTCGGCTATTGAACGAAGTCCTCGGGCTCCCAACTTGAACTCAATTGCTTTATCTACAATATAGTCGAGCACATCATCATCGAACGTCAACTCTACACCGTCCATTTCGAACAGGCGTATATATTGTTTAATAATCGAGTTCTTAGGCTCTGTAAGAATACGCCGCAACGCAGCTTTGTCTAACGGGTCTAAATAGGTAAGCAACGGCAACCGACCAATAATCTCGGGGATCAGGCCATATGCTTTCAGATCTTGAGGAGATATATATTGCAACATATTGTTGCGGTCTATCTCCTGACGTTTTCTGTCGACCCCATATCCTACTACTTGCGTATTGAGACGAAGTGCTATTTTCTTTTCTATACCGTCAAAAGCGCCTCCACAAATATATAAAATATTCTTTGTGTTGACAGCGATCATTTTCTGATCAGGATGCTTACGTCCTCCTTGTGGCGGCACGTTAACGATAGAGCCTTCAAGAAGTTTCAACAATCCTTGTTGCACGCCTTCACCACTGACATCTCTCGTAATAGAGGGGTTATCTCCCTTACGAGCGATTTTATCGATCTCATCAATAAATACAATCCCGCGTTCTGCCGCTTCGACATCATAATCGGCAACTTGCAACAAACGGGTCAATATGCTTTCGATATCTTCTCCCACATAACCGGCTTCGGTCAAAACCGTAGCATCGACAATCGTAAAAGGGACGTTCAACATGCGGGCTATTGTTTTTGCCAAAAGTGTCTTCCCCGTTCCGGTATGTCCCACCATAATAATGTTAGACTTCTCGATCTCTACATCATCTTTGTCCGAATCGGCATTCTGCAACAGACGCTTATAATGATTAAATACCGCAACAGACAAATAGCGTTTTGCCGCATCTTGTCCAATCACATATTGATCTAAAAATTTTTTGATTTCCCGAGGCCGGGGTAAATCTTCTTTGGTAAATCCCAGATTAGAACGATCTTTCTTACTTTTTCCGAGAATATCTTTTACCATTTTATGTGCCTGCTCAACACAATCATTGCAAATAAAGCCGGTAGATCCTGTCAGCAAAATTTCGACTTCAGCTTCGGAACGTCCGCAAAAACTACATCTGTTTATTTGTTTCGTCATCTTTTATTTCTTGTTCTTTAGATTTATTCCGTTTGGCAAGCACATCGTCGATCATTCCGTATCTTTTTGCTTCTATTGCAGTCATCCAATAATCCCGATCAGAATCTTTTTCTATTTTTTTATATGTATTTCCCGAATGATCGGCAATAATCGTATAAAGTTCTGCTTTAAGTTTCTGTATTTCCCGTGCCGTAATTTCAATATCCGAGGCCTGTCCTTGAGCTCCGCCCATCGGCTGATGAATCATGACTCTGGAATGCTGCAATGCAAAACGTTTGCCTTTTGTCCCGGCTACCAACAATACGGCGCCCATCGATGCTGCCATCCCGGTGCAAATGGTAGAGACGTCGCATGCAATATGTTGCATCGTATCATATATTCCCAATCCTGCATATACACTCCCGCCCGGAGTATTCAAATATATAGAAATATCTCTTTCCTGATCTACCGAGTCAAGATAAAGGAGTTGTGCTTGAATTACATTGGCTGTATAATCATCGATTTGCGTACCTAAGAATATAACCCGATCCATCATCAAACGAGAAAATACGTCCATTTGAGCAACATTCAACTGACGCTCTTCTATGATAGTCGGAGAAATATAACTACTGGTTATATCGATATATTTATCCAATGCAAGCCCGTTCATTCTCAAATGCTTGGTAGCATAATTCTTAAAATCGTTTGTCATACGTTTTCTTTACTGATTAATTTATAGTTTTCAAACAAAGGTATAAATAAAATCATGTATTCCGCAAATTTATTTTGTTCTGAATAATCGCAAAAGAGCATGAATTTAATAATATTATTTAAAACAGAGCGGTAACAACATAAAAGAAACCCGCTGCATCATCGAGACGTAGCGGGTTTCTCTCTATTTTCGATTCGAATTATTCCGCTTCGAACATTTTATAAAACTCGTCGGAAGAAACAGTTTTTTCATCAAGCGTAACAGAATCTTTTATTACGGCAAGAATTTTTTCTTCTGTTGCACGTTCAATAATATTGCTAACCATCTTTTTATCTTTCAACATATCGGTTGCATATTTATTGAGCAAATCTTCCGGTACGTTCATCATGCCATATTGAGCAAATTGGGTACGGGTAGCTTTGCGAGCCATCTCCAAAATGTCGGCATCTTCTACCTTGATATTGCATTCTTTCACGATCTGCTCCTTAATCAACTGCCATTTTAAATCGGGCAACATTTTGGGATATTCTTCTTCTACCGATTCGGCCGTGCGTTTTTCTCCGGTAGCGACCAACCAGCGTTTCAATAATGCATCCGGCAATTGAATGTCGCCCACCTTATCTTCCAAGGCTTTGCGTGCATCGATACCAAATTTGTAATCGCTTTCCGGCTTCATCTGGTTTTCGAGCATTTCACGCACTTTTGCTTTATATTCCTCTTCCGTTTTAACAACATCTTTACCAAAGGCACTGTCAAAAAGTTCTTGACCCATTTCTGCCGGCTTGAATCCGAGTATACTTGAAATTTCTACTTCGAAATCCGATTTTACTTTTGCGGCTTCTTCTTTCTTTATATGAAGCATAGAGGCTAATTCTACCTCATTATTATCGCATGATTTTGCCGGGTTGAAAACAACTTTTTGTCCGACTTTAGCTCCGACAAATTTTGCTTTTTCGTCCTCATTCTTGAAATAGTTCGGTGAAATAATTCCCGATTCAACAACGATTCCTCCCTCTTTTGCATTTCCGGCATCATCCAATTCGACAAATTTACCGCGAATCATATCTTTTTCGCCTGCAACTTCCGAAGGTACTTGTGTCCCGAAACGATTTGCCAACGCTTCACATTGTTTTTCGACCATCGCATCATCGACTGCCACATTATAATAATCGATATGATCTTTTTTAGACAGATTTACAGCTATTTCTGGAGCTAAAGCGACATCAAAAGAGACGGTAAAGTCTTCTTGCTTATCGAAATTGATTTCCGGCTGATCTACCACTGGCAGAGGTTCACCCAAAACATTGAGTTTATTCTCACGAATATAATTAAATAATGACTCGGAAACAAGTTTATTGAATTCTTCAGCCAATACCGATTTCCCTACCATTTTTTGTATCATTCCCATCGGAACCATACCCTTACGAAATCCCGGGATATTTGCTTTTTGACGATAAGCGCGCAAGGCTTTGTCAACTTTTTCTTGATAATCAGCTTTTGTAACCTCAATCTTGATTACAGCAGACACTTTGTCAATGTTTTGTTGTAGAACGTTCATTCTTAACGAATTATTATTATTAAAACTTATTATTAGTTTCTCTATATCTCTCAAATGTGCGATATTTTATACCACAGCCAACCGTATCGTATACATTTTGGCAGCGCAAAAGTAACTGTATTCTTCCGATATTCAAACTTCTTTTACAATTTTGTAACAAAAAGTTTTTACAAAATGCATAATTTGCAAGAGAATCGGGACATTTCAAAAAATTAAATATGAATTACTTGCACATTCAAAATTTATATCTTCCTTTGTAACCGAATAAGAGTTGGTTTGCACTATTTAGTGAATCGCTCATGTAAAACTTATTGCATGACTAATAGCTTTATTTTCCAGACCTGCAACTGTTCAATTTTTTATTTTTCTAACTATTTTTATTTATGAACATTTACATCGGAAATCTTAACTATCGTGTTAAGGAAGCAGACTTGCAAAAAGTTATCGAACAATATGGAGTTGTCGAATCCATAAGAGTTATCAAAGACCGCGAAACAGGAAAATCAAAAGGTTTTGCTTTTGTTGAAATAAACGACGATTCTCAAGCCAGACAGGCTATCGAAGGATTGAACGGCACAGAATTCGAAGGTCGCACAATGGTGGTGAAAGAAGCTCATCCCAAATCATAACGGGAATTTGTATCTTGTAAGATTTAATCATTCGATACCTTATATTTAGTATAATGGATTGTAAGTTTAAAAACTCTATAAAAAAAGCTGCAACATTGCAGCTTTTTTTATGGACATAAAACAATTCTTCCGCCTTTTAATAAAAAAAAGTTATCAAACATTGTCATTTCACCATATAAAATCGCTATTTTTGCCCCACGCACCAACAATACTATAACCAAAAGTTATCTGTTATAAAAATATGTTTATTTATTATTTCGATAAAACTTTATTCTTTTGCACTCGTTTAATAAATTAAAAACAAAACATCAAATGAAATTAAGCGAAAAAAGGAGCAGTATGCTTCACGGAGTTTTATTGATCGCACTATTTTCGTGCGCTGCATTTTATATCGGTGACGTACCTTTCATACAAAAATTATCGCTCAGTCCGCTGATCATCGGTATTATTTTAGGAATGCTTTATGCCAACAGTTTACGCAACCAACTACCAGAGACATGGGTTCCCGGTATTCTGTTCAGTTCGAAGCGACTTCTCCGGTTAGGGATCATTTTATACGGCTTCAGGCTTACGTTTCAAAATATTGTCGAAGTAGGTTTACCGGCCATTATTATTGATTCGATTATCGTTACCGTAACTATTCTGGGAGGTATTTTTATAGGAAGATTATTAAAAATGGACAAAGGTATTGCCCTTCTGACATCGGTCGGTAGCGGTATTTGTGGAGCTGCTGCAATATTAGGAGCCGAAGCAACACTTAAAACCAGGCCTTACAAAACCGCTGTTGCAGTCTCTACCGTTGTTATTTTCGGGACAATCTCCATGTTCCTCTATCCTGCATTATACAATCATGGAATCATAGATCTTACTCCTGAACAGATGGGCATTTACACCGGATCTACATTGCATGAAGTAGCCCATGTTGCCGGAGCCGGGAATTCTATGGCAAAAGAGATCGGCGATTCTGCTATCATTGTCAAAATGATACGTGTTATCATGTTGGTTCCCGTATTATTGATCATAAGCTATTCGATATCGAGAGCTATTGCCAAAATCAGAAAACGTGTCGGCGTAACCGGACACAATCAAAATCGCACTTCGAAAGTATCGATTCCGTGGTTTGCTTTCGGATTCTTAGCCGTAATCGGGTTCAATTCATTCAATTTGCTGCCTGAATCCTTAATCGATTTCATTAACAAATTTGATACGTTTTTATTAACAATGGCTATGACAGCCCTCGGCGCAGAAACGAGTATAGAAAAATTTAAAAAAGCCGGATTAAAACCTTTCTTATTGGCTTCTATATTATTTATATGGCTATTGGGCGGGGGCTATTTACTTGCCAAATATCTGACACCGTATCTAATGTAACAACTATATTTCAAAGAACTGAATATGTCCGATATGTATGATTTCCGATTGAAAGTGTTCCAACGCGTTGCATGGAATCTAAGCTATACCAAAGCAGCCCAAGAACTGCAAATTTCACAACCGGCTATAACCAAACACATTCATGAACTGGAATCGATATATAATACACGATTATTCGATCGCACCGGGAATAAAATAGCATTGACTACCGCGGGCATCACGCTATTGAAACACTGCGATATCATCTTATCGGAATACAGTAAGTTGAATTATAAAATGCATCAACTGAACAATCAGGAAATAGGACAAATACATATCGGAGCCAGCCTGACAATTGCCCAATATATTCTGCCTGCATTTTTAGCACAGTTTTGTCAAGAATATCCCGACATCTCGCTCGACTTGCAGATGCACAATACTTTGGAAATTGAAAATATGTTGCATGCGCAAAAGATAGATATAGGTCTCATCGAGGGACCATCCAGAAAACCGTATCTGAAATATACCCCTTTCTTGAGGGATGAGATTGTTGCCATCGTGCGGAACGGGGCACATTGGGGTGACGGACCTTTCGAGCTATCTAAAATCAGAGAATTTCCCTTAATTCTTAGAGAACATTCTTCAGGGACCACACAGTTTATCGAAGAGAAGCTCCTGAAACAAGGCATTAAATATTCGTCTCTCCAGGTACAGATGCACATGGGATCGACAGAAGGGATAAAATCGTTTTTGAAACATTCGGATTGTGTCGGGCTACTCTCTATTTATTCGGTCAGTAAAGAACTGTTAGAAGGGGAATTCCGCATCATCGACTTTCAGGATTTTGCAATCGAAAGAGATTTTTGTTTTGTTCAGAATCAAGGAGACAATTCAGAAATCAATCAACTGTTTATCAACTACGTCAACAAAAAATCTTTAGAGCAATACGGGACACATTGTTATCGAGGGACATAACAGATTTATATTTTTTAACAAAAAAAACCGATATTCTTTGTAAACTCTTTTAAATAGGAATTGTTATCAAATAATCTTATCTGTGATGATTTTTATTTGATAACAATGAAAAGATTGATATCCAAGTATTCAAAATATGATGATTGGGGATACCGGAATCCCGAATTCGACAAATTGAAAAAAAGAATAGGTATAATCATAATGATCCTTATCGGAGTTGCTTTTGCCGCCTTAATCATATGGGAGGAAAAATTATAACAACAGGATTTTCAAAATATGATTTTACCTATTGAAACTCACAAAAAGAGCTCAAAAAAACAATCCTCTTGTCTTTGCCGTATATCGAATCGACAAAACAAGAGGATTATATATAACAACTGCGGCATCTCAGGTGGATAGCCGCAATACCTTTATAAATCTTTAGGCTTTCCTGAACGCCAATTTATACCTTTCGGATCGGATTTATAGACAATGATAGCATCTCCTTTTTTCACAGAAACCGACGAACCGTTAATAAAAGAGATATCTGAAACATAATTTATTTCAAAACCTTTTTGTGCTTGTATTTTTACATTATCGAGCACAACATTCCGAATAGGCAATTCGGGTACTCCCCAAATAATACCGGCATATTCGCAATTACTAATCTCTATATTACGCAAAGTTATATTGCTCCATGAAGGAGTTGTCGGTTTCACGGCTTCGGCAGTATCTTCGGTAACATCTTTTGGGGTTTTCGGATAATAACTGGTAATGAATATGGGCTTCTTGACATTATCTATAACGATATTCGAATAGGTAATATTCGTTTCACCTCCGCCCCTCGAACGATTGCTCTTCATCCGAATTGCAGATTCTGTGTTCTTAAAAGAACAACTGTCTACCAAGACATTTTCGATACCTGTCGTATAACTTCCAATGGAGCACCCGTGCCCATTTCCGAAAGTACACTTTCTGATCGTTATATTTTTTGTTCCGGAATCCATGGCAATATTATCGTCTCCGCAAGAGATATCACAATTATATATCGATACGTTGGGCGCCCAGACATCGATACCGTCGCTATTGGGGGCCTCATCCGGAGCCTTAATTACAATATCACGAACGGTGATATCCGAACTGCCACGTCCCAATGTAATATGTACATTAGGCGCATTCTGTAACCGGATGCCGCTTATCTCGACATATTTACAGTCATCAAAACGAATCAGGCAGCCTCTCTTTATTGATCTGTTGGCCCTAAAAGCCGACCACCAGGCTTCTCCGTTTCCTTCGATTGTTCCGCTTCCGCTCACCTTTATGTTCTGAGCACGTTTCCCCGAAATGAGATGAGCATAACGGTCTTGCTTACCGTTATTGGGATAACTTCCTTCAACAACACCATTACCTTCTCCATAAGGGAGCGCCTTTAAAATGCTACCCTCTTCTAAAACAAGGTTGACCTTGTCTTTGATCACAATAGGACCACACATAAATGTTCCCGATGGAACAACCACCGCCCCTCCCCCAGCTGCAGTACAAACGTCGATTGTCTTTTGAATGGCGACCGTATTATCGAGCGATGATGAAGAAGCGCCATAATCGGTTATTAAAAATTTAGTTTCAGGGATTGTCGGTTTTACGATTTCTTGAGCAGACAATGTTCCGGACAAAATCGATGCAACGACAAAAAAGATACATTTTTTCATATTCATCCAAGATTTAGCAAACATATTTTTACTTGATTTATCATCCTCTGTTGTGTTTTTACCAAGTAAATGTAAAGGTAAAAGCAGAGATTTACAAACGAGAAATGCCCAGAACAACATTTTCAACAAATACTCCACCATTTCCGTCAAAAAAGAGACTTTGAGGGCAAACGGGTATTCGTTTGCAATGACTGACAGGTAATATAAACGAAAAATGCCTCAACATAAATCGGGCATAAATAATACTCTATTTTCGAAAAAACTGGAGAACATAAAACCGTCCTATTGCATCGGGTCTTTATCGGTAGGGGTAAAAAAAGAAATGGTTGTCATCCCGACAACCAATCTTCGTTAACCTTAAATCTAAATACCATGAAAAACACAATGCAAATATAGACTAACTATGTTATATAACATAATTTTTCGACATAAAAATTCTACTTATTAACATTAATTATATTTTAGCACTTCAATTGTTTAAATAAAGGGTAGAATAAACAAGATTTAGATCGATTATGCACGAGATCAAACATTCACAAAATAAAGTTAAAAGGAATTATCCATTTCATAATTTTGTCATAAATTTGTCATAAATCCGATATACAAAAAGATTTTCTTTGAGAAAATTTTATACACCCAATTAATAATGAGACAAATAGTAATATTGCTTTTTATGCTTTTGATTCCTTTTAGAGGAATAGGACAGAATGAGGAGAGAGAGGATGGCATAAAGCTCGAAAAAAAGAAAATGGAAAAAAACGATTATATTCCTGAAATTCATGGAACCATTCGAGCCAAATATGAATATCAACCCGAAATAGACGCAAGCCGCTTTGAAGTAAGAAATGCCCGTTTCAGCCTGACCGGAAATGTACACCCTGCGGTTGCTTACAAAGCAGAAATAGACTTATCGGATGAAGGGAACATAAAAATGTTGGATGCATATACCCGATTATTTCCCATTAAAAGTCTTAATTTTACAATAGGACAAATGCGGGTACCTTTCACAATCGATGCACACCGTTCACCGCATCAACAATATTTTGCCAACCGTTCTTTTATTGCAAAACAAGTAGGAAATGTCAGGGATGTAGGGGCTACGGTATGTTACCAATTAAAAGAGGTTTTTCCTTTTATTATTGAAGCAGGAGTTTTTAACGGAACAGGTTTGACCAATCAAAAAGTATGGCGCAAAGAAATGAACTATTCGGTTAAAGCCCAATTGCTTTTTATAAAAGGGCTAAATATCGAGCTTAGTACTCAAACTATAAAACCAGAAGCAATACGCATCCATATGTACAATGGCGGCCTTTCATACCGATACAAAAGATTTTTGATAGAAGGCGAATATTTATATAAACAATATGAAAAAAATGCGTTTAAAGATGTTCATGCCATAAACAGTTTTATAAACTACGATCTTCCATTACCCAAAATCTTTAAAAGTATGTCTTTCCTTGTCCGCTATGATTTTATGACCGATCACAGCGACGGATATGCTGATGAAGAGACCGGCAAATTAATCATCAATGATTACAAAAGACAACGGATAACAGGTGGACTCACATTCAGTATCGGGAAACCGTTCATTGCCGATATCCGACTGAATTATGAAAAATATTTTTATGCAAATTCCGGAATGCCCAAAGAATCGGAACAGGATAAGATTGTTTTTGAAGTCATGACACGATTCTAAATTTTTAAGCGTTTTATATGCCCGATTTCGGACCGATTTAAAACCGGAACTTTATTTACAGAGGTGCAAAATATTATGCACCTTTTTTATGAGTAACCCGTTGGATGCAAATCGCACCGCTCTACTTCTATACAATTATTGCATTATAAAACATCCTATTCAAGTAAAACCTTTCGTTTTCACAAATTTTGTTTTGCAACCCTTGCAAGAAATGGCTATCTTCGCCTATTAAAAAATTTCAAGGTCATGATAGATCAGGCAACTGTCGATAAAATCATCGATAGCGCAAATATATTGGAAGTTGTTTCAGACTTTGTCACATTGCGTAAACGCGGCGTCAATTATGTCGGGTTATGTCCGTTCCATGATGAAAAAACCCCCTCTTTCAGTGTTTCTCCATCCAAAGGCATTTGCAAATGTTTCAGTTGCGGAAAAGGCGGTAGTGCAGTACATTTCATTATGGAACACGAACAACTTTCCTATTATGAAGCTCTGAAATATTTAGCCAAGAAATACAATATCGAAATAGAAGAACGGGAGCTCAGCCCTGAAGAGAAACAGATAAAAAGCGACAGGGAAAGTATGCTCATCGTCAACTCTTTTGCACAAGAGTATTTTACAAATATTTTGTTTCAACATGCCGAAGGGCGCTCCGTCGGGCTCGCATATTTTCATGAGCGAGGATTCCGTGACGACATCATCCATAAATTTGCATTAGGTTATTCACTGGAACAGCGCGATGCCCTTGCTGTCGAAGCTCGAAAAAAGGGATATAAAGAAGAATATCTGTTTAAGACCGGGCTCTGCATGGAAGGACAGAACGGAGTCATAAGCGACAGGTTCCGAGGCAGGGTTATTTTCCCGGTATTCAGTTTGTCCGGGAAAATATTGGCATTCGGGGGACGCGTATTGAAAACAAGCGACAAAACCGCTAAATATGTCAATTCGCCCGAATCGGAAATCTATCATAAGAGTAATGAATTATACGGCATTTATCAGGCAAAACAATCTATCGTAAAAAACGACAATTGTTTTCTCGTCGAAGGTTATACCGATGTATTATCGATGCATCAGGCCGGAATAGAAAATGTCGTGGCTTCATCAGGAACCTCTCTTACTCCCGGACAAATCAGGCTGATCCACCGCTTTACGAACAACATCACGGTTATTTACGACGGTGATGCTGCCGGTATCAAAGCCTCTTTAAGGGGCATAGATCTTATTCTGAAAGAAGGTATGAACATCAAAGTCGTACTGCTGCCTGACGGTGACGATCCCGACTCATTTGCAAAGAAACAGAGTGCAGCCTCTTTCACGGAATACATTAAAAAGAACGAAGTGGATTTTATCCGCTTCAAAACGAACTTACTATTGGATAGTGCCGGGAATGATCCGATTAAAAGAGCCGAATTAATATCGGATATCGTGCAAAGTATTTCCATAATCCCGGATAATATCGTACGCTCGGTATACACCAAAGAGTGTAGCCGCCTCATGGAAATCAACGAAGAGGTTCTGCTTCGTGAAATCAACAAGAGGAAATTGGGACAATTACAAAGTACAACTCCGCCGAATAAGAATCACACGAGTGAAAATCAAAACAATAAAGAGAGTACTACACCCGAAAATGTTCCTAATGACACAACGATAACAGCAACAGAAAACCAAGTATCTTTACCGGAGAAAAGAGTACCTTCGCCTCTCGATCCATTCGAAGAAACGCTTATAAGATACATGATACGGTATGGATTTGACGACCTGTTTTCTGAAACGGACGAAGAGACAGGCGAAACAAAAACCTGGAAAGTAATTCCCTATATCCTTACCGATTTGCAACGTGATGAGATTGAATTTCAACACCCGCTATACAAAAAAGTAATTGCTGAAATCGAACGGACGTTTGAACAGGAAGGAGAACATTTGTGCCGTTACTTTTTGGCTCATCCCGATGAAGAAATCAGTCAATTGGCCGTAAATCTGGTCAGTGAAAAGTATCAACTAAGCAAGATACATACAAAATTTCAGACCATAGAGAGTGAAAAAGAGAAATTGGCAGATTTGGTTCCCCGGGCTCTATTCGAATTAAAGGACGCCATCATATCTCTGAATATAAAGAACATCAGAGAAAAAATAAAAAAAGCGGCCAAAGAGAAAGACTTGGAACAAACAAAACAACTCATGTCTGAACTCAACGAATTGTATGGGTTGAAGGTTATCTTTGCAAAACAATTGGGAGAACGTACCGTCAGCCCTAAATAATACCGGTCATGCATATTATAGAAGCCATCAATATTACCAAAAAGTATGAAAAACATACAGCCCTGAACAACGTATGCATACAAATACCGGGGAACAGCATATACGGTCTTCTCGGGCCTAACGGAGCCGGAAAAACGACGTTTATCCGCATCATCAACCGTATCACGGCTCCCGACAGCGGAACGATTTTGTTTGATAACCGGCCGATACAACCGGCCGATACAAGTCTGATCGGTTATTTACCCGAAGAAAGAGGACTCTATAAAAAAATGAGGGTCGGCGAGCACATCGTCTATTTGGCTCAATTGAAAGGAATGCCCCGAAATGAGGCTAAAATACGGATGAAACAATGGCTGGCCCGATTCGATATAAGCCATTGGGAAAAACGGCAAATCGAAGAGTTATCTAAAGGGATGCAGCAAAAAGTTCAATTTATCACAACGGTCATACATACACCCCGATTGTTGATTTTCGATGAACCTTTCAGCGGATTCGATCCCATAAACGCCGAACTGCTAAAGCAAGAGATCATCAACTTGAAGAAAGAAGGCGCTACGGTTATTCTCTCGACACACAACATGAATTCGGTCGAAGAGCTATGCGACGAAATAAGTCTCATAAACCGCTCTCAAGTTGTATTACAAGGGAAAGTATCCGAAATCAGGAACCGATATAAAAAGGGGCTTTTCAAAATCAAGGTCTCTTCGGGCGAATTATCTGCGGAAGAAAATCTTTATACCATAATTTCTGAAAAAAGTAACTCAGAAGGCCGTGAAATCATACTGAAAAAGGCAGACAATATTTCCATCAATGAACTGATAACCCGACTTGCTGCCAAGTATCCGATAAATGCATTCGAAGAAATGTTACCTTCGATGAATGAGATTTTTATCGATACTGTCGAAGGCAGGAACAACACAAAAAATGAAAGGAATGAATAAAATAAATTTAATCATACGGCAAGAATATCTGAACCGAATACGAAAGCGGTCGTTCCTCTTGATGTGTCTGCTAATGCCTTTTTTATTTGTAGCATCGATATACGCGCCTTATTGGCTGTCGGAGATAAACAAATCTGAAATAAAAGAGATAACCGTATTGGATTATACCGGATTATATAAAAACATGTTTACCGATATGCCTCCATACCGGTTCAATTATCAAGCCATAGATGACCCGTCAAAAAACACAAAAACCGTCGATGCCTATATAATCATTTCGGATGACCTGTTGCAAAATCCCGAAGGCATAACCATCTGTTCGGCAAAACAGATCGACCGGAACTTCAAAGAACATATCACGTTGCAAGCCGAGAAATACCTTGAAAACGAAAAGCTTGCATCTTATCAAATACCCAATATTCAAGAAATCATCGCCGCTTCACAAGTCAAACTCAACATATCGGAAACCCGACTCGGAGAAAACGACAAATACAATTATCCGACAGCAGAGATACCGGTACTTATCGGAATTGCCAGCACATTCATCATCTATCTGTTCCTGCTTCTTTACGGGGTGCAGGTCATGCAAAGTGTAACCCAAGAAAAAAGCAGTCGTATGGTAGAGATCATAATCTCATCGATAAAGCCGTTCGAACTGATGACCGGAAAAATCATAGCCATAGGATTAGCCGGCCTTACACAATTTGCCATTTGGGGCATCCTAACTATTATGATCATACTTATGTCAACACCTCCAATAGGGGCGAATACCTCCCCCGATAGCACACTGTATACAGAAATTATCAGCCAAATGCAAATCTATCCATTCGCCGGATTATTGACAGGGTTCTTGTTATTTTTCATCGGAGGATATATGCTATATGCCTCCCTATTCGCAGCCATAGGTTCGACCGTCGATAACGAATCGGATGCACAACCATTTATGGCTCCCGTTACAATAATCATATTATTTGCTCTTTATGCAGGAATATACAGTGCACAAAACCCTGAAGGAGCATTGGCCTTCTGGTGTTCGATGATACCGTTCACATCTCCTATTGTCATGATGGTGCGACTCCCATTCGGTATTCCGTTATGGGAGATCATACTCTCCCTTTCGATCTTGTTTATCTCTGCATTCTGCTGCATCTGGATATCCGGCAGGATTTACAGAATAGGAATTCTCATGTACGGGAAGAGACCCAGTTGTGCAGACCTCTTAAAATGGATAAAATATAAGGGCTAAACATTCATAACACATCCTAACATCTATCATATTTTTATATTTTTAGCATATCCGGATCGACCATTTTATTACAGAAAATTTTCTTTATTGAAAAGGAATGTTGTATTTTTGTAAAATTCTTTGCTGAAAAGCAGAAACAAATGCTCCTTACCGCAGATAAGAAACATTTGTATTGTATAAAAAAGGAATGTTTAACTTAAATCAAAACTGCAAGATAAGCATTATGGCAGATTGTAAAGAAAAGTTGTTCGACCAGTTTCCTCCTGTTTCGACTGAGGAATGGATGGAAAAAGTCACGGCAGACCTGAAAGGCGCCGACTTCAACAAAAAACTCGTATGGAGAACCAATGAAGGGTTCAACGTAAAACCAATGTACCGTGCAGAAGATATTGCGGATCTCAAAACCACAAATTCTTTACCCGGAGAATATCCTTATGTCCGCGGAACCAAACGCGATAATGAATGGCTGGTGCGTCAGGATATACTTGTCGAAAATGTAAACGAGGCTAACGCAAAAGCCAAAGACTTACTGACCAAAGGAGTAACTTCATTAGGATTTGCGCTCGAATCCGAACATATTACACCCGAAAACATAGCCATATTGTTATCGGGTATCGATGCCGAAAATGTAGAACTTAATTTTACCTCGTGTATAAAAAACAGTCTGAAACTGATCGAAGTGCTGTCGGACTATTTCAAATCACAGCATATCAATACTGAAAACGTAAAAGGCTCGATCAACTTCGACCCGTTCAAACGGATACTGAAACGAGGACGCGATTTTAAAGAATATGCCCAAAAAGGAGCGGAAATCATAAAAGCAGCCGAAGCTTTACCCAAATTCAGGGTACTTGCAGTAGATGCTGTCATGCTAAACAATGCCGGAGCCTATATCTCACAAGAACTCGGATTTGCATTGGCATGGGGTAACGAATGGCTGGCCAGCATTACCGACCTCGGATTGAATGTCGACGAAGTAGCCAAACGCATTAAATTCAACTTCGGGATATCTTCCAACTATTTTATGGAGATCGCTAAATTCAGAGCAGCACGTATGCTTTGGGCACAAATCGTATCGGCCTATAACCCGTCTTGCGAATGCGCAGCAAAAATGGAAACTCACGCAAAAACATCAGAATTCAATATGACGATTTACGATGCTCATGTCAATTTGCTGAGATCCCAAACAGAGGCAATGTCGGCCGCCCTTGCCGGAGTAAATTCAATGACTGTCACTCCGTTCGATATTACCTATAAACAACCGGATGACTTTTCGGAACGGATTGCCCGCAATCAGCAACTTTTGCTTCGTGAAGAATCGCACTTCAATAAAATCACCGACCCGGCAGCAGGATCTTACTATATCGAGAATCTGACTATTTCTATTGCAGAACAAGCATGGAAACTGTTCCTTGAAGTAGAAGAAAAAGGAGGATTCTACGCTGCACTGAAAGACGGATTTGTACAAAAGACCGTAAACGAATCGGCCGAAGCCCGTCATACGGCAATCGCCCGCAGAAAAGAGATTTTATTGGGAACAAACCAATATCCGAATATTAACGAAAAAGCATCTGACAAGATCAAGGAAACAGCCTCTTGCGGATGTTGCGGCGGAGAATCGCATAAATGCCAGCCGGAATACGAAACATTGCATTTCGAACGGGGAGCCAGCAACTTCGAAGCTCTACGTTTAGCAACAGAAAAATCGGGAAAACAACCGATCGTATTCATGCTGACAATCGGCAATCTTGCCATGCGTCTTGCCCGGTCTCAATTCTCCGGAAACTTTTTCGGATGTGCCGGATATAAAATCATAGACAATTTAGGTTTCAATACTATACAAGAAGGTGTAGATGCAGCTATCAAAGCCAAAGCAGACATTGTAGTACTCTGCTCGAGCGACGATGAATATGCAACCCTTGCACCGGAAGCAAAAGCGGCATTAGGCGACAAAGCTATCTTGGTTGTAGCCGGAGCACCCGAATGTATGGAAGAACTGAAAGCTCAAGGAATAGACCAATTTATCAATGTTCGCAGCAATGTGCTGGATACGTTGAAAGCTTTCAACGAAAAACTATCGATTCATTAAACCATCAAAAATGTATTAAGAAAATCGTAAAATCATGAGACCTAATTTTAAAAATATAAATATCACAACTGATGCTTTCGCCCAGAGCGGGAAAGAGAGTATTTCTTGTAATCCTGAAGATAAATGGATTACACCTGAACTGATTCCGGTAAAACCGATTTATACAAAAGCCGATTTAGAAGGTATGGAACATCTGAACTATGTAGCCGGACTTCCACCTTTCTTGAGAGGACCGTATAGTGCCATGTATGCCATGCGTCCTTGGACTATCCGCCAATATGCAGGATTCTCTACCGCTGAAGAATCGAATGCATTTTATCGCCGTAACCTTGCTGCCGGACAAAAGGGATTATCGGTAGCTTTCGACTTGGCTACACACCGAGGCTATGATGCCGACCACGAACGCGTTGTAGGTGACGTAGGTAAAGCGGGGGTATCTATTTGCAGTCTGGAAGACATGAAAGTTTTGTTCGATGGTATCCCTTTGAACAAAATGTCTGTTTCCATGACCATGAACGGTGCCGTACTTCCTATTATGGCTTTCTATATCAATGCCGGATTGGAACAGGGCGCGAAACTGGAAGAAATGGCAGGAACCATACAAAATGATATTCTGAAAGAATTCATGGTGCGTAACACTTACATCTATCCGCCGGAATTCTCAATGCGTATCATTGCCGATATTTTTGAATTTACGTCGCAATATATGCCTAAATTCAATTCCATTTCTATCTCTGGATACCATATGCAAGAAGCCGGAGCAACAGCCGATATAGAATTGGCCTATACCCTTGCCGACGGTTTGGAATACCTTCGTGCCGGGGTAAATGCCGGAATGGACATCGACTCCTTTGCTCCTCGTCTGTCTTTCTTCTGGGCTATCGGAATGAATTATTTTATGGAAATCGCAAAAATGCGTGCAGCCCGTATGTTGTGGGCGAAGATCGTAAAACAATTTAATCCTAAAAACCCGAAATCACTGGCTTTGCGTACACACTCTCAAACATCAGGATGGTCATTGACCGAACAAGACCCATTCAACAACGTGGGACGTACTTGTATAGAAGCTATGGGTGCAGCACAGGGACATACCCAATCGCTACATACCAATGCTCTCGATGAAGCGATCGCCCTGCCGACAGACTTCTCGGCCCGTATTGCCCGTAACACCCAAATATATATTCAGGAAGAGACTTATGTCACCAAAGAGGTCGATCCTTGGGCCGGTTCTTATTATGTAGAATCGTTGACCCATGAATTGGCACACAAAGCATGGGAACACATTCAGGAAATCGAAAAACTCGGCGGTATGGCCAAGGCTATCGAAACCGGTCTTCCGAAACTGAAAATCGAAGAAGCTGCCGCTCGTACACAGGCCCGTATCGACTCAGGAAAACAAACGATCATCGGTGTAAACAAATATCGTCTGGAAAAAGAAGATCCGATCGATATTCTCGAAGTAGATAATACAGCTGTGCGCAAACAACAAATTGCACGGTTGAAAGAATTGAAAGCAAACCGAGATGAAGCAGCTGTAAAAGCAGCATTAAACGCCATAACGGAATGTGTAAAAACCAAGAAAGGCAATTTGCTCGACCTTGCTGTAAAAGCAGCTAAAGTGCGTGCTACTTTGGGAGAAATATCCGACGCTTGCGAAGTTGTCGTAGGCCGTTATAAAGCAATCATCAGAACTATATCAGGCGTGTATTCATCAGAGACGAAGAAAGATGCGGATTTTGTACGGGCAACAGAATTGTCTGAAAAATTCGCTAAGAAAGAGGGTCGTCAACCCCGTATCATGATCGCTAAAATGGGTCAGGACGGACACGACCGAGGTGCAAAAGTTGTTGCAACGGGATATGCCGATTGCGGTTTCGATGTGGATATGGGACCATTGTTCCAAACTCCGGCCGAAGCAGCTCGTCAGGCCGTTGAAAACGATGTGCATGTATTAGGTGTTTCATCCTTGGCTGCCGGACATAAGACTTTGATTCCGCAAGTTATAGATGAGCTGAAAAAACTCGGACGGGAAGATATAATCGTTATTGCCGGAGGTGTAATTCCGCCACAAGATTACGACTTCTTGTATAAAGCCGGTGTTGCAGCTATTTTCGGACCGGGTTCTTCTGTGGCTAAATCGGCTTGCCAAATACTCGAAATCTTGCTGGAAGAATAAGAACGATCTTCCATCTCGAAATAATTGATAAAAAGGCTCTTATAATATTTTAAAATATAAGGGCTTTTTTAT
>CASFRL010000041.1 GCA_949297285.1 uncultured Bacteroidales bacterium
CGTCTCTTTACGGGTACGCCTCTATGACGATGCGTTGGCTTTTCGGTGGGAGACCGATCGGGATAATCCCGAACTGATTGTAAACGAAGAGCTCTTTACGCTTAACTTTGCCCAGAAAAATTTGTCGGGCTGGATGCCGAAGCCGAATGTAGAGATGAAAGAGTATGATAAGACATTCTCATATTTTTCTCATCACGAATGTATGTACACTTATAAGCCCCTTTCAAAAGCATATAACGATCCGTTTACCGCTCCTTTGTTGGTTGATTTGAAAGACAACAATCTTTTGTTTGTGACAGATGTCAATGTCGAACACTATCCGGGATTGTGGATGTCCGGAGGGGCTAACTGTTTTAAGGCGGTTTCTCCGGCCTATCCGAAAACCGAAAAATTATTCGGAAATCGAAGTGTAAAAGTTATGGAGCGCGAACCTTTCTTGGCAAAAGTTCCGGGAAAAGGCAATATGCCGTGGCGGGTGATCATGGTAACCGACGGGAAGAAATTGCTTGAGACGAACACGCTCTATTCTTTGGCCGATGAAAACCGTATCGGCGATACTTCGTGGATTAAGCCGGGTAAGGTTTCTTGGGAATGGTGGAACCATTTTTCGCTGGAGGACGTAGATTTTACTCCGGGCATAAATCAGGAAAGCTATAAATATTATATCGACTTTGCTGCAGAAAACGGATTCCCTTATGTCTTGATGGACGAAGGGTGGAGCAATTCGAAAGTGGAAAATTTTCTCGAAGTCGTTCCGACTCTCGATATGCCCGAGCTTTCGAAGTATGCCCGTTCGAAAGGGGTAGGATTGCTGCTTTGGGTGACCTCGACCTCGATGTATCATCATTTTGACCGGGCTTTCGATACGTTTCAGGATTGGGGAATTGCCGGTATCAAGATGGACTTCATGCAGCGCGACGATCAGGTAATGAATGAGTTTTGCTACAAGGTAGCGGCCGAAGCTGCCGCCCGGAAGATGGTTGTCGATTTTCATGGAGGCGGCAAACCTACGGGGATGATTCGTACCTATCCCAATGTATTGTCTCAAGAAGCGGTAAGAGGAATGGAACAAAGTCTTTGGAATACGAAGGCAAATCCGGATATGGCTGTTATGAATGCCTTTATCAGAATGAGTGTGGGCCCGATGGATTACACCCCCGGAGCCATGATCAATATGACAAAGGACAATTTTGTCCCGGCAAAACAGGTAAAATATAAGAGTATGGGTAGCCTTGGCACGCGTTGCCAGCAGTTGGCATTGTACGTGGTTTATACCAGTCCGTTACAGATGCTTTGCGACTCGCCGACCCGATACAGAAAAAATCCTACTTCACTCGATTTTCTGCGCGAAGTTCCTACCGTTTGGGACGAGACCGTAGCCATATCGGCACTTCCCTGCCAATATTTGGCGTTGGCAAGGAGGAGCGGAGACCGATGGTTCGTCGGAGCCTTGACCAATAGCAGCGAGCGTGAAATAGAATTGGATTTCAACTTTCTGGAAGAAGGAAAGTCGTATGTAATAAAATCTTGGTCGGACGGGAGCAATGCCAATGTCGATGCCCAAGATTTTGAAATCAAGGAAACCAAAATCGATAAAGATTCGAAAATGAAAATACGATTGGCCAACGGTGGCGGGTTTGCTGCGATTATTTCGGTTGTGAAATAATTAGCATATTATATCATTTCAATTAGTGTGTGTTTGCTCCCCTTGGACATATCAAATATGTCCAAGGGGAACAATTGTTTTTATGCCGTGCCGCAAAAATTTAAAGATGAACAGATTATATAATCGAGATGCCCCTTTTTATCAAGGGAAGTTTTTGTATTGTCGAAAAGATGCGTTATTTCCCTCTCGGATATTTGTCGTGTTGGTTCTCGGCATCCCCGTGTATTATGGTCTCAAATAAAAAGGATTGTTTCCGGATAATTCCCGGAAACAATCCTTTTTAGGGATAAGAAGATTCAACTTATAATTATATATTTACGGGGTTAGTTACCGTAGTCTTATTCAAAGTATTTATTTCTCGGTCATAAATTTCCATGTGACGTTGCCGATATTGTCAGGCTTCCCTTTTTCGGCTTTAGAGATTGTACCCATCAGTTTCCCTTTCTTGTTGCGTTTAACCTCGATTTTACGCCATGAATACTCTCCTTTTTCGTAATTGAAGGTTTCTCCGTCATCGTCATATAAGTAATATGTACTGTTGGCTTTCCCATAATGCCGTATTTCGAGATCAAATTTTTCACCGTGCGACGGTGTATGCAACATCGCATTCATGAAAGGGATAATAGCTCCGTCTTTTACAAATACCGGTATTTTATCTATACCCGGAGCAACAGTGATTGTTTCTCCGTTACCCGCGTATTCCCCGGTATAAAAATCATACCAGTTTCCTTTAGGGAGTAATACTTTGCGTTCTTTTTCTCCGTAAAACATAGGTGCCACCAACAAATACTCACCGGCCATATACTGGTCTTTAATCTCTTGGGAGACCGCTTCGAGATAAGGATTTTTTTCCAAGTCCGTTTCTTTCACTTCTTCTGCGATTGACAATTCGGCATTGAATCCCGGTTCCAAGTTCATGGCTCTGAACGGGGGAATACCGTTGAAATGATATTGAGCAAAAGCCGTGTACCAATAGGGAATCATGCGCATGCGAAGTATCAAAAGATCCTTGACCTCTTCGGCCACGTCGGGGAAAGACCACGGCTTCAAATCTTTTGCCCATGCGTTCAGCATGGCCATCGGAGAGAAGATGACGCTTTGAAATCGTCGTAACCAATCTTCCGAATTATTCGATTTCCGTACTTCCGGAGTCCAAAGTATCCCGATAAATCCTGAATTGATGAGTGCAGTGATAAAATCGCGATGATTATAATAATCGTTATAAATGACATAGGGAAGAGCGTTTCCTCCGGCATTGGATCCACGCACCAGGCCGTATGTCCTCTGATTATGTTTCTTGTATATATCGTACGAGATTTTTTGCACCCATAGTCCGTAAGTTTGACGCATCTGTTCGGCCGAGACCCCACTGGGGAATGTTGCTACATCCGGCCATAAGTGGCGATCGCCTCCGTCTATCTCGTCTATTTTATATCCGCTGACACCTATATCGAAATGTTCTTTCTCCAGTTTGTCTTGCCATATATTACGGGCTTTCTCACTGTTGAAGTCGGGAACGATACCGCACCATACGGTATGAGAACAACTGAAGGGATACATCTCTTTATAAATGCTTGAAGCCGGAGACACATAAGGATTGGTCCATAGATTGACTCGTACCCCTTTATCTCTCATCTCTTTTACGAACGCAGCAGGGGAGGGGTAGCGGCCTTTGTCCCATTCGAACGTGCAAGGATAAGATTTGCTTTGCCATCCCGGTTCCAATCCCATAAAATCCAAGGGGTATCCTCTGCGTTCAAACTCATCTGTCTCGTTTTTGACCTGTTCTGCCGAAAAGAGAGAATGTGTACGCTGTGTAAATCCTAATCCCCAGCGGGGAGGCATTGCTCCACCTCCGCAGAACAAGTTGTAACGGCGTATAACATCCAATGGCGTAGGCCCGGCAAAGAGATATATCTCTACGCCTTCGGCAGGTACAAGAACCGATACGGCGTCGGAATAGGCCTTTGCCGTCCATTTCTTATCGGTATTCCGGTCTCTTGCTACGTCGGCATTCGGGCTGTCTTTGCGGATACCGCTTCCGGCATAAACTTTGATATAACGCGCCGAATTGATGAGTACGCCATAACCCGAACTGGATATGTAAAACGGTACCGGAGCATGAGTGCGGCCGTCGTCTCTTTCGTGATAATGATCTACATGCAGCTCGACTATTCTTCCGCGCTGATGAACCGTTTTAAAATTGAGTCCTAATCCGTAGATCTGTTCATCCCTCTGCAACGGAAAACATAGAGCGGTTTTCCCGTCCTGTATGTTGCCTGTAATTTTATCTGAAATTTCGGGAATAGCGACCTCAGGCAACCGAGATAACCCCTCTTTTAGAGGAGAACATCCGGCCACCCCCAATAGCGAGTATTTCTCCGGAGTGCCGACAATACCTTTCCATACGCCGGCCTCTATCTGTTGCCAGATTATTTGAGACATGAGCCCCAAAGGCATCAGGAATATGAATAAACCTAAAATTGAGAATTTTTTCATGTTTTTTATTCGCAAAATATACAGAAATAAGATGTATAAAGTCTTAACTTTTCGTGTTTTTAATTGTATCGGTTTACTCCAATATTCCTGCAAATCCTCCATCTTCAAGCACGTCGATGGATACAGTGCCGTTGACCGTTATCGTCTTATGGCCAAAAGAAGTTGCATTATCTCCATCGGTGATAAGAACCAGTTTCTTGTTTTGGAATTCGGCAGGTAAATTGAACGAAAGTTGTCTCTTTTCCCGTTTACCGCTGATCCCGGCAATATACCATTGATTGCCCTTACGACGCATGATGATCGTATGGTCGGTCGGATATCCGCTAATCAGGCGGCTCTCATCCCACGTGCAGGGGACTTGCTTTAAAAAGTTTTTGGGTTCGTCCGGTAGAGAACGGTATTTTTGTTCATTGTCGGCAAAGCATTGGAATCCCGACTCGAATATGACAGACAATGCAATTTGATGGGCATAAGTAGTGCGGGGAATACCCGGATTTTTAGCTCCCGGATTTTTGATAGACAAGATAACGGGAGTATAGTCCATCGGCCCCACGACATTACGGGTAAAAGCTAATACCGTGTGGTGTGCCGGTGCCATGTCGCAGCGATATTGTTGTCCCATGCCTTCGGCCCCCTTTACGGCTTCCATCGACATCAGGTTAGGGTAGGTGCGTTCAAATCCCCTTGGCAATGTAGACCCGTGAAAGTTGACCATTAAGTGATTTTCCATAGCATCTTTCAAAATGTCGATATACAGTTGCATGGCTTTTTGTTTGTCTGTGTCAAAAAAGTCTACCTTGATACCTTTCACTCCTAATTGGCTGATACGTTTCATCTCTTCTTTTCTCAATACCGGGTTTGCCATTATGGCATTTTCTTTTTCTTCATTTCCGGCATTGGAATCGTACCATAACCACACCCCGACACCTGAGTTATTGGCATATTTTACGACATCTTCCATCGTCCCTCCGTCTTTCATGGTAGGCCAGCCGGCATCGATCAACATATATTCCCAAGACATCTCTTTACTCAGGTCGGCATATTTAAGTTGTCGGTTATAACTGCGCACTTTCTTTTCTGACCACCAGCTCCACGAAGAGCGGCCTCCTTTTATCCACGAAAGATCTTTAATGACCGATGGCGGGTTTAAGTGCGTTACCATTTGTGAAGTAAAAATTGTATTCAACTCCGGCCCTACGATAATGCTTCGCCAGGGTGATTTCCAAGGGAGTGTAGAAACCGGTTCTAAAATATCGTTGGGATATACAGCCTCTTCTTTCTCCGGGAAACGTATTTTATAGGCATTTTTATTCCCGCTGTTATCGACATGGGTACCCGGGTAATGGCCGTCTATCTCGGCTTCGGTTATCAACATCCATAAGTCGTTGGTATTAAATAACATCGGGAAAGCCCAACCTTGTTTTGCCGGAGCTTGGCTCCGAATCGGAATTTCATATTCGGCATACTCTTCATAGCAAGTACGTTGACGGTCGTTCAGCATATACGGAAATATCCAGGCTTTCCCGTTGGTCGGGACAGCAAATTCTGTCAATTCGTTTTGTATCGTATGCATTTTGTTATCTTTTCCTGTAAATACATACCGGAAAGCGACTCCGTCGTTATACGCCCGCATAACGATATCGAACGCCAATCCGTTTTTACTTTTGAAACTTAGCGTCCTCTCCATGCAGTGGTTTGTCGTTTTTAATTGTTTCCCGATTTTTAATTCGTAATTTTCTTTGATTTCTTGAGGAGCCGATGCCGATATAAATTGGGCATTGTCCGCAATATTTACTTCATCCATTGCCAATCCCAAATAGGACGGTTCGATCGCTACCTTCGTGCCGTAATGTACGTCGTATGATAAAGTTTCGTTATTATCTTTTTTGATTGTAAAAGTTATTTTCTTGTCTGGAGATAAAAGTGTCCACTCCATTGGCAGTTTGTTTGGAGCTGCATTTGTTTCGATCATAAAAGTCAATGCCGTTGCCGCAACAAATAAGTTTCGAATGTAATTTTTCATCTGAATAGCTATATTGGGTTTGAAATAATTATTGGCTTTGTTCAAAAATTGTAACTTTTTTCGGTTTGTTGTCAATCCCACAGAATGGGATAAAGATAAATTTAAAGAGATGCCTGTGCTTTTGTCATATAGCTGAAATCTCATTGTATTTGAAGATATTAGATAACTTCTTATATAAACAAGGCATCTCTTTAAGGTAATAATTTGCATATATTTATGATGTTGCAGGTATAGAATTTTTTAGATTATATAAGTAATGTCGTAAGTTAAATAAATTATTTTGTCGGAAGAAAAGATATTAGACATTTTACCATGCTGTTGTCGAGATTATTCGTGTAAAATATAATGGCCGTTTTTGTTATAATATGGTGGGGGAGTCTTTATTCCGGGTTAATGAGTATCTGCCTCATTCCGATGAATGAGGCAGATACTTTACATAACTTCATTAAATTTTTGCGCATGAAATCTTGTTGTTTCTAAGAAAACAATGATATTGTCTCTTGGCTTGCATGCTGAGAAATGCGTATCGGTTGCATAATTATCAAAATCTGTCTCTGAAATAGCATATTGGTTTTGGCAGAAACAAATTTTAGTCTAATAATTATAACCGAACTTTTTTACCATCGACGATATAGATTCCCTTAGATAATCCGCTTATTGTATTATTACCATCTTTCAATTCGATAGAGCGTACTCTTTGCCCTAATATGTTATAAATGTCGATAACCCGTTTACTCAAGACATTGTTTATATATATATTCCCATTAGCGGCATAGATTATTTCTTTTTCCGATACGTCGGCTGTTAGTCCGGTTGTTTCACCGTTAGGAGAACTTATGACTGTCGCTGTCCATCCTAATTTTGTAATATAGTCGGGGAATGTGCTGCCTTCATAGATCGATTTCAGTCTCCATCTCAATTCGACCGTTGCCTGATTGTTACATTCTTCCGGGAGTATATGGGTTACAATGGGTAAGTTCGATTTTGCAACACTGATTTCATCTCCTACCTGAACAAATTCTGCATTGTCAGAAACACGGTATTCCAATACGACTTTACTTTGGGTTGTCGGTTTTCCTCCGGCTTCTTGCGCTCTCATTATGGTCTCTACAGATAAGTTACTGAGCCCCGTAGTCGAAAATTTTACCGATAAATAATCTCCGACTTCGATATATTGCATGTTATATACATATCGGGGTGTACCGTTAATGTCATTGAACGGACCTTCTGACCTATATACCTTTTCGTCATAAGCAGCGCCATCTCCAATAAAATCAGGATGTGCAAAATATATAGACAGAGTTGCATTTTCGTTCATGTTGTTGATACCGGCATTAGACGGTTTCATCTCTTCAGGAAGTATACTTTGTTTGTCGAAGAATTCCCATTCTACTACAATTTGGTCGCCATCTTCTGCCGAGAATGCGTTACTTATATTGGTAAATAATCCCAATACCAATGTTAAACAGACTAAGTGTAAAAATTTCTTTTTCATAAATAAGTAGATTAAAAAGTAATTAATTAATAGCGAATCTTTTATTTTGATATAACCGGATGTCTCCTTTTGTCTTAGACTTTAAAAATATATTTTCTATCGCGTGATTATAAATATACTTTTTTACCATCGACAATGTAAATGCCTTTCGATAAATCGGTTATTGTATTGTTACCATCCTTTAGTTCGATAGAGCGAACCTTTTGTCCCAATATGTTATAAATATCGACAATTCGCTTATTCAAAACATTGTTTATATATATATTCTCATTGGCCGCATAGTTTATTTCTGTTTCCAATACATCGGCCGTTATCCCGCTTGTTGCGTCTTCCGAACTTATGACCGTTACCGTCCATCCCATTTTGGTAATATAATCAGGATATTTACTTGCTTCATAAATAGAAATTAGCCTCCACCGTAGTTCGACTTGTTCTTGATTATTACATTCTTCCGGAAGTATATGAGTTTCGATTGGCAAATTGGTTTTTGCAAGGCAGATTTCATCTCCTACCTGAACAAATTCTGCATTGTCAGAAACACGGTATTCCAATACGACTTTACTTTGAGTGGACGGTTTCCCTCCGGCCTCTTGCGCTCTCATTATTGAGATTACAGAAATATTGTCGAGGCCGATGGTTGAGAATTTTACGTTGATATAATCTCCTACTTCAGGAAATCTTGCCATATAAAGATATCGGTCGGTGCCGTTTATATCAATAAATGGGCCTTCCGATCTGTGAACTCTGTAATCTTGAACGGCACCATCTCCAACAAAATCAGGATGTGTATAATATATTGAGAAACTTGCGTTTTCATTCATGTTATTAATCCCTGTATTAGAAGGTTTTACCTCTTCAGGAAGTATGCTTTTTTTCTCAGGGAATTCCCATGCTACAACAATTTGTTCTCCTTCCTCTGCGGAAAATGCTTCATGTATATTGGTGAATAATCCCAACACCAATAAGCAAACTAAGAATGAAAATATCTTTTTCATAAATATAGATTATAGATTAAGAATTGATTAACTATTTTCAAATATCGGTATAATGAAATAAAATGAATAGCAAATTTGTGTTTGAGCTTTGTAACCGAATATTTCGCTTGGTAATTTTGTTGAAAAAACTGGTATTTTTGATTAACCCTAAGAAATGTATTTCCTTAATATCCTTTTTTATAGAGGAAAAATCCTCTATTAAAATCCGTTTTTTGTAATTATGGCATACATATTATCATTGATTATGAAAAAGTATAATTGACGACATACTTATTATATTATGATGATACGTTTTGAGTCGGTAGTTTAAATAAGAAAAAGCTATCTTTTTATTGATGGCTAAAAAGAATGATCTGTCTTTTTGAGGGTGATAAATACTCTTTTGAACATATTTATCTGATTATTCTACGGATATGCCATTTTTATCGTGGATTATAATAATAAAAAACAGATTCGGTTTTTTATCTCTTTTTTGCATATATTATTTTTGCTTACAGTAAAAAGGTATTTATTTGTTGAGTATGGCAAAGGAGAAAAATACCGTTTTTATTCGGAGAATTTTCTGTGTCGCATTCTTGTTGCAAAAGCATGGTGTTCTCGATAAATGTTCAGTTAAGATAAGAGTTAGATATATCTATTTATTAATTTAAAATTGAGAAGTTATGAAAAGAGTATTTGGTATTGTTGCGATGTTTGTCGTTATGGCAATGACAATGAATTTATTTGCTCAAGATCCCGGCAAATGGACGAAAAAAGTGGCTAAAGAAGTCGCTGAAATGACCGGAGTCATGAAACTGGATACTGCACAACAAACGAAAATGACAAAATTGCTGACTACTTATTATATCGAAAGAGATGAAGCTCGGCAAAAAGAAGGTGATGAGAGAAAACAGGCCATGAAAGCAGCCAACAAGAAACGCTATGATGGGTTTGCCGAAATTTGTACTCCCGAACAACAGGCTTTGTGGAAGAAATATAGAGAAGAAAATGCATCACCCAATAAGAAAAAAAGTAAATAATTAATCTCTTATATAAAAATGTCCTTGAATAAAATTTTGTTCGGGACATTTTTTTATGTCGTCGATACATAGAAACTCTTTTCTCAATATCTTCTTTATATAAGTTTTGGATCATCTTTCCGATAGACTTTATTTCCTGACTCTCCTCTTTATATATGTATGTAGAAAATTTACCTTCCGGTTCTTTATTTTAATATAAATAAGTCAATGATTTAATAAGAAAATCCTTATTAAAAAATCTTTTAACAAATCTTGATTTCGGGAACGTTCCCGATGATTTTCTGTGATTTCCAGTTTGTTATCACCTCTTGCTGTTTGTGTATTTACTACATTTGGAATGTAGTTTTTAATCTTAAAAAGTTATAGATCATGAAAAAGAAATTTACTTTGATTTGTGTATTGTGTTTGTTGTGTTTTATTCCGATGAATGCAGAAATACGTATTTATTTCGCTTATACCAACAACAGTGATCAACCCCTTCCGGTCGAAGATGATTTGGTTACTATCGACTATCGGTATGGAAACGGTTTTAAAATGAACAACTGGGAAAATATGGCCGGCCCTTATAACCCGTCGAGTGGAGGTTTTGTAGAAAGTGGACAGTTCGGTTATCGTCAATATGGGTTTAAAGTGGCTAATAAAACCAAATTCTCTGCCATTCACCATATTGAAAGCAACTCTACTGAGAAAATAGCCGATCTTACTCAGGTGAATAGAGATTGGACATTCCATATTGCTATTAAAACCAATTATGAAGGAGAGTTGTTGTTCAAATTACAAGATAAGGACGGGGTTCAATACGTAACCGATATAACCGATTTGGTTGATCCTCGCAATAATACATGGTGTGAGCTTACAATTGAAATGTCTGATTTTATTGACGAAACAGGTATCGATTTTGCAAATTGTACTTATTCTTCATTGGAAACGACCGGAGCTAAACGCGATATTTGGATTATTCAAGGTACCGATGTTACGGCAGACGGCGAATTTGCTTGGGATGACTGCTATCTGACGGATAATGGTACTACACCGCTTACCGGAATCGATAATGTTGTAGAAGATGCTGAAAAAATGATCTATGCAGATAATACTATCGAAATTGTTGGCGGACAAGTAGAAGAACTGTCATTATATACGATTTCTGGAGCATTGATTAATAAGGTACAGGGAAATAAAATGGAATTAGGCAACTTGTCAGAAGGTGTTTATATTGTAAAAGCCGGAAAGAGCGTATTTAAATTTATCAAATAAGATAATCGTATTATTTTTTTAAGATATAGGAAAATGTTCTAAAAAATTCTTTTTGTCGTTTCCGAATAGAAAGTTATTTCTATTCGGAGCGCAAGAAGATGGTTTTGCATCGATTTATCCGATAAATTCGAGATTGTAGAATTTAGAATCTTATTTTGTGTTACTAAATTTATTATCATGAAGACATATAGACTTTTATGCTTATTTTTATCTATTTGTACTCTTTCTGTAACAAGCGCATTTGCTGAAAAGATCTTGTTTTTAACAAATCAGTCTCCTACTACAAATCAAGCCGATTTGACAGTTATTCAGGCTTTGGAAGATGAGGCCTACGATGTGGTTGTTAAACGGAGCCAAGATTTTGACAAATCGACAGACTTGGATGGTGTCGATTGTATCTATGTTTCCGAAGCCATAGGAAGTGGTGATCCGGCAACATTGTATGCAGCCGAATTGGCCGGAGAGGTTGGCATTGCCATAATCAATAATGAACCTTATGGCTATAACATGACCGACCGTTTCCCGTGGGCAGCAGGCACTCGTAAAGGGAATACCGATTATTCGAGAATGTTTATTACAGAAGCCGGAGCTACTCATCCGATCGCTGTTAAAGCGGGCTTTACGACAGCAACAACAGATGAATCTGAAGCCGTCGTTGTTTTACAGAAGGTAGATTCGGAAGGTGCATCCCCGAAAATGTGTTATATCGGTGAAGAAGATGTGACCGTCGGAACCGTAATAGGATGGGACGGAAGTACGGTCGAAGGAACAGGCCACAAAGCCTTGCTGTTTGCGATAGAAAAAGGTACAGAAATGAAACCCGGAGTTGTTGCTGCAGGCCGTCGCATCGGTTTCTTTATGGCGAACGGATCTAATAATGAGCTGACAGATGAAGGTAAAGCTTTATTATTGGCTGCTGTTGAATGGGGAATCGAAGGCAATGATCTGGAACTTGGAGTAGAACGAAACAATGCAGATTTGAAATATCAACTCCTTAATAATCGGATAGTAATAAATGAAGAAGATGCTACTCTTGAAATTTACGGCATTACAGGGATGTTGTATGAGTCTTTAACGGCGGTCAAGTCGTATGATTGTTCTGTTTTAAATAAAGGAATATATATTGCCCGTATAACCGTAGGAGGAAAAACCAAAACGTTTAAATTAAATATAAAATAGCGTATTTAAGGGATAAGGTATAGATTGTATACTTTATCCCTTATTTTTGTAAAGGCAACCAAATACTTTAACCGAATTAATAAGCAAGTAAAATATAAAGAACCATGAAAGGTACCACAGTTCTGAGATTTTTCTTTTTCTTGGGAATCGCATCGATATCGAATGCTGCAATGGCTCAAATCCCGGGTATAGTACAAGCCGAGGTCGATTTTTCCGATTCTATCCGCACATGGGATGGCTTTGGCGTAAATTATGTCGAGACGTCGCAAACCTACGATTATAGTAAATATGCACAAGACTATGGGGGCTTTAGCAGATTGACCCAGGATGATAAAAGAAAAATCATAGAACTTACATTTGGAGATGATGGACTTTGCCCTTCGATTGTAA
This sequence comes from uncultured Bacteroidales bacterium, assembly GCA_949297285.1. Lineage (GTDB taxonomy): Bacteria > Bacteroidota > Bacteroidia > Bacteroidales > Coprobacteraceae > Coprobacter. The sequence continues at coordinate 12,521 of CASFRL010000041.1, forward strand.
AAATGTTTTTGGATCCTCTTCATCAAACGACAGAAAATGGTCCGTATGATCATGAAACGACAACACGCAATATGCGTTATTTTGTAAAAGAGGGAAATAAGTTGACCAATAAACGTGGTGAAAGCCTTTCGATCATTACGACATTATATTCTCCGCCTGCATATATTACAAAACAAAAAAAACTCAGAGGTCGGGATATCGAGCTCTCTAAATTGGGCTGTATGACCGATTATATGGCCGATTGGGCTCGATTCTTGATCAAAGATGAGAAACTTCCTTTAAAATATATTTCATTGCACAATGAAGGTGAGTCATGGCGTCGTTGGCCGGCAGATGGCGGAGCTGACGAACTTTTAGATAAAGACGGACATGATTATAACGTTTACATGGATCCTCAGATGGTCGTGATGACTATTAACCGATTGAGGAAAAGTTTGGATAAAATAGGACTGGAAGATGTTGGGATTACCAATGGAGAAACGACAAACTGGTATAGATTCGGGGCGTGGAATTATGCTAAAACCATATCTCGCGATAAAGAGGCATTGAAAAACTTGTCTCTTATTACGGCACACGGCTTTTATGTTGGGGGGATGGGGAGCCCGAGATGGTTTGGCCCTCATTCGAACGAAGGAACGGAGTTGTTAAGAGGCTTTCGTCCCGATTTACATGCTTGGGTGACCTCTACGGCATGGAATATCTCCGAAGACCGTTGGGAGGGAGATCAACGGCATCGTTTATATATCTCGAACGCTGCATTCTTAAAAGAAATACACGGTAATATTTACGAAGCGCATTGTAATGCCATTATTCCTTGGGCCTTAATTCAGAATGCATCGCATTGGAATAAACCCGATCCGAATCCGGGATGTGCATTTCGTGTATATGACGATGGAACATGGGAAATCAGAAAAGGATATTATTTTTATAAACAAATAACAAGAGCCGGACGGCCGGGTATGAGCGTCGTACATACGGCTGCCAATGATTCGGAAATTGCCCTGATTGCTTTCGGCAGTAATAACACCAAGAATCCGAATGCTTTTGTTGCGGTAAATTGGGGGAAAGAAACCTTTAAAATGAAAATCAAGATCAACGGTAATCATTCAGACCGTTACCGTGCATACCGTACATCGGGCAGTGAAATTTATGTTGCCTATGAAACGGCAAAACAAAAAGAACCTGAAGGAGAAAATTATAAACAATTGTCAGATTATAAAGTAGAAGACGGATATCTTTATTATGAAATACCTCCGATGTCGGTTACTACATTTTTTGAAAATTAATTTTGTGTGAAATGAAGAAAGCAATAGTATCTATTTTTTCTGTTTTTTGTTTTTGTGTATCTGTAAATGCAACGGCATTGCCAGACTTGATTATCAATATAGGTGCCCGTTCCTGTACCTCTTTGGACGGAATGTGGAAATATATAGTCGATCCTCTGGAAACAGGCTATTATGATTATCGTTTGGAACCTACTAAAGACGGTTTTTTCCTCGATAAAAAACAGAATAATCCTGACCTGATAGAGTATGATTTCGATACTTCCGGTTCTTTGTACGTTCCTCGCGATTGGAATACGCAAAAACCCGAATTGTATTACTACGAAGGTTGCATATGGTACAGGACAAGATTCGATCATAAAAAGAAAGATGATAAACGCTATTTCCTTCATTTCGAGGCGGTGAATTATGAAGCGATTGTTTATCTGAACGGAAAAATGTTGGGAAAACATATCGGAGGATATACACCGTTTAATTTTGAGATCACCGAAGACCTTCGGGTTGGCGATAACTCTTTGGTTGTTAAGGTCGATAATAAAAGACGCAAGGAAGGGGTTCCTACAAATAATTTTGACTGGTGGAATTACGGAGGTATAACCCGTTCTGTCACGTTGATCGAGACGCCCCAAGTATTTGTCCGCGATTATTCATTGCGTCTCTCTAAGAAAGATCGCAATATGATAGAGGGATGGGTGCAATTAGACGGAAATGTAGGCCCTCAAGAAGTTATATTGGAAATTCCGGAATTGAAAAAGAAGATTCGTCTGCAAACCGATTCGACAGGTAAGTGTACTTTCTCCGAAAAAGCCCGTCCGGAATTATGGTCGCCCGAAACGCCTAAATTGTATAAGGTAAATTGGGTTACGGCCTACGAGTCATTGTCTGATGAAATAGGATTCCGTACAATAACTACCGAGGGAAACCGCATAATCCTTAACGGAAAACCGATCTTTTGCCGTGGTGTGAGTATCCATGAAGAAGCTCCTTTCAGAAATGGAGGCAGAGCTTATGGCAAAGATGACGCCCGCACATTGTTGGGTTGGGCTAAGGAGATGGGATGCAACTTTGCCCGTTTGGCGCACTATCCGCATAATGAATTTATGGTTAAAGAAGCCGAACGCATGGGTATTATGTTGTGGTCCGAAGTGCCGGTATATTGGACGATAGACTGGACAAATCCCGATGTGCTGCAAAATGCTAAAAATCAAATGCGGGAGATTATTACCCGAGATAAAAACCGTTGCAATATCATCATCTGGTCGGTTGCCAATGAAACCCCGTTGAGCGATGCAAGGCTCGAATTTTTGAAAAGTTTGGTTGCGTTTACTCGCCAGTTGGACGATAGCCGGTTGATAAGTGCAGCTATGGAGAAGAAAGAATTTGCCCCCGGAGTGATGACCGTGCACGATCCATTGGGAGAATACCTGGATGTATTTAGCTTCAACCAATATATCGGATGGTACGACGGGTTACCCGAAAAGTGTGATCGGGTAAGATGGGAATTGCCCAAAAATAAACCTGTCTTGATCAGTGAATTCGGAGGCGGGGCCTTATACGGGAAACATGGCGATAAAACAGAACGCTGGACAGAAGAGTTTCAGGAAGATATGTACAAGGCATCTATCCGGATGCTGGAAAAGATAGAAGGACTTTCGGCTACGACTCCGTGGATATTGATGGATTTTAGGTCACCCAAACGTCCGTTGGTGGGAATACAGGATGATTATAACCGGAAAGGATTGATTTCGAATTACGGAAAAAAGAAGAAAGCTTTTTATATCATGAGAGATTGGTATAAAAAAATAGAAAAGGAAGAGTTGAATAATAAATAAACAAATTGATGATGAAAAAAACGGTAATATTGATTTGCATAGTACAGTTTCTTTTCGGACTGGATCTATATTCGCAGTTTTATCAATGGGGAACTATCCCTGCCGGAGGTGGCGGATATGTAACGGGTATCGTTGCACACCCCAAGGAAGAAAATCTGATTTATATCCGGACAGATGTCGGTGGTGTATACCGTTATGAAGCTCCGAACGACCAGCATCCCGATCATCCTTATTGGGTGCAATTGATGGAGTGGATACCCGTGGAAAACAAGTCTTTATGGAGTACCGACGGTATTGCATTGAACCCTCAAAATCCCGATGAGATCTATGTAGCTTTGGGTCCGGGAGCCGGAGACAGTTGGATAGATACAGACCCATATCCGCAAGGAGTGTATAAATCTTCGAACCGGGGGCAAACGTGGAAACAGGTGTTGAATAAACGGTATAGAGGCAATCAAGGCAATCGTAGTACGGGTGAATGTCTTGCCGTAATTCCCGAAGGAGAGGGAAACATTGTATTGGCAGGAACCCGTTTCGATGGTTTATTCCGCTCTGAAAATGGCGGTTCGACATGGAGCAATATTTCGACAGTGCCGACAGATGCATCCGGCGTAGGCATCCGCTCGATTGCCTTTGACCCGTCTAATCCGGCAAAGGTCTATTTGACAGCTTATAATTCGGGCGTATACGAATCTTCGGACAGAGGTGTCACATTCTCTTTGATAGACGGGACATCGTCACTAAATCCCCGTTCGGTTGCCGTGGGTACAGACGGGGTAGTATGGATAACCTCTAAGAACGGTGTCTATAAGTATTCCGGAGGAAGTCTGGTGAAAAACTCTCCCAATGCAAGTGTCAGTGATTACAATTCGATTGCTATCGATCCTACCGATCCTGCTCATGTTGTGATTACACAACAATTGTCTGCGTATAAAACTAAAATCTTCAGAACAACAAATGGCGGAGACCGTTGGCAGATCATTACGAATAATAAGACTTTCTATAATAATGTCCCTTGGTATCGTGACGAGCACATGGGGGCTGCGATTGCCGGTGTAGCTTTTAACCCGTTCGATACGAAACAATTGTGGTTTACAGATTGGTATTTACCTTGGAAAACCGACGATGTAACCGCAGCAAGCATTCATTATGAGTCGGTTCCTTGGGGTGTAGAAGAGTTGGTGATCTTCGATATTGTTTGTCCGCCGACAAATGCAATTCTTTATAACGGATGTGCCGACAATGGCGGATTGCGTCATGATTCGATGACCGATTATCCTACTGTACGATTTGGAGAACAGGAATCTACGGGAATCGATTTTTGCGAGTTGAATCCGGCAAGTATCGTTCGGGTCTCTTCTAACGGTTGGGGTGCATCCGGATTCAGAGTTTCGCGTTCGGATGATGCCGGCGATTCATGGCGTACGGTTTATTCGCCTAATGTTACAGGAAAAGTTGCATACTCTTCGAAAGATGTAAAAAACTATATTTTTATTCCGACGGGAAGCAATAAAACACCGCTTGTTACCAAAGATGACGGTGCAACATGGAAAAATGTAAGCGGTCTTCCTTCGAATACCTACAATAAAGAATTCTGGAATAACTATAATAAAGCATTGATTTCGGACAGAATAAACGGAAATAAATATTATGCTTTTATCTCGGGAAAATGTTATGTAAGTGAAGATGGCGGAGAAAGTTTCTCTCAGAGATCATCCGGCCTGCCTTCTCCTTCATCGTCCGATTCTCCCGGTGTCTATATGGCAGCATCTCCTTATACAGAGGGTGATCTCTGGATAAGTATCGGTGGAAAAGGAATATACCATTCTGTCAATTCCGGGGCAAGTTTTACCAAAATAGAAGAGTTTGTTAACTGCAAGACCGTAGCCATAGGTCCTCCTATCAATGAAACTACTCCGATTGTATATATTCATGCCCAGCAAGAATCTATGGGATGGGGCGTATTTTGTTCTTTGAACGGAGGTGTTGATTGGATGCAGATAAATGACGAAGCACATCAAGTATCGAATAATCCTCGCCAGATGGCAGCGGACAGAAGTGTCCCCGGTCGTTTGTTTATCGGTTCTGGCGGACGTGGAGTCTATTGCGGTGAGTCTATCGATGTATTGACCAAGGCCGTGACTCCAATGATTACACCTGCGGGGGGAATGGTATATACGAATACTCGGGTTACGATAAAATCTGTTCCGGAGGATGCCGAAATTTATTACACGACCGATGGCTCTGAACCGACGACTTCTTCGACCCGTTATACCGGACCATTCGAAGTCGGAAATGCTGTACAAATAAAAGCGATTGCCGTAAAAGGCGGATTGCGCGACAGTGAGGTTGCCGTTGTCAACTATCAAAATAGCGGTACGTCCGGAGTAAAAACCGCCGATGTAGAAACAGATATCTCTATCCATTATGACCGGAATGCAAAATGTATAATCGTGAATAATGCCGATGATGTCGTTGCTTATTCGATTCGGGATATTAACGGGATGTTGCTGTCCGGAGGTTCGAATGGAGATAGTACATTGACTATCGATACGTTATGTTATGCCAACCGTTTTTTATTGTTAGAACTTAAATTGAAAAACCGAGGGTATAAATGTTATAAGATCGCTTCATAGTAAAACGTTCATATTTTTTTGTCGATAAGATTATTGATAATTGTATTTAGAGTTTGATTGGTGAGAATGTATCCTGAATTATTTAAATTTGCGATACATTCTCTTTTTAGTATTTTTATTTTTAATATTTTGATTATATGAAAAACATATTTTTTGCCTTGTCGTCTGCAATGGTATTGTTTTTTTGTAATGTCTGCAGCATATATGCCGGCAGATATGTAAATGTCCTTTCAGCAGGTGTCGTAAATGACGGATCTACCAAGAATACAGAACGTCTGCAAGCCGTGATCGATTCTTGTGCCAATGCCGGTGGAGGAACCTTGTATTTCCCGTCGGGAAAATACCTTACGGGAAGTCTGTTTTTAAAAGATAATATTACCTTATCCTTAGATGCAGGTGCGGTTATTTTAGGAAGTCCCGATATTAAAGATTATTATTTACCCGAACAGTCTTACCTGTCGTTTCGGAATGATGTCGTTGCCGTAATAAATGCTGAGCGCTGTAAAAATGTAAGGTTGGAAGGTTTGGGTACTTTCGACGGTCAGGGCGCTCTTTACCCGATACGATACGAAGCATATCGTCCGAAATTGCTCCGGTTTGTAGAATGTGAAAATATAGAACTTCAGAGTTTGACATTCCAGAATTCCGCTTTCTGGATGATGCATTTTTTGGCTTGTAAATATGTAAATATAGACGGCATCAAAGTCTATAATCGTTATTGTAATGTAAATAATGATGGAATGGACATCGACAACAGTCAGCATGTGCATATATCGAACTGTTATATTGATGCCGAAGATGATGGAATCTGTTTCAAGAGTACCTCGGCAGATATTTGCCGTGATATAACGATTACAAACTGTACGGTGACCAGTGATTGTAACGCCATAAAAATGGGAACCGAAACAAATACGGGCTTTAAGAATATCGTTATCAGCAATTGTGTCATATTTAATACCCGATATTCGGGCATTGCCTTGGAAATTGTAGATGGAGGGGTAATGGACAATATTTTGATAAAGGGTATCGTAATGAATAAGATAAATAATCCACTGTTTATCAGACTCGGGAATAGGGCGCGGGCATATCATCCCGATTTCCCGGTTACGAAAGTGGGTAGCATAAAAAATATACATATTTCAGATATCGTGGCCACCGAGGTCGGGACATTTACCGATTATGCTCCGGTTCATTGGGTAAAAGGCGAGAAAAGAGGATCGGATCTTCCTTGTGTTATTTCCGGTATTCCGAATGCTTCCATTGAAAATATAACGTTATCGAATATTCATTTTGCATTCAAAGGACATCAAGTTCCTGTGAGAACCGATACGATTCCGGAAAAAGAAGCCGTATATCCGGAATATAGAATGTTCGGATCATTGCCGGCCTATGGCATGTATGCCCGCCATGTGAAAAATCTAAAAATGGATAACGTGTCGTTCTCATTAGACTCTGTCGATACCCGATCTCCCATATTCTGTGAAGATATAGAAAAACTCGAGATAAACGGGCTCGATGTCGATGTCTCAGCACAAACCCCTTCTTATATAGCTCTTAAGAATGTAAAATACACAACGGTATTCGCCTCCGAATTGCGAGGACCGGCCAAAAAAATATTTGACCGTATGGGAGAAAGCGGCCAAATTATTTTATCGGGATGTCTGTTGAATGACATGAAAAGAGGGTCGAAGAAAAATAAAAAAGTGTCGGGAAGTGACATGATAATCCGTTTTTGAAAAATAGCTGTCGGTAAAACTTTTCCAATCTCTGTTTTCGGGAACGGTACCGATGATTTCCTTGTAATATAGCCATAATAGCAACAGCCTGTTATGGCTATACTTTTTATTTTTGCTAATGAAATTGTAGTGCAAAAAATCATGGAACACATCTTATTGAGCTGGTATGATTTATTAATTATTCTCGTTTACCTGCTCGGACTCATTGTCATCGGTTTATTGTTAAAGAAAAGAGCTTCACAGAATATCGATTCTTATCTATTAGGCGGAAATAATATGCCGTGGTATATGCTTGGACTGTCCAATGCATCCGGAATGTTCGATATATCGGGGACTACATGGTTGGTAACGATTCTTTTTGTCTATGGAATGAAAAGTCTCTGGTTGCCATGGTTATGGCCGGTTTTTAATCAGGTATTCCTTATGGTCTATTTGTCGGCATGGCTTCGACGTTCCGGGGTGCGGACAGGAGCAGAATGGATAACTTTCAGATTTGGAACCGGTAAAGATGCCCAATTCTCGCATTGGATTATCGTCGTTTTTGCATTGATTACCTGTTTGGCTTATTTAGCCTATGGTTTTATCGGTTTGGGGAAATTCGTAGAGATATTTATCCCTTGGGAAGTAATTTCTCCTTATATTCCGATAAACGTCTCTCCAGAATTTGTCCCGCATATTTACGGTATCGTTTTTACATTGTTTGCCGTCTTTTATTCGGTACTGGGAGGTATGTTGAGTGTCGTCTGGGCCGATGTCATGCAGTATGTGATTATGTCGGTATCGTCTATTGTGATTGCCATAATTGCAATGGTGACATTAGCCGATGCAAATTTGATTGTGCCCGATGGCTGGTATTCACCCTTTTTCGGTTGGACATTGGATATCGACTGGTCGGGGATATATGCAGAAGTAAATGAAAAGATTGCTTCTGACGGATATTCTTTGTTTAGTCTGTTTTTTGGATTGATGCTGTTTAAGGGTATCTTGGTAAGTTTGGCCGGTCCGGCACCTACGTATGATATGCAAAAAATATTATCTACCAAATCACCCAAAGATGCAGCAAAAATGAGTGGTTTTGTTTCGGTAGCACTTTTCCCGATACGTTTTCTAATGATTGCCGGCATTACGGTTTTGGGAATATTGTTGTATCCGGAAGTGAAATCGAGTATGATGATCGGGGATAGAATCGATTTTGAACAAATATTGCCGGTTATTATAAAACACCCGGTTATCCCGCTTGGCGTTACGGGAATAATACTTGCCGGATTATTGGCCGCTTTTATGTCTACCTTTGCCGGAACATTGAATGCGGCTCAAGCCTATATCGTGAATGATGTATATTGCCGTTATATCCGTCCGAATGCTTCATCGAAGCAGGTAACCCGGGCAAATTATCTTTCGGGTATAATTTTAGTTATTGTTAGTATCGGTTTCGGTGTGTTTGCATTGGATGTAAATAGTGTCATGCAGTGGATCGTATCGGGCATTTACGGGTCTTATGTCGCAGCTAATGTCTTGAAATGGCATTGGTGGAGATTTAACGGTTCGGGTTTCGCTTGGGGGATGGTTGCCGGCTTGGTTCCGGCACTGTTATTCCCACTGATATTTGATGTATTGCCTTTATATTACTTCCCACTGATATTGATAATTTCCATTATCGGTTGCATAATCGGAACATATGCACGCCCTGCTACTGACCGGGAAGTCTTAAAAGACTTTTATGTGCGGACAAGACCTTGGGGAGTATGGACTCCTATCTTGCAGGAAGTAAAACGTGAAAATCCCGAATTTCAAGAAAATAAAAATTTCAAAAGAGATATGTTCAATGTCTCTGTCGGAATAATTTGGCAATTGATGTTGGCGGCGATTCCTATCTATTTTGTATTGATGGATAAAGTCTCTTTTATTGTTGCCGCTCTGATATTGGTAGTTACAACGTTTACCCTCAAAAAAACATGGTATGATAAACTCGAAGATTAACAAAACAACCGACGTTTGCCCCGTAACAAGAATGAATATGAGAAAGTGTGCGGTATGCATGTTGTTGCTGACGTTTTTTTATCTGCCTGCAATGGCAAGTTTCCCCTCTTTATCCGAAGTCTATACGTGGCGTAATTTGTCGATAGGGGGAGGCGGTTATATGACCGGAATTAAAATTCATCCCCAAAATGCAGATTTGATATATCTCCGTACCGATGTCGGAGGATGTTATCGATATGATAAAGAGACGCAGAAATTAGTGCAATTGATAACATCTGTGCCTTATGAAGAGTGCAATTTGTATGGGATCAATGGGATTGCCTTAGATCCGATGGATGAAAATATCGTATATATCGCCGCCGGAAAATATCCCGATAAGGAACCATCAGATGTATTTAAATCCGTAGATCAAGGGAAAACGTGGATGCCGATGTCTTTGAATAAGACTTGGGGAGCTAATTTCCACCCTTTTCGGACGGGTAATTTATTGGAAGTAAATCCGCATACCCGAGAATTGTGGGCCGGTACTTTAGGCGATGGATTGTGGAAATACAGCAATGGTAAGTGGGTTAAAATAACTTCTATACCGAATGGCCGTTATAGTCGGCAAAGTGGAGGAAACGTCGCAGAAGGTCCTATTGCCATTTGCTTCGATCCGGCAGACCCCGATTATGTTTATGTTGCAGTCAGAGGGAATGGTGTTTATCGTTCTTCGAATGGCGGTAATGATTTTATCAAGATTGGCAATATCCCATCCGACTTTTATGATCTCTCTCTGTCGAAAGATGGAGATATGTTGTTTGTTGCCATAAACGATAAAGGAATATATCGGTTGAAGAACTGTCGGAATAATGACAGTTGGGAAAACGTATCTTTTCAAACCGAAAAACTCAGAGTCAGAACGGTGACATGCAGTCCTCATGACAATAATATACTCATCTCGGCAAATGCCCAACATAATTGTTTGAATCGTATATTTATTTCTCATGATGGCGGTACGCACTGGAAAAAATTGAATGGAAAAGCTCATAATATTGTGAATTGGCATCCCGAATCATATCCGGGATCGGCAATTTCTCAATTCGCATTCGATCCGTTCGATCCGGTTAAAGTATATTTTACCGATTGGTACAGTTTTTATAAAACAGAAAATATTCTTGCAGACCCGGTGATGTGGGATAATCGTATGTCGTATGGGCACGAAGAAATGGTCCCTGTAATACTGACATCTAATCTGTTGCCGAATAGCCAGCAGGTCTTTCTTTATGTAGGAGGAGCCGATTTGAGTGCATTGCAAATAACCGATCTCGATCGCTTTTCTACACTCCCGAATATCCGTTCATTATCCGGAACCGATTTGTTGCAGGAGGTTTCGGGTATCGATTGTTATGAGCATGATCCCGATATAGTCGCTTTTTGTGGTGGTGAAGGTTGGACTATGAAACGGGGAGGATTGGCTCTCTCCGATAATGGCGGAAGAACGCTCCGTATGGCTGAAGGATATTTACCCCAGTGGGGAGGCGGAAAAGTCGTTATATCGGGCAACGATCCGCAAAATCTTGTGGTCGCTACACAAGAGGGTATCCGTTATACGGTTGACGGAGGAAAAACATTTATGAGTTCTGAAGGGACTTCCGGAACTTATATCCGGTCAGGTATTTTTCAGTATGTAAATCCTCTTTGTGCAGACAAGGTAAATGGGAATTTTTATCTGTATGATCGAAAATCGGGAAACTTTATGGTCAGTACAGATAAGGGAAAGAGTTTTGTAACGTGTTCGAAATTACCGGTTGCAGAGTCTGAAAGGAAACTGATGATTGTTGCACCTTCCGGAATAGCCGGGCATCTGTTTGCTGCATTAGGGTCTAAAGGACTGTTTTTCTCTGATGACAGCGGAAAAAACTGGCGTAAGTTATCGGCATTTGCAGATGCTTCATTAATTGCTTTGGGAAAAGAGGCTCCGGGAGAAACGTATCCGGCCATTTATATTTGGGGAAAGTCCGATAAGAAAGATCCTTATCGTTTTTATCGATCGATCGATGGCGGAAAAAATTGGAGTAGGGTCAATGATGAGGCAAAGGCCGGAAATGAGACGCAGGCGATGTGTGCGGATAAAAACGTTTTCGGGCGTTTTTATGTGGCGACAAATGGAACCGGAGTCTTTATTGCCGAATTGAAAAATAAGGAATAATGAAAAAGCCGCAGAAACAGATTTATGTAAATCATGTCGGGTTTCTTTGTGATGCCTGCAAACGTTTTGTCATGGATTTCGATGAGCATGTGACTGCATTCGAGATACAGGATATGGGAACCTTGGTCTCTGAATCGTTGGGCGAATTTGAAGACTGGAAGACGGTGTATCGGGGAGATCTTGTCCTCTCGAAAAGTGATATGGGTACTTTTCTTGTCGGAGATTTTACAGCGGTGCGGAGTCCCGGAGTATATCGTATTGTTGTTCGGGAGTCGGATGCACGTTCGTTCCAATTTGTAATATCGGATGGTGTATTTTCGAAACTTCCTCGTTATTTTCTGGACTTTATTCATGATCGGCGTTCCGGTGCTTATAGCGATTATTTGCGTTGTCCGAGTCATCTTGATGATGCCATGCGTTCAGATAATAATTTATATGTCGATGTTTCGGGGGGATGGTATGACGCCGGTGATTTGCGAAAATGGATGACTATGTCCAATTTGCCGGCTGTCGGATTTGCCGATATGTATGAACACGGATATTTCCGTTGGAACCATTTTTCGGAAGAGAAAGTTTCTGATAATGATTGGATAACCGAAACAGCATGGGTAATCCCATATTTATTGAAAATGCAAGATCCCGACGGATTTTTTTATGAGGGGGTAGGTTTGGGCGGAACAGCCCGTTGTCAGCCCGGTATGACATGGTGGTATGAGAACCATTCGGGATGTTATGGCGATAATTCTGAAAACCGATTTACCGACAATAAAATAAAGTCGGGTGATGAAAGATCTGTTCGGGTCGATTACAATCCCATGGTTCAATATATTACCCAGTATATATTGTTGCGCTCTGCCAGAATATTGGAAAATGTTTTGCCCGAATTGTCGCAAAAGGCCGTAGAATCGGCTTATAAAAGTTGGGAATATGCCCAGACGAGTACTGACGACAAAGAGTCGGCCTCGGAATTGACGGCGACGATTTCATGGAAACTCTTATCGGCCATGGAACTATGCAAACAGAACTTGATAAGTACCGATGTCTTGAATATTGTTGTCGGGCAGTTATTGGCGTTGCAAAGCTCTGAATACGGTTTTTGGTATTATGATACCCAAAAAAAATCTCCGTATAGAGGAATACAACATTCGGCACAGCCGTTGATCGCACTATGCCGGTTTTGTTACGATTTTTCAGAAATGCCTCTATGCGAACGTGTAAAGCAAGCCATAATGTTGCATTGGGAAAAATATGTTTTGCCCATATCCGAAACAAATCCGTTCTCGATCATTCCCTACGGCTGTTGGTTTGAGCCGGCTACGGAAGGTGATTATTTTAGAAAACTGAACAACGGATTGTTTTATCGTTTCTTTATGCCGGATTGTTCTATCCAGAAAATAAATCATGGATTATCGGCCCATTGGACGAGTTGGGCTCACGGATTGGCATTGGCAGCCAAATTGTTTTCGAATAAGGAAATGGAAAGACTGTCATGGGCACAAATTTATTGGCTGTTAGGCGGTAATTTGTTGGATGTATCTTTGGTAAGCGGTATAGGCTATAATAATCCCATGCCTCACAGCCGTTTTTACGGGACGATGGTCGGCGGTTTCTGTGTCGGACCCAGAGGCGATAAAAATGATAACATTGTGATCGATTTGGACCGTCGGGCTGAATGGAACTCTACGGAATATTGGAATTGTCCGGTAGCAAATACGTTGATGGCATTTTCTGTATTATTGCCCCGAAAAATAGAAGAGAACAAAAAGATAGGATACGTGCTATAATATAAATAGTTGGAATATATGAGAATATCTGTTTTTATATTTTTGCTGATCGTGAGTGTAGGAGTCGGGGTATCTCAAGAAAATGAGTACCAAGGCGAGTTTTTTAGCAGCAAATCGGGTGTCCTTGTTGAGCCGAGAGAGTGCTTTTTTGAAATCGACAGTATCGTTTCTATTCTACCCAGACATGCCAATTATATAAAAGGGTGGCACCTCGAGTCCAATTCGTTTGTCCCGTTTTCATCTATGGTGGCAGACTCATCTTCGTCCGAGAGAATCCTCAAAGTAAAGGTAAAAATCAACAATCCTGCATCGTATCGTATATGGGTACTTGCCCGTAAAAAACTCTATTTCTCGCAGCAGGGAGAGTACATTCCGGAAAAACAGATTTTGAATTATAGCATATATCGGGAAGAAAACCAGTCTGATAAAAAAGTCGGAAAACTTTCCTTACAAGATTTTCCCGATTATGTTTGGTCGGGATGTGAAGGCATTTCCGCTTTGCCTGTCGATGCACCGGGAGAATACATATTGGAATTGGGTGCATGGGGCGAAAATTGGGGAATGGCCGTAGATAAGATTGTGCTTTCTGCAAAAAGATCATTCACACCCTTCGGAAAAGGTCCTGAAGAGACAGATAATCTCAGCGCGATTCCCGATAAGAGAGGATTTGATGCCGATATCATTCTTCCTCCTCATTGGGCTTTCGGGGTTTTATACGGAGGATACACCGATCAGGAAGGCTCCTTAAACCGGGTTCGGGATATTATTTCACATGATTATCCGATAGATGCCTATTGGATTGATTCGTGGTTTTGGAACTTTAATCGGGGAAAAGGTCCTGATGGCTTTCTTAATTTTACCGGCGATGTAAAAGCATATCCCGATTTGGAATCGATGTGGAAAACAATGGACTCGCTGACCATAAGATCAGGCGTGTGGGTATGGAATGCTATTTTGAAAAACGGCAACGAACAGTGGTTCGAAGATTATAACAAAAGAGGATATTTCGATACGATTTACCACAATACATATACTTGGCACAATGCCGGAGGAAATAGTTTGATCGGAGTCATCGATTTGGAACGGGAAGAAGTTTCGTCCTATTTTCAATATTGTTTAAAACCGCTTTTCGATAAAGGACTTGATTTCTTTAAACTCGACAGGAATGATGAAGTTCCTTTTGCCAAATCCACCTTCGAGGCCACTCAGAAGTATGGCAAGCATACCCGGGGACGGGGATTTATTCTTCAACATATCGGAGCATTGTCTTCTCCCGAGTTTAAAAAATACCCGACCAAATGGTCTGGCGATTCTAAAACTTGTTGGTCCGAGGTCGGATGTCCCGACTATTCGAGATATACCCGTGGCGGTTTACAGCAAAATGTCGAGATGGTAGCCGATCCTGCCCGATATATGTATGACGTTCCGTTTCTCACAAATGATGCCGGAGGATTTACCGCCGATAACGTAAGCGATGAAGAGTTGTACATTCGGTGGATTCAGTTTGCTGTTTTTAATCCGGTAATGGAGATCTTTTCCAGCGGGAATAAATCGACTCTCAATTTGGCCTGGAATGTTTCGGAAAGAGCCGACAGTGTATTCCGAAAATATACCCATTTGCGTATGCAATTATTCCCATACATCTATTCTTATGCAATGAAGACCCGATTGGAGGGCGCTAAAATGATACAAGGCGATGGTAAACATCGGCATCAATATTTGTTCGGAAAAGAGATTTTGGTAGCTCCGGTAGTAGAGAAAGGACAACAATCTAAAACAGTTTTTTTACCTGAAGGAGAATGGATCAATTTCTTTACCGGAGAACGATATCTGGGTGGACAAAAAGTCGATATGCCACTTGTGATAGAGGATATTCCCGTTTTTGTGAAATCTGGGGCCATAATTCCGCGTCGGGCTTATGCAAGAGCGATAGAGCTTGGCTCGAATGAACATATATATCTGGATATTTATACCCCGGGATCATCATCTTTCGACTTGATAGAGGATGACGGAATCTCTAATGCCTATTTAGATGGAGGCTTCTCGACGACTACTATATCTCAGGTATCGGACAAAGAAAAGATATCGGTTCGCATATCTCCTATTGTAGGACCGTATGTGCCTGATTTCGACCGACGGACGTGGACAATAACGGTGAAGAACGTCGACTCGGTGAAAGATATAATGGTAAACGGGCACAAATTTCATGAATATGTTTATGATTCTCGAGATCATAAGATAACATTGGATATCGTCCGCCCGTTAAATGAAGTTACCGAGATCGATATATCGAAATGAAAGTAGAGACTTATATCTTGTCTTATAGTAAAAAATATCAGATTAAAATTTTCTATAAAATGTAATATCATGAAAAGCAAAAAACAGATCCTTGCATTTATTTGTCTTTTTATAACACTGACCTCTTTGGGGAAAGAAGTGTCGGAAAATATCTCCTCATCGTATACATGGAAAAATGTAGCTATCGGTGGCGGCGGTTATGTAACCGGCATAGCTGTGCATCCCCGTTATAAAGACCTTGTATATATCCGAACCGATATAGGAGGGGCTTATCGCTGGAATGAACAAGGGAAAAACTGGATTCCGTTGACCGATTGGATTGGTTTTGGCGAAAGCAATTTATATGGTATCGACGGTATTGCGGTTGACCCTAACGACAAAAATGTAGTTTATATGGCTGCGGGGAAATATGAGAATGCACTCCCGCATGATGTGCTGAAATCTGTGGACGGTGGAAAAAATTGGGTAAAAACCGGACTGTTTCAAGAAGACGACTCTTTGAAGTCGCAGAATCGGTTTGGCGGAAACCAAGGTGATCGATGGATTGGGGAACCGATAGCTGTTTCTCCGTCCGATAGCCGTCTGATATTGGCTGCAACTCGTAAAAACGGGCTTTGGGTGTCTGAAGATCAAGCTCAGACGTGGTCTCTTGTAAAGGCTGTGCCGACAGGTAATCTGATAAGATCGGTCATATTCGGTAAAAAGAAAACGGGTAAAACTTTTCCTGCTTATGTCGGTGTTGCCGGTATAGGAATATATCATAGCCCCGACGGAATAAAAAATTGGAAATTGCTGCCGGGCTCTCCCAAACAGATACAGCGAATGGACACGAGCAAAGACGGGCTTTTGATCGTTTCTGATCGTTCCGGGGTATATAAATATGACGGGAAAAATTGGACCGACATCTCTCCGGACGGAAAAAAATGGTATGGAGCCGTGTCGTTAAATCCTTATAATACGGATATGATTATTGTTTCGCAGTATGATTATCGGCTGAATCTTCCTTTTTGGTTATCACAAGACGGAGGCAAAAGTTGGGAAAATATAAATGAAAAAAGTCTGTTACAGGGAAGTGTCCCTTGGGCGCCTAAAAATCATTTTGCCTCAGCTACGGCTTCGTTGGTATTCGATCCGCATTACCCAAACCGGGTATGGATGGTCGATTGGTATGCAACATGGCGTACCGAAAATATCGCTGCCGATACGGTGATCTGGAAAAATTATGAATACGGGCACGAAGAGATCGTTCCTTTCTGTATGCTGACTCCTGAAAAAGGGGTGAATCTGATATCGGGAATGGCCGATGTCAGAGGATTCCGCCATGAAGATATCGACAAATTCCCTGAAAATGTTTTGCACAAAGAAGATAACATGAAAGATGTGACTGGTTTGGATTTTTGTGAGACGAACCCCGATTACATGGTACGGACGGCAACTCATGGAACAGATGGAAGTCGAGGCACGGGAGCCGTATCTACTGATAATGGAAAAAACTGGACATATTTCGGAAACTGGAATTTTGGCGCGGTAGGGCGTGTGGCCATGTCGGCAACAGATCATCGTATCATACTTGCAGCCCCTTGGAATGGTATCGTAAAACGGAGCGAAGATTTCGGACAGACGTGGCACGATGTTGAAGGACTTCCTTCGGGAATAGTCAAACAAGTATGGGAATGGCATCAACCTTTGGTTTCGGATCGGGTTTTGGGAAATTTGTTTTATGCTTTTTATAAAGGAAAAGTATATCGAAGCGAAGACGGCGGATGTCGTTTCTCTTGCGTTTCGGAAGTTCCTTCGTCCGGATTGTATGCGATTAAAACAGTGCCCGGTCGGGCGAGAGAAGTTTGGATAAATGCCGATAAAAAAGGTCTTTATAAATCTGTAAATGGAGCTGAATCCTTTGAAAAAATAGAAAATGTAGATCGGGCCTATTTGTTCGCTTTCGGGAAAAATGCTCCGGGAAGTGACTATCCCGCTATCTATTTATATGGTACAATCGCTGGAGAAGAAGGTATTTTCCGTTCTGATGACTATGGAAAAACCTGGAAAAAGATTAATAATGACAAATACCGTTTAGGAAATAATCCTAATTGTATGGCGGCCGACAGACAGGTATTCGGCAGAGTCTACATCGGTACAAACGGGAGAGGAATATTTTATGGAGAACAAACCAAATAATAGTTGCATTATGAAAAATCGAAGATTAATTCTACCGTTATGTCTCATGGCTCTGTTTATGAGTGCCTGTGTTACAAAAGATTATAAAGATCCGTCATTGCCTCCTGAAGAGAGAGCGCGCTTGCTGTTGTCGCAAATGACATTAGAGGAAAAAGCTGCGCAATTGTATCGTGTTGCAGAACAGACCTTTGTCGTTGATAATGATGTCAATGTCGATTCTCTCAAAAGGTATCTTCCGCACGGAACGGGAATCGTGTATCTTAAAATGTACGGAGACCCGAAAGAATATGCACAATGTGCCAATGAATATCAACGTTATTTGGTAGAAAATACACGATTGGGTATTCCTGCTTTGTTCGGCGGAGAGGGGTTACACGGATTTATGGCGCAAGAGTCTACATATTTTCCTCAAGCGATTGCATTGGGATGTTCTTTTGATCCGGAGCTGGCCGAGCGGGTATATTCGGCCGTTGCTTTGGAAATGCGTTCAAGAGGGGTAACTCAAGTATTGAGCCCGGTTGTGGATTTGGCAAGAGACCCACGTTGGGGACGTACCGAAGAATGTTTCTCGGAAGACCCTTATTTGGTTTCTCGCATGGGTTTGGCTGCTGTCAGAGGTTTTCAAGGACGTACTCCGGAAGATTTGAAATCGGGAAAACATCTGATTGCCACGTTGAAACACTTTGTCGGACATGGACAGCCGGAGGGTGGCCGGAATATTGCGCCCGTTGCTTCTTCTATGCGTGAAGTACGTGAAATGCACATGTATCCTTTTGAAGTTTGTGTAAAAGACGGGAATGTGCTGTCTGTAATGGCATCTTACAATGATTTGAACGGTATTCAGAATCACGCCAATAAATGGTTGCTTACCGACGTTTTGTGCGAAGAATGGGGCTTTAATGGCTATATAACAGCCGATGCCGGAGGTGTCGATGAGCTGTTTATGTTGCAGGGATTGGCGGCAAATGAAGAGGAAGCTGCCAAACGGGCGATCGAAGCCGGTATAGACTTGGAACTGGTGCGCCACGTCACCACATTTAACCGTATCCCTGATATGGTACGAAGCGGAAAACTCGACGAAAAATATTTAGATCGTGCCGTGTTGCGTTTCCTGACGCAGAAATTCAAGGTCGGAATTTTTGAAAACCCGTATGTCGATACCTCTAAAGTCGTTTATAATACCGATGAACATAAAAAACTTGCTTTAGAGGCTGCACAAAAGTCGCTTGTTTTATTGAAGAACGAAGGTAACTTATTACCACTGGACGCTAAAAAACTGAATTCTTTGGCTGTTATAGGTCCTAATGCTGCCGGAGTGCATTTGGGAGGATATACCTCAGATCCGCATGTCGGGGTTAGTATTTTGGAAGGAATACAAGAATATGCTGAAGGCCGTTTTAAGGTGAATTATGCAGAAGGGTGCAAGATAACCAAGCAAACTCCTTCGTTCTGGGGAGACAATGAAACGCCTAATGATAAGGCTGCCGATGCTAAACTCATTGCCGAAGCCGTAGAATGTGCCCGTCGCTCGGATATGGTTGTTTTGGTATTGGGCGACAATGTATCGACATGTAGAGAAGCATGGGCAGAAACTCATAGAGGCGATCGGGACGATTTGAATTTATTAGGAGCGCAGAATGAATTGGTTGAGAAAATCGTGGCATTGAACAAGCCGGTAGTTGCCTTGGTATTGGGAGGAAGACCTTTATCGATCAATATATTGAAAGAGAATGTACCGGCTATATTCCAAGGTTTCTACTTGGGACAAGAAGGCGGACATGCTTTTGCCGATGTTCTCTTCGGAGAAGTTTCTCCCAGTGGTAAATTGAGTGTGTCTATGCCTCGTAACGTGGGACAATATCCCTTCTACTATAATCATAAACCGTCGTTAATGAGAAGTTACTTATGGTCCGAAACCTCTCCTTTGTATCCTTTCGGACATGGATTGAGTTATACGTCGTTTGATTATGCCGATTTAAAGATCGATAAGCGTGAAATAATCGAAGGAGATTCGTTAACTGTAAGTTTTATGTTAAAAAATGTAGGCGTTCGTGAGGGAACTGAAATAGTTCAATTATATTTACACGACAAAGTTGCTTCGGTAACTCGTCCTGTAATGGAACTGAAAGATTTTAAGCGTGTCACACTTGCTCCTCAAGAGAAAAAAATGGTTACTTTCACTATTACACCAGATAAGTTGGTGATGTACGATATTGATATGCAGCGGGTAATAGAGGCTGGCGATTTTGAATTGATGATCGGAGCTTCTGCAGAAGACATACGTTTAAAGGATGTATTTACTGTAAAAAAATAGATAGAAAGTATGGATAGCTTTGAACAAAGAAAAAAACTATTGTTCGATAATTATGAACAATTGGTTAGTCGTGCAAATAAGCCATTGTGTGGAAATGGGGTTTATGATCGTTTTCAATTCCCGGTTATTACAGCTGCGCATGTTCCCTTGAATTGGCGTTATGATTTTAATCCGCAGACCAATCCTTTCTTAATGGAAAGGATCGGGGTAAATGCCGCATTTAATGCCGGAGCCATCAAATGGCAGGGAAAATATGTATTGGTAGTTCGTGTTGAGGGGTATGACCGTAAATCGTTCTTTGCTGTTGCCGAAAGTCCCAATGGAATCGATAATTTTCGCTTTTGGGATGAACCGATAACTCTTCCCGATATAAATCCGGAAGAAACAAATGTGTATGATATGCGGTTGACGGCGCATCAGGATGGGTGGATTTATGGAATCTTTTGTAGCGAACGGCTCGACCCGAATGCCCCTTCGGGCGATTTGTCTTCAGCAATTGCTGCGGCAGGAGTTGTCAGGACAAAAGATTTGAAGACTTGGGAACGTCTTCCCGATATAGAAAGTCCTACACAACAACGAAATGTCGTGTTGCATCCGGAGTTTGTCGATGGGAAATACGCCTTATATACACGTCCGCAAGAAGGTTTTATCGATACAGGTAAAGGTGGCGGAATCGGATGGGCTCTTATAGAAGATATAACTCATGCCAAAATCGAAAGCGAAAAGATCATTAATTTTAGAGCTTATCATACCATCAAAGAGGTAAAAAACGGAGAAGGCCCTCATCCGATAAAAACGTCGAAAGGCTGGTTGCATCTGGCTCATGGCGTGCGTAACTGTGCATCGGGATTGCGCTATGTCTTGTATATGTATATGACGGCATTAGATGATCCGACGTCGGTAATTGCAGCTCCGGGCGGTTATTTTATGGCTCCTGAAGGAGAAGAACGAGTCGGAGATGTATCGAACGTATTGTTCTCTAACGGATGGATTGCCGACGAAGATGGCACGGTATACATTTACTATGCTTCTTCCGATACCCGTATGCATGTGGCCGTATCTACGATAGATAAATTGGTCGATTATTGTTTGAATACGCCGGAAGATGGTTTACGCACCCATGCTTCTGTCGAGAAGATAAAATCATTGATCGCTAAGAATAAACCGTTTTGTAAATAAAACCGGTCATCAAATTATGGCGTAAGAATTTGTTAACGCTGAATATCTGTAACATAATCTAAAAAAACGGAGAAGAAAAATGTTTCTTCTCCGTTTTTTTATGGGGGTAAATTCTCCCTATTTCCCTTGATAATCGAAGTATTCAAATGCCGCATAACCTTTTGAAGAGGATTTTTCAGATACAGAATATAAACCGAGCATGATACCGGTAAATCCGCCTGCTGTTTCTGTACTCAGATAGCGAGTATTCATCCGCCCTAATTGGTGGAAAGTCATACCATCTGTTGCGTATTCGAATGAATAAAAGTCTCTTTCTCCTTTTACCCGGAATTGGACGTTACCTTGAGGAAGAATAATCTCTTTTTCTATATGGGAAAGTTCTCCCAATTGATAACGGAGTGTAACAGTTTGTTTTTTCCCGGGAAGTTGTTTGATGAAAAGATCGTAATGGGATGTTTCAGACATATATACGGTTAGTCCGGCTTCATCTCCGGATGATGCTTTCTGTAATTCTACGGATGTCGTTGCCGTAAAATTTATGTGTTGTTGCCGTCGACATACCATTGTAGGGCTGTCTTTAGAATTGTTCAGCGTAACCGAAGTAGATTTCAGACGCAGTTTGTCAGAATCGAATGTATAGTTTTCGAGATGAGGATTGCGAATATAAACCCATTCAAATCCGAGTTTTCCATCTGTGAAGAGAGTGCGTGTAGGTTTGGAGGCAAATGGTTGTTGTGGCAGTGTCGGTACGTCCATTTCCAACGCTACACTTCCGTCACCATTGACTACCGGCCATGCATTCTTGTCCCAACGCACCGGAGCAAGGAAGGTCTCTCTTCCGAGCAAGTGGTGCATATCGCTTTGTGGACGGAAGGCTAAAAATACAGTCCACCAACTTCCATCGGGAGCTTGTATCAAATCGGCATGCCCAACTCCTTGAATAGGACTGCTCTGTGTATTTCGGTTGATATGGGTCAAGATCGGATTTGATGGATTTTGTTCATAAGGACCGTCGATATAACGGCTGCGAGCAATGGCTATTTTATGTCCGTATTCCGTTCCGCCTTCTGAGATCAGCAGATAATACCAGTTATCTTTTTTATAGATATGCGGACCTTCGGGGAAACGGCCTCCGGTCCCGATCCAGATACGTTTGCTTTCGGTTAACTGTTCTCCGGTTATTGGGTTTATTTGGCATAAGGTAATGTAGTTGTCGGGGTTGCTGACTAAATAACATTTCCCGTCTTCAAAATAAAGTGAAGGGTCTATTCCTCCCTGTTTGATTTGAACCGGCTCAGACCATTCACCTCTCGGGTCGGTCGTATGGACAAGAAAATTCCCTTTATCGGTAACGTTTGTCGTGACCATGTAAAATATGCCGTCGTGATAGCGGATTGTCGGAGCATAAATACCTCCCCAGACCGTGGCTCCGTTCAAATTTACTTGAGAAGGTCGTGTCAGACAGTGACCTATTTGTTCCCAGTTTATTAAATCTTTGCTGTGAAATATCGGTACTCCGGGGAAATATTGGAAACTGCTTGTTACTAAATAAAAGTCATCTCCTACACGACATACACTCGGGTCGGGATAGAAACCGGGAATAACCGGGTTCTTATAACCTTGTTGTGTTTGTGCCGGACAAGTGAGTGCTACGATCAAACCGATAATGAATAAAAATCTTTTCATATTTAAATCATGTGTTTAAGAAGGATATTATTGTGTGAATGAATAGACAGATTTGAACTCTTTTATGAATCTTAATCTTTTACAAAAATAATATTATAAATAAAGATTGCGAGAAAAAATCTCGCAATCTTTATTTTATGAGTATAAATTATACTTCCTTTTCCTATCACAAAAAAGTTCGATTACCATTCAATAAATTTCCCTCGCAGCCGACGTTTTTCCAACTCTTGTTCCAAATAAATTTGTCGGTCGCGGGCCAGATAGCGGCGAGCGAAGATGTTGGGAATCGCTACTCCTAACGAGATGCAAAGAATTATAAGTGCCGATGTGATACCGTTATAAAAAGCATTGGTTACTTCCCCTACAATTCCACGCATATTGATAAATGCCAGCAAAGAGCGGTACATCAATACCCCGGGAATCATCGGAATGACAGAGGGTATTGTCAATACGTGGTTCGGGACATGAAACCAATGTACGGCTTTTACGGCAATAAGACTGACTACAAAACTGCCCATGAATGAGCCGATTACCGGTCCTAACCCCAATTCGAAATTGATAAAATTTCGTGTGCATACGGCAATGATACCCCCTATGGCAACGACCCACAATAATCGGCGTTGGATATTGAATATCATAGAAAATCCCATGGCGGCGATTGCTGCAGCAATGGCATAAACATAATATGAGTCGTGCGGAACCATACTCAATTCGCTGAATTTCTGGTCTATCGTGATGTCTTCCATCATCAATACCCGCATGACAAAGGCGATACCGAAAGTCATGGCTCCGACCATCATGGCCGTATTGGCGGCACGGGTAATTCCGGTAAGCAAATGATTGTCGATCATGTCATCGACAAAGTTGATCAAAGGCACTCCCGGAACAATAAATAATGCGCAAGCCAATAGCGGATGATAAGGGGTATCCGATCCGCCTAAGTAAGATGATGCATACGCCAAGCAAGTCGATATGAATGCTGCAATAGCGATACTCATATAGATATTGATTCCGGACTCATAACAGCGGGCCCGTATTTTGAACCCGATAAAGGCACATATAGAGGCATATAAAAATGCCATCCAGTCGCCTCCGAATAATTTACAAAAACCTCCGCAAGCAAAACCGGCACCGATAGCAACGATATGTTGGGTATAATTTCGTGGCTGTTCGGCTATTTGAGTAAGTTCTTTCTCATATTGGTCTAATGAATAATCTTGTTCGATGGCTCGCCATGACAATTTGCTGATTTGTGAAATAGTCGTCATGTTGATACCGTGTTTCTCACATTTCTGGAACTTGGAAAATGAATGATATTCATCGCTTACGTTTACCATGATCATTGTCCATCGGATATCGATATGAAGTTTGCTCTCGGGAATTCCCATAAATGCAGCAACCCGTTTCATATTCCGTTCGATACGGTTTGTGTCGGCTGCACTCTCCATTAGCAATTTTCCGGTACGCAGCAGAAGGTCTAATTTTTTCCTTAGCAGCAGTATATCCTGTTCTGTAAATGTGTTATTCTCCATTTTTAATACATTCTCGTCGTTCTGCATCTTGTCGTGAATCCAGATAAATACCTTTTTATGTTTTCCCGGCAAGATTATTTGGCCTGTTCAATAAAAACCATTATGACACCGGAATCCAGAAATACGGGTTCTTGGGTGTTCGGGGTACATCGGTTTGCGCAGATAATGGGGATTATCGCTTAAAAAAAGAAAATGAAAACATCGTACGCTATATCTTTTGATGAATCGTTAAAGTTTAGAATCAATAATCGATACGATTTCGATGTTGCCTATCGGTTCGGCATTTTCCATGATTCGTTCTCACGTAATGGAAAGCAAAATCCAATTCGGCGGCAAATATAACCATAAATTTTAATTTGCAGGAATAATGTTGCCGCCGAATTTTTATGAAATATTGTCGATTATTTTTCAACCTCTATTTTGGGAGATTCTACATTCTTCTTTCTCTCTCTCTTGGGCTTTCTGGTATTCTCTTTTGTCTCTTTATCCGGATTTTCCTTCAATATATATTTCTGGTAATAAGCCAATACAAGAGAGGTGAGGGGAAGGGCTATAATCATGCCTATAACCCCGAGCAGTGTCCCCCAGATCGATAACGACAAAAGTATGATAGCCGGGTTTAGCCCGGTGACACGTCCCATGATGCGGGGGACGAGTATTATATCTTGTATCAGTTGCACTACGACAAACACAGCCATGCAAGCGGCAAACAGAAGCCAGAAGTTCTGTCCCGATTCGGCCGTTTTTATAAGACACAGTAAAATAGTTGGTATGACACCGATGATTTGCAGGTAGGGGACCATGTTCAATAATCCGATAAATAATCCCAGCACAATGGCAAGGGGTAATCCGACAATTAAAAATCCGATGCTGAAAAGTACCCCGACTAAAAATGCAACCAAAGATTGACCTCTGAAATATCGGTTCATACTGATTTGTACATCTGTAAGAATACCCAATACAGTCCGACGATAACGCCGAGGAATCAGGCCTCGGAATCCGATGATGATTTTTTCGTAATCGAGCAGAATAAAAAATAAATATAGCAATACAATAAACCAACTTACAATCGTAATGATTTGGTTTACAGACCCTGAAAGAAAAGACCACGCTTGAGTAACCGTTGTTTCGATCAGATTCTTCCAGTCTTCTTTATTCATTATTTGGGCAATCTGTTCGAGATCTATCTTTTCCCGGATATAATCATGCCAACTTTCCGGAATAAACGGTATGGAAACATCCGTTGATATATAGTTTTGAATGAGAACCTTCATTTTATCCATCTCGTCGATGATAGAAGGAATAAAGATCCATCCGATCAAACCGAAAAAGAGTATGACCGATAACAGAGTCGCCACAATGGCGATAACCCGGTTCTTGATGCGGCACTTATCATGGAAAAACTCAACGATCGGATGTATCAGATACGCCAATAACCATGCTACAAGAAAGGGTAGGAGTGCGCCTTTCAACAAATCGATCAGATAAAATATACCGATGAGACCGGCAATGGTGAATATGATTCGGCTGACTCGGTCAAAAGTATAAGGACGGCTGGAAAGATACATAATTATTTGTTTTTTTTATAATAATTAGAGTCTTGTTCGGGAGTCTCTCGATATAAGAGCCGAATATTATTATTTAGGGGTATGTTTTTTATTGTAACATATGCGGCAAAGAGGCTGATACTCGCCTTTTTCACCCAATAATACCCGCTTGTCGTTATCGATAAGACGATGAGAGTAGTTTGCCAGGTGTCCGCATTCGACACAGATAGCATGCACTTTGGTTACATCATCGGCAATCGACAACAAGTAGGGCATAGGACCGAAAGGTATTTTTTTGAAATCCATATCCAGTCCGGCTACGATAACCCGGGTTCCTTGGTCGGCAAGTTGATTACAGATATCGACAATTCCCTGATCAAAAAATTGAGCTTCGTCGATACCGACAACATCTACCCCGCTCGATAACAGTAATATACTTGCCGAACTGTCTACCGGTGTCGATTGTATCGAGTTGCTGTCATGAGAAACAATATCTTCCTCTGAGTAACGTACATCGATAGAGGGCTTGAATATTTCGACTTTCTGACGGGCTATTTTAGCACGTTTAAGGCGTCGTATCAGTTCTTCGGTTTTCCCTGAAAACATCGACCCGCAGATTACTTCTATGCGGCCGCGTTTGTGAGTCTCATAATTTTCTTCAGAAAATATCATTTTTACTTTTTTTTCGTTAGTTGAAAAACTTACTATATAAGAACAAATGTACGATACTTTTTTATTTTTTTGAGCGATACGATTCAAAATTAAGGTATAAAATCTAAAATAAGAATCTATCGGCATAAATGCGAAAATTTTGCTCTTGGGGTATATATTGCTTTATGGAAATAAAAAACTCAGGAAAAAACAAGATAAAATGATCGCCGATATCGGTAAACCTAAAATCGGATATGGTATTTAAAAACAAAAAGTAAGATTGCATATTCCTTGGAAATAGGTTACTTTTGTTTGAGAATCAGATTACCGTTTATGAAAATATTTATAAAGTATGTTTTTATACTCTTGGGGTTAGGGTTGACCTCATCCGTATATGCCGGTGCAGGAATATCCCGTTTTGTATCTTTACCCGAATTGCAGTCGGCTTCGGTCGGGTTCTGCATCATAGACGTTGAATCCGGGAAAGTCGTTTCTTCTCATGATGCCCGGCGTACATTGCTGCCAGCCTCGGTATTAAAATTACTTACCTCTGCAACAGCTCTTGAAATGTATGGGGGAGAGCACCGTTTCTATACCGATGTGAACTATTCGGGAACGATTAAAGACGGAGTTCTCTATGGTAATTTATATATACGCGGTTGCGGAGATCCTACATTGGGTTCGGTATATGGGAAACGCCCGGTTTATGATTTTCGGGAATCGTTATTGAAAAAACTTAAAGATGCCGGAATTTCCCGCATCGAAGGATGCATTGTCGCCGATGATAGTCGGTTCGATACCGAAGGAGTTTCTCCGAAATGGCTGTGGGAAGATCTTGGAAATTATTTCGCAGCCGGATGTTATGGCGTCAATTACAGAGATAATACCTACCGTCTGACATTGCGCTCAGGAATAGCCGGAACGACACCGTCTATTGTTAGAGTCGATCCCGAAGTCCCCGGTCTGCATTTTACCAATTATCTGGTTGCCAGTCGCAATCCTATCGATAGTGCCTATATATACGGAGCCCCGTTTTCTTTACAAAGGTATATTTACGGGACGATTCCCGAAAAACGCAATGCTTTTGTCATAAAAGGAGATTTTCCCGATCCTGCACTATTCCTTGCTGATGAAATGACCTCTTTTCTGAAAGCGTCTCGCATCTCTGTAAAAGGGGCACCCGTAACAATGCGTATGTTAGTTGAAAATGGAAAAGATACAGAACATTCAGGCAAGCAATATTCTCTTTTTCGATACCCTTCCGACCGGTTATCGGATATTATCCGCATAGTCAATCATAACAGCAATAATCTATATGCCGAATCTTTGTTGCGTTGGATTGCCCTGACACGTTATCCGAAAGCATCGGCGATAAAAGGAGTCGAAGTATTAAAACATTTTTGGCGAGAGAAAGGAGTAGACTTGGACAAACTGATCCAATATGATGGGAATGGACTGTCTCCCGTAAATCGTATTTCTGCCGAAATGATATGTCGAATACTTGCTTCTGTCGCTTCCGATAAAAATCTGCAACCCATATTTTACGCTTCTTTACCCCGTCCGGGCACAAGCGGTACGGTACGCTCATTCTTGAAAAATTCACCTCTCTCCAAACAAATGTGGTTGAAAAGCGGTAGCATGGCATACGTTCAAAGTTATGCCGGATATTATAATTCGGGAAATAGAAGATATGCCATAGCCGTTATCGTTAATAATTTCGATGGCCCGCGTGCTCGTTTGCGACAAGCGTTAGAACAAATGTTTGAAGCCGAGTTGAAATCGTT
>CASFRL010000042.1 GCA_949297285.1 uncultured Bacteroidales bacterium
TGTTTCTGATAACGGCTGTCTGATTTCTTGGGTACATCGGGAATCATAATCTTCGTCCCGTTAATTTCCTTCTTGCCTCTGTATCCTCTATCACAAGCCAGTACTTCAATCTTTCTTCCGGTTAACCGTTCTACCTGTTCCAAAGAAGCCTCGATGGTATGACCGTCATATTCATTGCGAAAGGACATGGCTCCCAGAATGATACCTGTGACGGAACGTATGATGGATACCTTGTTGCCGAATTCGTATTTCTTATGTTCTTTGCCCTTGCTGATACATTGTACTTTCGGCTCATGAATGGAATAGAGTTTTTTCCGGCTATTACGCCTTTGGGAAAGAATGGTTTCAAAGAGCTGGAGCAATTTATCATAGTCGTGACGTTCTCTAAGATTACGTTTCAGTTCCCTGACCAACCTTCCTGCTATTGTACGTAAACGCCTGTCTGCCTTAAGAGCCTTTTTCCTATTCTTGGGATGATTCCGAAAACGTTGGTCACGATAGATCTCCTTCAACACAAAGGTATAGCTTTGACGCAGAGGAAGGCCCAGCTTTTTCACGATGCCAAGAACTTTCTTCACGATCTTCTTATGCAACTTTGCATCCGTGGGGTAAGTGATATTCTTTTCCTGAACTGTAGAATCAATAAAGGCTGTATCATGATGGTGGTCATCATCATTCTCGTTGTTCACACGAATGCTTTCCTGAAAGATAAGTTCAATTCCCTCTTCACCGATACGTCTGCGGAAATGAACCAGTTCTGAAGAGGCACACGGAACTGACGGAGTAAACTCCTGCATGCCACAAAAATACTGATAATAAGCGTTTTCGCTCCATTGTTCTACCAAAGACTCGTCTGACAGATTACGAAGGTGCTTCAGAATGAGCAAACCGCACATTAAACGGATTGGCTTGCCGGGACGGCCGTTGTCCTGACAATACAAAGGTTGAAAAGCTGTCTCAAATTTCCCCAATCTATTTTGTCGGCCAATTGATAAAGGGGGTGGGATTGGTTCAGCATGTCAGACAGGTTGCTGAATAGGGAAGGGCTGTTAGTCGTATTTTTAATCATAAAATCTGCAAGTTTCTTAACCTAAAGATAAGGAAACTTGCAGATTTATCAAAACTATTTATAGATTAAATTACTGAATACCAGTAGAGAATGATCTTTTTAAGGGATGACTAAATAGTTTTTGACTTTAGAATATTTTCGAAAAGGTGAAAAGAGAAAATAAGATAAGAACCGGATAAAAAACAAAGGAGTTATCTGATCTATTTAGATAACTCCTTTGTTTTTATTGTTTTATATTATAATGGAATAGATTAATAGTCGTTGAACGAGTTATTTTCATCATTCATATCCAAATCGTTGTAGCCTTCTTCATCCAATTCTGACGGATCGAAAGATTCGTCACCATAGAAATTCTCTCCGAGTCCGCTATCGCTATTGGTCGTGTTTTTTTCAAGTTCTTCGAAATCCATTAGTTGGGCAGGAGGATTGCCTTTCGATTTTGAACATACGGCTTTATCTAAATTTTTGCCCGGTATGATTTCTCGCAATTCCATAAAGAAAGAACGTTCGGTCATATTGTCGAAGACAAAGATCAATCTTTGTTTTTCGTCTTCTAACAATTCACTGAGCCGGGTTTCTGACATTATCCAAGAGTCATCTTCAAAATTGGTATCCATCTCCATTAAAGTGATCTCGGTTTTCTTTTCCCAATCGTCTTCACAAATGAAGAAAGAGGTTATTTGATCTTTTGTATAATTGACCGATTCCAGAATAGCATCGTTCAGCTCCAGAAAAGTAGCTTCAGAATCGATACTGATTTCTCTTGCAAAATCATCAACTTCGTCGGAAAGGATTAAGAATTTGTATATCATAACCAGATATAATTAGTTTGTTTTAAATCGTCTTTTATTAGGATAGCCCCCATTGTTTATTGGGTAAAATTAGTAAAAATATCTTGTATCATATCATCCTTATCCGATTTTTATTATAATTATTTGTCCCAAGAACCTTTCTTATGACGATTCTTTATAAAAAAAGCGCCTGTATAGCGCTTTTTTTTATAGATAACCTCGGATGATACCTCGTTGTGAATTGCGTACGAACAATACGATCTCGTCCCTCTCTTTTGTTGCCGGTAACTCGGCTTCAATGCGTTCGATAGCATCAGAGTTGTTCAGCCCCGATAAGTAGAGGTATCGGTATATTTCTTGAATATCGCGAATTGTTTCGTTGGTAAAATTACGACGGCGCAGACCGATAGAGTTGATTCCCGCATAAGATATAGGGTTGCGAGCCGCTTTTACATAAGGTGGAATATCTTTATTGATAAGAGATCCCCCTTGTATCATGACATGGGCTCCGACATGGCAGAATTGGTGTATGAGTGTCCCTCCTCCAATGACAGCAAAATCATCGATTCGTACCTCTCCGGCCACTTGCGTTGCATTCGACATGATGATGTTGTCTCCTACTACACAATCGTGGGCGATATGACAATAAGCCATAATAAGGCAATTGTTACCAATTACTGTTTTCCCTTTTGAAGCAGTTCCTCTGTTGATAGTAACGCATTCGCGTATGGTGGTATTATCGCCGATTTCGGCGGTCGTCTCTTCACCTTTAAATTTTAGATCTTGAGGTATTCCTGAAATGACAGCTCCCGCACAAATATTACAATTTTTTCCGATACGGGCGCCTTCAAGAATTGTTACATTGGAACCGATGCGTGTCCCTTCGCCGATGACAACGTTTTTATCGATAGTTACAAACGGTTCGATAACAACGTTGGGTGCTATCTTGGCTTCCGGGTGTACATAAGCTAATGGTTGTTTCATCATAAATGGGTATTATTTATTTTTTATAATCTGAGCCATAAATTCAGCTTCGGTGGTAATTTTGTTCCCTACGAAAGCATATCCTTTCATATAGGCACATCCTCTGCGTAATTCAGTCATGAATGATATATGGAATATTACCGTATCTCCCGGTACTACTTTCTGACGGAATTTTACATTGTCTATTTTTAAGAAGTAGGTAGAGTATTTTTCGGGTTCTTCAACAGAGTTCAATACGAGTAAACCTCCAGTTTGTGCCATTGCTTCGATCAACAATACTCCCGGTGTAACAGGCTCTTGAGGAAAATGTCCTTGGAAGAACGGTTCGTTCGATGTAAAATTCTTTATACCGACGATATGGTTCTTTCCTATTTCTATAATTTTATCCACCAATAACATGGGATACCGATGGGGGAGTAGTTGCTTGATCCGATTTACGTCCATGATAGGTTCCTTGTTCGGATCATACGATGGCGCTTGTATCTCTTGGCGTTTCATCTCCTTGCGGATTGAACGTGCCAACTGGTTGTTGATTTTATGTCCTGGACGGGTTGCTATAATACGGCCTTTAATCGGTTTCCCGATGAGGGCGATATCGCCGAGGATATCCAGCAGTTTATGGCGTGCCGGTTCATTGTCGAATACCAAAGGTTTGTTGTTGATATATCCGAGTTCATCGACATGCTTATGCGGAACATTCATCAAGTCGGCCAAACGGTCAAGCTCTTCTTGAGACGTCTTTTGGTCGTATATTACGATTGCATTGTCAAGATCGCCGCCTTTTATGAGATTATGTTTTACCAAAGGTTCTATCTCCCGTACAAACACAAATGTCCGGCTTGCCGAAATTTCATCTTTGAATTGATCAAGATCTTCCAGACAAGCATATTGGTTGTTGAGTACCGGCGAATTGAAATTGATCAAAACGTTTATGCTGAAATGATCATCGGGCAATACCAATATAGACGAACCTGAGTTTTCGTCTTTAACTTCGATTTTATCTTTGATAATATAGTAATCTCTTTCAGCTTCTTGTTCTACTTTTCCGGCATTTTCTATGGCTTCGATATAATATTTGGCACTGCCGTCGAGTATCGGAAATTCGGGTGCGTTAACTTGCATCAGGCAGTTATCGATTCCTGCTCCGTAAAGTGCTGCCATTGCATGTTCTATGGTGCTTACGACAACATCGTTTTTCCCGATTACTGTACCTCGTTGGGTTTCACTTACCTGATCTGCCACGGCCTCGATGATAGGTTGTCCCGGGAGATCGATGCGTTGAATTTTGTATCCATGGTTTTCCGGTGCAGGGAGAAAAGTGATGGTAATCTCCATTCCCGTATGCAAACCTTTACCAGTTAAGGAGAAACTGTTTTGTAAAGTCTGTTGTTTCATAAATATTTTTACTAATGCCCTCTGAATAAAACAGAGATTCTATTTCTCAAGTTGTTTCTTTAAATTTTCGATCTCTTTTTGCAGCTGTTTTACCGTTTGATTTAATTCCGGCAGTTTCTTTATCATTACGGCCGAACGGGCAAACTCTCTTGCAGGTACTGCCGGATAACCCAATATGCTCATATCCGAATCTACATGATTGGGAATTCCGGATTGGGCTCCAACATTTACTCGATCGCCGACTTTAATATGCCCGGCAAAACCAACTTGTCCGCCGATCATGCAATGAGTCCCTATTTTAGTCGATCCGGCTACACCTACTTGTGCTGCCATGACAGTGCTCTCACCGATCTCTACGTTATGGGCGACCTGGATCAAGTTGTCTAATTTGGCCCCTTTTCGTATAATCGTCGAACCCATTGTTGCACGGTCGATAGTCGTGTTTGCTCCGATTTCTACATAATCTTCGATAACTACATTGCCGATTTGTGCAATTTTCATGTATGATCCATTGTGCGGAGCAAAACCGAATCCGTCAGCCCCGATTACCGCGCCTGCATGGATAATGCAGTTTTTGCCGATTTGGCAGTCATGGTAAATTTTCACTCCGGGATATAAGATTGTGTTATCTTCTATCGTAACATTGTCGCCGATATAAACTTGAGGATAAATTTTAACGTTTTCTCCTATTTTTACATTTTCGCCAATGTAAGCAAACATACCTATATATACAGACTGAGAAATTGTTGCAGACGCTGCAATATATACATCTTTATCGATGCCTTTTTTTTCGGGACGTGCTTGGTCTACCAAGTTAAGTAACTGTGCCAGACAAGAATAAGCGTCGTCGACTTTGATTAAAGTCGCATTTATTTTTTGTTCGGGTTCGAAATTTCGATTTACCAAAACGATGCTGGCTT
The DNA here is from genome assembly GCA_949297285.1 of uncultured Bacteroidales bacterium. Taxonomy (GTDB): domain Bacteria; phylum Bacteroidota; class Bacteroidia; order Bacteroidales; family Coprobacteraceae; genus Coprobacter. Next base: position 5,160 of record CASFRL010000042.1, read on the forward strand.
GTGTTGTGTAAATATGATGCGTATATTTCGGGTTGGCCAAAAATGTCAATGTGCCGGGTTTCCCTTCTTCGATTTTAGATAAGTTATTTACTTTAACCTGATTATCTCCGATGATTTCACCCTGGAGAAAATCTGCAATTTGTTGTGCGGAAAATTCCATTCGTTATAAGGTATCTAAGAATTACAAATTTGTTTTATTTTGCAAATTACGCATTTTTTTTTTATATATAGGGGATATTTCCCCGTTTTTATTCAAGCAGGAGAACTTTTATATAATACAAAGATTTTTTATGTTTCGATGATAGATTGTTGTTTGGGTTTCTCTTTGAGATTCGGATGACATTGCCGGGTATATGTCGATTGCAGAAATAAAAATGATAAATTTAAGCCGGAAATATCTTACATTGAAAATATTTGTTTATTTTTGCAACTTGTAAATTTTAAATTGTAATTGTATTAGGTTGTATTTTTTAATATCTTAAATATCTGATACTTAATTGTGATAACCTATTAACTTCTTTATTATTATGAAGCTGTTACAAGCAAAGTTGGCGAAATATGATGCTCCGCAAAAAGCCAAGGCCTTAGGTGTTTATCCATATTTTCGCGAAATAGAAAGTGACCAAGATACCGAAGTTATTATTAATGGTAAAAAAGTATTGATGTTTGGCTCCAATAGTTATTTGGGGCTGACTAATCATCCGAAAATCAAAGAGGCAGCTATCGCTGCAATCAAGAAGTATGGTACCGGTTGTGCCGGGTCAAGATTCTTGAACGGAACGCTCGATATACATGTTGAGTTGGAAAAGCGGCTGGCTCGTTTTGTCGGAAAAGAGGAAGCAATCATATATTCGACCGGATTTCAGGTAAATTTGGGTGTAATATCTTGCCTTACCGGACGAGAAGATTATATCATTTGGGATGAGCTTGACCATGCTTCTATCATCGAGGGTCGTCGTCTTTCTTTTTCGACTCAATTGAAGTTTAAGCATAACGACATGGCATCTTTAGAGAAAGTCTTGAAATCTTGTCCCGAAGACAAGGTGAAGTTGATTGTCGTAGATGGCGTGTTCAGTATGGAGGGCGATGTCGCCAATCTGCCTGAAATTGTAAATTTAGCAAAGAAATATAATGCCGCAGTTTATGTAGATGAGGCTCATGGGATCGGCGTGTTCGGGAAACAAGGACGGGGTACTTGCGATCATTTTGGAGTCTCTCAAGATGTTGACCTGATTATGGGAACATTCTCTAAATCGTTTGCTTCATTAGGAGGATTTGTGGCAACCGATTCTATTACGGCGAACTATTTGCGTCATAATTCTCGTTCTTATATATTCAGTGCAAGTATCACTCCGGCTTCTACCGCAGCGGTATCGGCAGCGCTGGATATTATGGAAAGCGAACCTGAACGCATCGAACATCTTTGGGAAATAACCAATTATGCTTTAGAAGGATTCCGTAATATGGGATGTGAAATCGGAAATACATCGACACCGATCATTCCGTTGTTTATTCGAGACAATAATAAGACGTTTTGCATTACTCGGGACCTTTTCAACGAAGGTGTATTCGTAAATCCGGTAGTTTCTCCGGCTGTTCCTTCAGATAGCACTTTGATTCGTTTCTCATTGATGGCAACCCATACAAAAAAGCAATTAGACTTTGCTCTCGACAAAATTCAAAAATGTTTTAAACGGTACGATTTATTGAAATAATCAAGATACCCTATAAAAACGCTAAAGTCCTTTTATCTGACCTTAAAAGAAAGATAGAAGGATTTTTTTGTTCAATTAAGATTTCTGTATTCATCGGGGGTGTATCCGAAAATGGTTTTGAATAGTTTGCTGAAATGTCCCGAAGAAGGGTATCCCAGCTCTTTAGCGATGCAGGATACCGATTTGTCTGTTTGGCAAAGCAGCTTTTGAGCGATAGACAAGCGTCGCAGTTGAACATATTCGGCCATACTCATTCCTGTTTCATGTTTGAGTAAATCTTCGAGATATGCAGATGACATATCCAACTTTTTTGCAAAGTAGTCTGTCGATGAAATCTCTTTTTTCGGAAACTTGTCTGTGAAAAAACAGAGATCGGCCATCTTGTGTATCTGTTGCATTATACGCTTGTTGGTTTCGGCCCTCGTGATGAATTGTCGGGTATAGAATCTTTTGCAATAATTCAAAAACAGTTCGATTTTTTCAGTAATCAAGGTATATGTATATCGATCGATACCCCAATTCAGCTCGTCGGTGATATCTTTGATTCGTGTCAAGAGTATTTCCTTTTCCCGTAAAGAAATATGTAAAGACTCCTCTTGGCGGTAATAAAAGAAAGAATAGTTGTCGGGTGCTCCTTCCGTACAAGCGTTGTTAGACAATTTCTCATGAAACGATATATAGGTATAGTTTTTATCCGAATCGGAAATGTTTGCCATAAAATGCGAAAGCGGATATTGTGGCGGTAGAAAGATTACGGTTGCATCTTGATAATCGCAGCAGAGCCCGCCGAATTCGGGTTGTAAAGAACGCCCTCTTAATAAGATATGATAAAAGCCTGTTTTGATAACGGCATTCGGAGATATATCCGATAAATTCCCGATGCTGATCAATGGGTGCATTGTTTTATCGTGCAACAATTTGTCACATTGAGCTATCATGTCCGTTTTGATAAATTTTGACGTTTTTAAATCTGAAGTCTTCGGTATTCGTTCGGGGTATATCCTACATTCTTTTTGAATATGCGATTGAAATGTTGAGAATACTGAAAGCCCAATTCATAAGATATTTGGCTGATGGTCTTTTCGGTCCCGAGAATCATCTCTTTGGCCAAATCTATGATTTTGTTCTGTATATATTCCTGTGCAGTTTTCCCCGTCTCCTTTTTTATTAAATCACCGAAGTAATTGGGCGACAGACAAACTTTGTCGGCAAAATATTTTACTGAAGGCAACCCTTCGGCTTGAGCCTTGTTGTCGGTAAAATATTCATCGAGCAGATTTTCGAACTTTGTAAGAATATCTTTGTTTACAAACGATCGGGTAATGAATTGACGTGCGTAGAAACGCATGCAGTAATCTAAAAGCAGTTCGATATTTTTCGAAATTAATCGTTTGCTGTAATTGTCTATCGGATGGTTGAGTTCTATTTTTATCTTTTTCAAACAGTCGAGAAAGATTTCTTTCTCTTCTTCCGACAAGTGTAAAGCCTCGTTTGAGGCATAAGAAAAGAATGAATACTGTTTTATGTCCCGACCCAACGGTGTTCCTTTGATCAGGTCCGGATGGAATAATATTCCATAAGCACTCGGTTTTATGCCGGTTGCGAATTCCGTCTCGACAACCTGGCCGGGAGCAAAACTGGTAACGGTCCCTTCCGAATAGTCATAAATTTGTCTCCCATAACGGATATCTCCGCATTTGACCTCTTTCAGGAACAAAGCATATACACCATAATTTAGTGTGAAATGAGTCGGGAGTTTTGTCGCTTTCGATAAATCAATCACACTTACCAACGGGTGTAATGTTTCTAATCCGAACAACTCATTATACCGATCTACCGTATCTAAATATATCATATCCATACAATTTTCTCTTTTATAAAGATTGCCGAAAGGCGAGAGCAGAGACAACCGAAAATGCGCTTCTTCAAGTTAGACTAAGCTGGGCCATCTCCTATATTTTGTAAATATAGTAAATATAAATGTGACAGATGCACCTTATCGGTCGGAATCAGTAATAACGTTACAACTATCCGTAATATCTGCACAAACGATCTTCCTGTAAAGAAAATTGTCGTAATAGAACTGGGCTATCTTTTTTGTGGTAGGTAGCCGGGAAAGCGAGACCTTTACTTCATAAATACGAAATACACGGCCAATATAAGACAAATAAATGCGGCAAGGTGATTCCAATGTAAAGCTTCGCCCTTAAACAGCAAGGTAGTGAATATAGTGAAAACGATGAGAGTGATAACTTCTTGAATCACCTTTAGCTGCATTAAACTGAACGGGCCTCCGTTTCCGCTGAACCCGATACGGTTTGCCGGTATTTGGCAAGAATACTCAGCAAGGGCAATCCCCCACGAAAATAGAATTACGGCAAATAAAGGCCAGTTTGAAATAACTTTCATTTCTTGAAGTTTCAGATGACCATACCATGCAAAAGTCATAAAGATGTTTGACACGATCAATAATAAAATGGTATAAATTCCTTGCATATCCTATTGTATTTTTATGTTGTCTTTATCTGTAAATCCCGGTAAATATTCGGGTTGTATATGGGTCATACTGTTCCATATATGACTGCGAACCTGAGGACTAATTTTCTCTAAAATTTGTATGACTTCTTTTATTTCGGGGCGACTCGACGAATGTTCGTAAGGACAAGATTTTTCTTGTTTGACATAGCCGGATAATTGGGATAGCCTTATCAGATCTTTCTCTTCTATCAGGCAGAGCGGACGGATGATTGTCATTTTGAATTTGCTCATCGAAAGACGTGGAGGCATTGTCCCGAAAGCCCCTTGAAATGTCATGTTCATAAGTAACGTTTGTATGATGTCGTCTTGGTGATGCCCCAAAGCTATTTTATTGAATTGTTGCTCTTTCGCAATGGCAAACAACGCCTTACGACGATACCACGAACACAAAAAACAAGGCGATTTTCTCGTATCTTTTTCCGGATCAAATTCTGTAATATGTTCGATAAACGGAATTCCTGATTGTTCACAATGTTTTTTCAAATAAGAAGTGTCGCTCCGATACGAAATGTTTCTCATCCGTATATGGACGGCTATTGCCGTGAAACGGGGAGAGAATATTTTCATTCGTTTTCCTAATAATTCGACCAAAGCAAGCGAGTCTTTTCCTCCCGATAATCCGATAAGAATGCGATCACCGTTTTCTATTAGACGGTATGATTCTATCGCTTTCTTTACTTTTCGGTCAAGGTTATATAATAACAGGTCGTATTCACTTTTTGGAGCCATATTCCCTCTCTGTTTTTCGAGCTGACAAAAGTAGTATATTTTAGGTGATTGAGAAACGCCATTAAGGAAAATATTTTTACCTTTACCTGCATAATTTAATAAAATAAACATAGAAGGGTGATTGTTACGCAACCATATAAGATTTCCGGAGAACGGTATTTGAAGATACTTTTCCGTCAATATTGGAAAAAAAACTGGATGTGGTTTCTTTTACCGGTATTCTTTTTGTTGGCATTATCTATGCACTTCGCCGATGCAATCTATGTTGTCGTAATACTTTTGTTCGGTACCTATCCTTTTTTGTTGTTGAATGCCTATTTTAAGATGGCAACACAGTCACACAATCGCTTCCTTTTGTTAGAAAAACATTTAAAAATCGACGATGAACAAGTCGTATTTTGTTTTGAAAACGAAAAAACGGAATCTGTAAAATGGTCTGAAATAGTGCGGGTCGAGTGGACGGCATCATACTATTTGCTTTATCGCGATAAGAAACGATTTTTTTATGTGCCTAAGGACATATTTCTCGACCCGAAAGACCGTATCTGGTTCGAACAGGAGGTTTTATATAAAATAATGTACAGAAATAAGAAAGATATTTCTTAAAAAAGAATATCTTTGTGTATTGTCATATTGGAAAAACTGAAAAAATGAGATTAAATATATTAAAGCCGCTTACCGTATCGGTTTCCCTTTTTATTTGCAGTCTGTCACTTTGGGGACAAAGTTTAGATCAGGCAAGAGAACTGTATAAAGCTGGAAAATTTGCAGAAGCAAAGCCTATATTTGAGAAAAATATACGCAAGAATCCTTCAAATTCGAGTCTGAATCAGTGGTATGGCGTTTGTCTTTATGAAACGGGAGATTATAAAGGTGCAGAAAAATATCTTAAATATGCTGCATCACGCAACATATTGGAATCATTTCGATATTTAGGAAATCTGTATTATCGGGATTATCGTTTCGAAGAAGCATTGAAACAATATAATGAATATCTGGAACAACTGAAGAAGAAAAAAATGGATACGGCAGAAGCCGAAAAGCTTATCAAAGATGCTGAGCGGGCTTCCCGTATGCTCCGTCGTGTGGAAGAAGTACAAATCATCGATAGCCTGATTGTCGATAAAGCCTCGTTCTTTGAACATTATAAACTCTCGTCCGAGTCGGGGACTTTGCACGATTATAATACTTTCTTCAACCTTTCGTCAAAAAACAGCAGTACCGTTTATCAGAACCAGCGGAAAGATAAGATCCTTTATGGTGCAAAAACTGCAAAAAACGGATATGATATCATGTCTCGCAGTAAGTTGATCGATGACAGTTGGGGCGAAGAAATAATCTTACCTGAACCGGTCAATACATCGGCCAATGAAAATTACCCTTATCTGTTATCCGACGGGACGACACTCTATTTTGCATCTACCGGCGAAGAATCTTTGGGAGGGTATGATATTTTTGTTACGCGTTTAAATTTGAATACAGGCAATTATTTGGTCCCCGAGAATATAGGAATGCCTTTTAATTCGATCTATAATGACTATATGCTGGCTATCGATGAGTTGAATAATGTCGGATGGTTTGTCAGTGACCGTTTTCAGCCGGAAGATAAATTGATAATCTATTTATTTATTCCGAATACTGAAAAAAATATATACCGGGGTGGGGATGAGAACTTTGCCCGGTCTTTGGCTCGGATAAATTCCATTAAAGATTCATGGATAAAAGGTGCCGACTATAAACCCATCTTAGAAAAAATAGCCCGAATAGGCAATTCGAATGAAACCCGTACTCCAAAAGGTGATTTCGTATTTCCGATCAATAACCGGATTACCTATATGACGTTGAAAGACTTTGATAGCAGCGAGGCCCGAAATTTATTTATAAAGGCACAAGATATACGGAAGTCGATTCAAGAGACCGAAAATAAATTGCAGCAATTAAGAAAAGAATATCGAACAGCTAAAAATAAAAAAACTATTGAACCTCAAATTATCAGACTCGAACAATTTTTACTCGGGCTTTATGGACAACCGGAGGAGTTGGAAGCAAGAAGTCGGGCTGAAGAAATAGCATATCTGATTAAAATGCAAAATCAAAAGAAAAAATAATAGAAATCTGTTATGGGAATAGATATTTTTATTATTGCTGTATTGATCTTTATCGGTCTGGTTATGGTCATTCTGGAGATATTTTTCTTACCGGGAATAACCATTGCCGGAGTCAGCGCAGTACTGTTTTTTGTCGGAGCCATATTTTATGCATTCACGCAGTTGGGCGAATTTGCCGGCTATCTTACAATTGCAGTATCCGTTCTTGTGACCATAGGTGGAATTATCTTATTTATCCGCTCCCGCAGTCTCGATCGGATAGCTTTGAAAACTTCTATCGATTCTGTGGCTCCGACATTAATTTCGGACCAGATTAAGGTCGGTGATGAAGGTATAACCTTATCCCGGCTCAATCCCATGGGATCGGTTTTGATCAACAATATTAGCGTAGAGGCTCGGACAAGAGAAGATTTTATAGATGAGGATGTGCCGGTTGTTGTTGAGAAAGTTGACCGTACTACCATAATTGTACAGAAAAAGAATAATTAATTATAAACTAAAAAACGTAGAATTTTATGTTAGGATTCACTTCTTTTTTAATAGTCGCGATTGTCGTACTAATAATTATTTTCTTTTATTTTGTCCCGTTCTTATTGTGGATTTCTGCGATAGTATCCGGTGTAAACATCTCTCTCTTACAGCTCTTCTTAATGCGCATCCGGAAGGTCCCGCCACAAATTATCGTACGGGCGATGATCGAGGCCCATAAGGCCGGATTAAGTACAATAACTCGTGACGAATTAGAGGCTCACTATTTGGCCGGTGGACATGTTGAGCGTGTTGTACATGCCTTGGTATCGGCATCTAAGGCAAATATCGATTTGGAATTTAAAATGGCAACCGCCATCGATCTTGCGGGGCGCGATGTATTTGAGGCCGTGCAAATGTCGGTAAACCCGAAAGTAATAGATACGCCTCCGGTCGTAGCTGTTGCAAAAGACGGCATTCAGTTGATTGCCAAAGCTCGTGTAACGGTGCGTGCCAACATTCGTCAGTTGGTCGGTGGTGCCGGAGAAGATACCGTATTGGCCCGTGTAGGTGAGGGGATAGTCTCCTCTATCGGTTCGTCAGAATCGCATAAAACCGTATTGGAGAATCCTGACTCGATTTCTAAATTGGTACTTAAAAAAGGACTCGATTCGGGAACCGCATTTGAGATACTCTCTATCGATATTGCCGATATCGATATAGGTAAGAATATCGGTGCAGGTTTACAGATCGACCAAGCTCAGGCCGACAAGAATATTGCTCAGGCAAAAGCTGAAGAGAGACGGGCAATGGCTATCGCCCTTGAGCAGGAAATGAAAGCCAAAGCGCAGGAAGCCCGAGCCAAAGTGATAGAAGCCGAAGCCGAAGTTCCTAAAGCAATGGCCGAAGCATTCCGTTCCGGTAATTTGGGTATTATGGACTATTATAGAATGAAAAATATAGAGGCGGACACGTCGATGCGTGAGGCAATTGCAAAACCGACAAATACTCCGTCCAAATAAGAAAGAGATAGCTTGTATGCGAAAGCCTTCCGACACAAAAAGTCGGGAGGCTTTTTTATTTGAAGATATAGTTGTGTAATATATAATTCCTTGATGTGTGGAATTTATCTACAAGTATGAGGAGTGTAATCACCACCTTTGATTTTTTAGTGTTATTCTCATGCCGCTGATAATTAGCAGGTTGTTACTTTTCTTTGTTTTGGGTATCATTTTTGCAATATAAAAAGGTGACAGTTTATGGGTCTATGATTACATTGAAAATTTCATTGTAAAATAGGGAAAAGTAAAGGGTTCATATTTATTTTATACGTATTTTTGTATCAATGATAAACAAATTGTTGCAATTATGTATATGGAACAAATTTTTCGAACCCTGCAGGAATTGGAAGAACTCTTGAAACTGATCGATAAAAGTTCTCCGGAGGTTCCTGATATCTTGTATAAACTGGCGGTAGAAAAAGCAGAGGCTATTACCGAAAAAGTAAAAGGTTTACCATGTGATAATTTTGGTACTCCTGGAGATAGGATGGGTTCCGGTAATGATAGTGAGGATGTTATTGTTAATACATGTGCTTGCGGCGGAGAAGAGCATATGGAAACAAAAATACCGGAAACATCGGCGACTCGATTCGACGAAGAAAATCTTCAAGAAAATGATTCCGAACCAGAACATGATGTTTTGATGGTAGAACAAAATTCTTTGGATTTTGTTGATTCCGGTAGTTTAGGTGATGATTGTTCGAAATTCGGAGATACAGGTGCGGTTGAAAAAGAGAAAGAGTGGAAGGATATTCGCAAGTTGATGAGTTTGAATGATAAGTTTCGTTTTAAACGAGAATTATTTGTTAACAGCGATGAGGTGATGAATAATACTCTTGATGCGTTGAATGAGATTTTTTCTTTTGAAGAATCGGTCGCTTTTCTTCAGGATCAGTTCGGGTGGGATATCGAAACCAATGAACCGGCTGCAGAATTTTATAATATTCTGGAAAAACGTTTTACAAATTGACATAAACTATGGCAAAACTTTATGTAGTTCCTACACCGGTAGGAAATCTTGAAGATATGACGATGAGAGCGATCCGCATATTGAAAGAAGTCGATTGCGTTTTGGCCGAAGATACTCGAACAAGCGGAATCCTGATGAAACATTTTGATATAAAGACGCGCATGCAGTCGCATCATAAGTTCAATGAACATAAAACCGTCGAGGGACTCATAACCCGATTGAAAGGAGGAGAAACTATTGCACTCATATCGGATGCCGGGACTCCGGCAATATCTGATCCGGGTTTTTTACTGGTTCGAGAATGCCGAAAAGCCGGAATCGATGTCGAGTGTTTACCGGGTGCAACAGCGTTTGTCCCGGCATTGGTAGTTTCAGGATTGCCGAATGACAAGTTTTGCTTTGAAGGTTTTTTGCCTCAGAAAAAAGGTCGTTCTACACGTTTGGCAGAATTGTCGGGTGAAACCCGTACGATGATTTTTTATGAATCGCCTTTTCGATTGCTGAAGACCTTGACTCAGTTTGCTGAGGTATTTGGTGCAGATCGGGATGCATCGGTAAGTCGCGAAATTTCTAAAGTTCATGAAGAAACTGTTCGCGGAACATTAGCAGAAATTATTGCTCATTTTACAGAAAGAGAGCCAAAAGGTGAGTTTGTAATTGTGGTAGGCGGTCTTCCGAGCAAAGAAAAATATATAGAAATCTAAAAAAAAGAAAGGTTATGAAAAAGTTTTTTTTGACTGTGGCTGTGATAGCCTCGACATGTCTGATTTCTTGTCAAGGAGGCGGAAAAGAGGTACAAAGACTACAACAAGAGAACGACTCTCTGATGCAGGTGAATGCCCAGACTAAAGCCGATTTTGAGGAAATGTTGCAATTGATGAATGAAGTCGAAGATGGATTCCGTCAAATGAAGGAAGCCGAAAACTATCTTATCGTGCAACAAAATGCGACGGGCGATGTTGACAAAACAACTCGTGAGAAGCTAAAATCAGATATGCAATTGGTCGCTCAGACATTGAAAGATAATAAAGAAAAACTGGCCAAATTGCAAAGTCAGTTGAAAAATAGCAAATACCAATCGACTCAACTGAAACAAACCGTAGATCGCTTGTCGGCCGAAATAGAGAGTAAAACGGCAATGATAACATCTTTGCAAGAAGATTTGGCAAAAAGAGATATTCGTATTAAAGAACTTGATGATGCAATTCTGGATCTTTCGGGCAAGGTAACCGACCTTTCTCAAGAAACCGAACAACAGAAAAATACGATTTCTTCTCAAGACAAAGAGCTGAATACGGTATATTATGTATACGGTACGACTAAAGAGCTGAAAGATCAGAACATCCTTTCCGGAGGCGGTTTATTCAAAGCCAAAGAGGTGATGAAAGGAGATTTCAATAAGGAATATTTTATTAAAACCGATTTGCGGACGTTAAAGGAAATACCTCTCGACATGAAAAAGGCGAAGTTGTTTACCAATCATCCGGCCGACTCATATTCGTTGGTAAAAAATGATAAAGGACTTTTGACCTTGGTAATCAATAATCCTCAAAGTTTCTGGAGCCTGTCGAAATATTTGGTAATAGAAGTTGACAATTGATAGTATAGAGTCGAAATAAAATTTGTAAGAAATGCGGAAATAGCCTGTAAAAGTGTTATTTTCGCATTTCTTTCTTTTGAAAATGATAATATGAAATATCAAGATATATTCATTGATCTGGATGATACGGTTTGGGATTTTCATACGAACTCGGAAATTGCTCTTGAAGTAATATACCATCGGTACGAATTGAGCAGATATTATCCCTCATTTAATGAATATTATAAAATATACAGTGAGAAAAATACCGAATTATGGAATCTTTACCACCATGGCCGCATTACTAAAGAATCTCTGGTCATAGAACGATTCCGATATCCTTTGCAGCGCATCGGATTATATGATAATCAATTGGTTTCGCAGCTCAACACCGATTATCTTTCGGTATTGTCCGAACAAAAAAATCTTGTTCCGGGAGCGAAGTCGTTACTTGATTATTTAAAACAACGTTCATATCATTTGCATATTATCAGCAACGGGTTTAAGGAAGTTCAATTCAAAAAACTGGAGTCGGCCGGGATTGCATCTTATTTTGAAAAAATAATACTGTCCGATGAAGTAGGGGTAAATAAACCTCATCCCGACATATTCAAGTATGCATTGAATAAGACCTCTGCCACCCAGAACGCCTCTTTGATGATCGGCGATAATTATGATGCCGATATTTGGGGCGCTATGCAGAGCGGGATAGATCAGATATATTTTAATCCGCAAAGAAAGCCTATCCCCGATAAATTACCTACTTATGAAGTCTGCACATTGGCCGAGATACATGATATCTTGTAAAAAGGCATATTCCTATAACCTTGATAGAAGATTGTTTAGATCTCAGTTTTAAGGTTGTCGTTTGTTAATAAACATAAGGCAAGATTGATATATCCGAGATATATTTTAACTTTGTATATACCAAATTTTAAATACAATAAAAATGAAAAAACACTTATTTTTTATCACAGCTTTATTTTTATGTGCTACAAACCTTCTTGCACAAGTCTCCATTTATAAAACATACGTCAATATAAGGATGGTTCCCGACCATGCCGATTGGGTGTATCAACCGGGCGAAAATCCAAAAATATCTATATCGGTGGAGAAAAGTCAAACCCCGGTATCTGACGTTACGCTATCTTATGAATTAGGCCCTGAAATGTTAGCTCCGGAAAAAACCGGTACGCTTGTTTTAAAAGACGGAGTCGGAACCTTGAAAATGGGAACCATGAAAGAGCCCGGTTTCCGTACTTGCAAAGCCACAGTTTCGGTAGATGGCATTACCTATTCCAATTGGATTACGGTCGCTTTTGCTCCTGATAAAGTAAAACCCACTGTCCCTTATCCCGACGATTTTGTAACATTCTGGAATAGTCAGAAAGAAAAGTCTGATAAGTTGCCTTTAGATGCAAATATGGTGCTCCTTCCTGAAAAATGTACTTCAAAGGTGAATGTATATCAGGTTAGCTATAATTATGGAACCAATGGTGCCCGTTTTTATGGAATTTTATGTATTCCCAAAGCTGAAGGAAAATATCCGGCCATATATTATGTCCCCGGTGCCGGAGTGCGTCCTTATAACGGAGCGATAACAGAAGCCGAAAAAGGTTTTATTACTTTACAAGTCGGCATTCACGGTATCCCTGTCAATATAAGCGGCCCTCTTTATGATAATTTGCGTGCAGGAGCATTGCAAGACTACAATGTTTATAATTTAGACAACAGAGATACCTATTACTACAATAAAGTATATATGGGATGTAAACGGGGAGTCGATCTGATCTGTTCTTTACCGCAGTTCGATGGTGAACATTTGGCAACATACGGAGGCAGTCAAGGTGGAGCATTGTCGATAATTGTCGCATCGCTTGATCCGCGAGTAAAATGTGCCGTATCTTTCTATCCTGCTTTGAGCGATATGACCGGGTATCTTCACGGCCGTGCAGGCGGATGGCCTCATATGCTGAAAAATGGAAAATCTTCAGTTCATAATACACCGGAGAAACTAAAAACAATAAGCTATTATGATGTCGTAAATTTTGCCCGTAACTTGAATGTGCCGATCTTCTTCTCTTGTGGTTATAACGATCGGGTATGTCCTCCTTCATCGACATTCTCAGTATATAATTCTATCCCATCTTCCAAAGAGTTGATGATCGTTCCGGAAACTGCACACTGGACGTTCCCCGATCAACAGAGACGGGCGTTCGATTTTGTCATGAAACAGTTTAACATGAAATAATTTTTTGTGAAAGATACTGCACAGAAAATAAGATTCGGGATTATCGGGACTAATTTTATCTCAGATTGGTTCCTGCATGGTGCTGCCGCAGACCCACGTTTTGAAGCGGCAGCCATTTACTCTCGTTCTCAAGATACGGCAGACTCTTTTGCAGCAAAGCACAATATCCCTTATACATTCGTTTCGCTGGAAGAGATGGCTTCATCGCCGTTGATCGATGCCGTTTACATTGCATCCCCGACGGCGCTGCATGCGGCTCAGGCTATACTCTTTATGGAACATCGCAAGCATGTCTTGTGCGAAAAGCCTTCTGCCTCCAATGTGTCTGAACTTACACAAATAATCAGAGCTTCCGAAAAATACGGAGTCACATTTATGGAGGCTATGAAATCGACGGTAATGCCCGGATTTAAAGCCGTTTTACAAAATCTCTCTGAAATCGGAACCATACGGCGTTATTTCGCTTCATATTGCCAGTACTCGTCACGCTATGACAAGTTGAAAGCCGGAGAAGTCATGAATGCTTTCAAACCCGAGCTTTCCAATGGTGCAATGATGGATTTGGGTATTTACACCATTTACCCTTTGGTCGTTTTGTGGGGACGGCCGCTTCGTGTTTCGGCAAGCGGAATGTTGCTTTATACGGGAGTCGATGGACAAGGTGCCGTAAATCTTGAGTATGGCGATAAAAATGCAACGATATTGTATTCTAAAATAGCCGACTCTTCACTTCCTTCAGAGATACAAGGGGAGGAGGGTACCATTACAATCGACAAGATACAAACTCCGCGTCAAATATCGATAAAATACCGCAAAGGTAAATCTTGTATTCTTTTTTCCGATGATCGGGAAAATGAGTATTATTATGAAGCAAAAGAGTTTATCGATTTGGTCCTTTCCGGTAAGAGAGAGTCTTCGATCAATTCGCATCTCAATTCATTGATAACTCTTGAGATCATCGATGAAGTACGTCGGCAGTTAGGTGTCGTATATCCCGCAGATAAAAATTGATTTTTTTATATAATACAAGAAGAACTCAGACAATATGCCTGAGTTCTTCTTGTATTATATTGTATTATCTTGAAATTAAAGTTTGACGGAAACAACTTTTCCGGTATAATTTACAATTTTTGAGCGTGAATCGTTTTCTTCCATTCCGATACCGGACTCGGTAGATGCGAGTACGACCTTGAATCTCCTTTCTTTGAGCATCCCGTTGAAGTTGCCGTTTCTCTTTCCGATAGATAGCGTAGAAGTGGAATCGTCCCATTTGAAATCAATAGTTGAATAATTCCCTTTTTCGTAATTGTAATTATCTCCTTCATCTTCGTATAATGTGAAAGTTGCATTTTTACCGGGATAAATGCGGATTTCGATGGGAGTGTCCTTCTTTTCTTTTGCATATTGCACTTTAGGTCCGAATGGTACAATCGATCCTGCTTTGATATAAATAGGCATAATGTCGATAGGAGTCTCCTTATTTATAGATTTTCCTCCGGATATTTTCTCATTTGTCCAGAAATCATACCATTCACAGCCGGAGGGAAGGTAAACTTTTATCGATCTGATTTGTTTGAAATCGACTTTAGCATCAATATCTTTTCCAAAGGTATATTGCGGTTCTAAAACAGGTGCAACAAGAATCGATTTTCCGAATAAAAATTCAGTATTAAGATCGTGGGTGTGCTTATCTTCTGCGAAATCGGCAAATAAAGGCCGCATAAGAGAGGCATCGTTTTGAGTTATTTCCCATGCTGTCGAGTAAATATAAGGTAGCATTTTGTAGCGTAAGTGAATGAATTTTTCTTGTGCATCGAATGCCCAAGAGCCCCTCTCCCCGAAAAGGAAAATCTCCCGTTGAGTTGAAGTCCCGTGAGAACGCATCATTCCTAAGAATGCTGCAAATTGTGTCCATCGAGTATATAGCTCTTGATAGGCTTGATTTTTGTTGCCACCCGGATATTGATGGACGGTGAAACCGCCGATGTCGCAATTCCAATAAGGAATACCGGTCATGGAGAAATTCAATCCTGCCGGAATCTGAGCTTTTAAAGCGTCCCAATTCCCATCTATATCTCCTGACCAGGAAATTGCTCCGGTTCTTTGTTGTCCGGCGAAAGCTGAACGAGTTAGAATGAAAACTCGCTTGTCATTGCTTGTTTTACGTTGATTTTTATATACACCTTCAACAGAGACTAAAGGGAAAGCATTATAATAATTTCGGTATGACCCTAAATAGCAGGCTGAGTCGAGATGAGTTTCATTTTTGTCTTGGTATTCCGGTTCTGTTGCATCGAGCCACCAGCCATCCATTCCGATAGAGAACATATTTTTATTGAAATATTTCCAATAAATATCACGGGCTTCGGGATTGAACGCATCATATACCCGAACTCCGTTGTTCGTGGGAAATGTCTCGAAATCGAATAGCATATTTCTGGATTTTAATTCTTTGTAGATATCAGTTGTCGGACCGAAAGAAGGCCAAATCGATATAATTAATCGGGCATTCATGTTGTGTATCTGAGAAATCATCTCTTGTGGATTAGAAAACTCCGGGTTATCGAACGCTATAGCATTCCAATGTTTATTATCGTTGCTCCAATATCTCCAATCCTGAATAATGCCGTCGATCGGAACTTGCATGTCTCGATATTTCTTTAGTATTTCTACGATCTGTTTTTGAGAAACATATCGTTCCCTGCTTTGCCAAAATCCGAATCCGCTTTTGGGTAACATAGGAACTTTCCCGGTTAACTGGCGCATCGCTTTCACGACACCGTCCGTACTCTTCCCATACATGAAATAGTAATCGCTACAATTTCCTAAATCAGAATCAAAAACTGTTTCTTTAGGGGAATCGATAAAGTGGGTAGGGGAATAGTTATCCAAATAAACGCCATATCCTTTAATAGATTGGAAGAACGGGATACAGATCACTGTGTTTCGTTGTCGCAATAACTCTTTTTGATTCCGTTGATTTAGTTTCCCGTTTTGTATCTGTCCCAATCCATATATCGGTTCATTTGTATCGAGATTAAACGTTTGTTTTACTTGGTAAGAATCTTTGTCCATATCTTTACGGGGAGAAAACTGTGTGCTTTTGTCCTTTAGGAGTATGTTCCCTTTAGAGTCCTTAAAAATGATCTCTCCGGTATTGGTGTTGACCGATACATTTATTTCATTGCTTTTTATTGAATAATTGTTCTCAGATTTATTTCTGGTTAATTGTACTTTTTGAGGTTTTTGCAAGACGACCAAAGATTCTTTTAGAGGAGTTCTGTTTTGTGGATATTTTAATATTCTGACAGTAGTCGGAGAGTAAAATGTTATTTCCGTACAAACTCCTTTTACAAAAATTCTGTCTGGATGTTTTGTCGCTGATGCGAGAGAACTTCCCGTAAATAAAAGAGCGAGCAAGACTAAAAATCGGTTTTTTAGATTTTTCATGTGCATAGTGTATTAGTGTGTATATTGAATTTGTATTTAATGTATTGGTAGATTGATGGATATAAACAATGTTCTTGTATTTTTCTGGTTTGTTTGATTGTGAATTTTATATTTTTATGTCAATAAAAATATAAAATGTTGATTATTAAATGATATATATTTCTTATTATTTAACATCTTAGTGCTTAATGTCGGGATAAAGCGATAAATAAAAAAACAAGGATATTCCCGATTTGAGAATATCCTTGCTGAATCGATTAGGAAATATTTATTTATATTCTTCCCAAGCCTTTATTTCGAGATCTTCTATCGGAGTTGTGCAGAATGCCGTAATAAATGCAGAAGCGAGGCGGGAGTTGGTAATCAACGGTATATTTAAATCTATTGCCGCTCTTCTTATTTTATATCCGTTGTCCAATTCTCCGGCGGTCAAGTTCTTGGGAATGTTCACCACCATGTCGATCTCTCTTTCATGCAATAGTTCGAGCGCTTGAGGATACCCCTCTTCTCCGGGCCATGCTACCCGAATAGAAGGAATATTGTTCTCTGCCAACATGAGATGCGTTCCTCCGGTAGCAAAGAGTTTATACCCTTTTTTGTACAAAAGTTCAGCTGCAGCGAGCATGTCTACCTTTTGTTTAGCAGTTCCGGTAGAGAGAAGAATATTCTGTTTCGGGATTTTATATCCGACCGAGAGCATCGATTTTAGAATAGCATCGTTTGTGTCGCTACCGAGACACCCGACTTCTCCCGTACTTACCATATCTACGCCCAGTACCGGGTCGGCCTTTTGTAGTCGGGAAAAGGAGAATTGAGAAGCTTTGATTCCGACATAGTCGATGTCGAACAATGTCTTGTGCGGTTTCTCGACCTTTTTTCCCAACATGATTTGAGTCGCCAAATCGATAAAGTTGATTTTCAGAACCTTGCTGATGAACGGAAAACTTCGGGAAGCCCGCAAGTTGCATTCGATCACTTTGATCGCATTCCCTTTGGCAAGAAACTGTATGTTGAACGGTCCGGATATTTGTAACTCTTTTGCGATCGATTTAGATATGCGTTTTACCTGCCGGATGGTCTCCATGTACAGCTTTTGGGGCGGGAATTGTATTGTCGCATCTCCGGAGTGTACGCCGGCAAACTCGATATGTTCGCTGATGGCATACGCAATAATTTCTCCTTTATCGGCCACGGCATCCATTTCTACCTCCTTGGCATGTTCGATAAATTGGCTTACCACTACCGGGTGTTTCTGAGATACATTGGCTGCCAATTTTAAGAACCGTCCCAGTTCGTCGTCATTGGAACATACGTTCATCGCTGCACCGGACAACACATAGGAGGGCCGTACCAGTACCGGAAATCCTACCTCGTCGACAAATTGGTGAATATCTTCCATCGAAGTGAGTTCCCTCCATCTGGGCTGGTCTATTCCTAATCGGTCGCACATGGCCGAGAATTTGTTCCGGTCTTCGGCATTATCGATGCTCTTTGCCGATGTACCTAAGATATTGACGCCTTGAGCATCGAGTTTCAAGGCCAGATTGTTGGGAATCTGTCCTCCGGTCGAGACTATGACGCCATGCGGATTTTCCAATTCAAGAATATCCATTACCCGTTCGAAAGTAAGTTCGTCAAAATACAGACGGTCGCACATATCGTAATCGGTCGATACCGTTTCCGGATTGTAGTTGATCATTACGCTGCGCCACCCTTCTTTGCGAATCGTATTCAAGGCGTTTACCCCGCACCAGTCAAATTCTACCGAGCTTCCGATGCGGTATGCACCCGAGCCCAAGACCACGACCGAACGCCGGTCGCCGAGATAATGCACATCATTTGCCGTTCCGTTATAGGTCAGGTACAAGTAATTGGTGTGTGCCGGATATTCGGCTGCTAACGTATCGATTTGCTTTACTACCGGGACAATGCCTTTCTCTTTCCGAAGATTTCGTACTTCGAGCAGATGCTGGTCGATGTCTCCCTGATCTTTAAAAACCGCCCGGGCGATCTGGAAATCTGAAAATCCCTGTTTCTTAGCCGTTTTTAGTATTTCTGTCGGTACAGTTTCCAATGTCGAGAAGGTTTCGAGTTCGTTAGCCGTAAGTATGATACGGTTTAGTTTTTCCAGAAACCATTTGTCTATCTTGGTCAGTTCATGGATCTGGTCTATCGAATAACCTTTTCGCAAAGCCTTGCTGATAACAAAAATCCGTTTATCGGTAGGTTCTCTCAACGCTTTATCTATATCGGGTATTACCAGCTCTTTATTTTCGACAAACCCGTGCATGCCTTGTCCGATCATGCGGAGTCCCTTTTGTATGGCTTCTTCGAATGTACGTCCGATAGCCATGACTTCTCCCACAGATTTCATGCTGCTGCCCAGTTCACGATCTACCCCGTGGAATTTACCCAAATCCCACCGAGGAATTTTACATACGATATAGTCGAGGGCCGGTTCGAAAAAGGCCGACGTTGTTTGTGTTACCGAGTTTTTCAGGTCGAAAAGGCCGTACCCTAATCCTAACTTTGCCGCAACGAATGCCAAAGGATATCCGGTCGCTTTCGAAGCGAGGGCCGAAGAGCGGCTTAAACGGGCATTTACTTCAATGACCCGGTAATCTTCCGAATTGGGGTCTAATGCATATTGTACATTACACTCGCCGACAATCCCGATATGTCGTATAATGCGAATAGCCAGTTCCCGCAGTTTGTGATATTCGCTGTTGGTCAGAGTCTGTGAAGGAGCTATGACAATGCTTTCGCCCGTATGGATTCCCAGTGGGTCGAAATTCTCCATATTACATACGGTAATGCAATTGTCAAATCTGTCGCGGACAACTTCATATTCGACCTCTTTCCATCCTTTCAGAGATTTCTCGACCAGCACTTGCGGTGAAAACGAGAATGCTTTCTCTGCCAGCTTGTTCAGCTCCTCTTCATTATCGCAAAAGCCGCTGCCAAGTCCGCCTAAAGCATAAGCCGCCCGGATGATTACCGGATATCCGAGTCGTTTTGCCGCAATGCGGGCGCTCTCGATATTTTCTACGGCTTCACTCTGGATGGTTTTTACATGAATCTCATCTAACTTTTTGACAAAGAGTTCCCGATCTTCGGTATCCATGATGGCCTGTACGGGAGTCCCCAATACTTGTACATTATATTTTTCGAGTATTCCTTTTTTGTAAAGTTCCACACCGCAATTCAGTGCAGTCTGCCCTCCGAAAGAGAGCAAAATCCCGTCCGGATGCTCTTTTTCGATAACTTTTTCTACAAAAAACGGTGTTACGGGGAGGTAGTAGATGTGATCGGCTACGCCTTCCGATGTCTGTACCGTAGCAATGTTCGGATTGATCAGTACGGTCTCGATACCTTCTTCCCGAAGCGCTTTCAAGGCTTGAGAACCTGAGTAGTCGAATTCTCCGGCTTCTCCGATTTTCAGAGCTCCGGAACCTAATAACAAAACTTTCTTAATTGTGCTCATATATTTGTCGGACAATTATATCATTTCTATAAATCGGTCGAATAAAAATTCTGTGTCGGTAGGGCCGCTGGCAGCTTCGGGGTGGAACTGCACCGAAAAGAACGGCTTGCTTTTGTGTCGGATACCTTCGTTCGTCCCGTCGTTCATGTTGATGAACAGCGGTTCCCATTCATCGCTTAACGTATTGTTGTCGACTGCAAATCCGTGATTCTGCGATGTAATGTAACATTTTTCTGTCCCGACCAAACGTACCGGCTGGTTATGGCTTCTGTGTCCGTATTTCAATTTATACGTACTTGCTCCTCCGGCTTTGGCAAGGAGTTGGTTTCCCATGCATATTCCGAAGATCGGGCGCTCTTTTTTCAAGGCTTCCCGTATGTGTCCTACCGTTATCTCGCAAGTGTCGGGATCGCCCGGCCCGTTCGAAATAAACAACCCGTCGTATTCGATCGTGTTGAAGTCATAATCCCAGGGCACTCTGATGATTGTGACATCACGTTTCAGAAGACACCGTATTATATTGTGTTTTACACCGCAATCGACCAACACGACTCGTTTCTTCCCGTTCCCGTAAGTAATGATTTCCCGGGTGCTTACCCGTGCAACTTGGTTGATTTTATTCGGGTCGATAAAATCGATCTCATTTTCATCGGTAAAAACGATTTTACCTTTCATACTCCCTTTCTCTCGCAGCAATTTGGTGAGTTCCCGGGTATCGACTCCGGTGATTCCGGCAATCTTTTCTTGTTTCAGCCACTCACCTAAACTTTCTACGGCATTCCAATGACTGTAATTTTCAGAGTAGTCTGATACGATAATGCCGTCAGCATGTATCTTTTCAGATTCGAGAAAGGTAGAGATATTTCCGGAGAAACTCTGTGCGGGAACGCCATAATTCCCGATGAGCGGATAGGTCAATACCATGATCTGTCCCGAATAAGACGGGTCGGTAAGACTCTCAGGATATCCGGACATTGCTGTATTGAATACGACTTCTCCGGCAATCGGTTTTTCATATCCGAAAGATACTCCCGAAAATTTGCTGCCGTCGTCCAGTATCAATGAAACGTTTTTTTGTTTTTGCATTGTGGGCATTATTCTATATTAAAAATTTCTTGTTCTACATAATCGATAAAGGCCTCGTTTACCAGTTTTGTCCCTCCCGGTGTAGGATAATTCCCGGAAAAGTACCAATCTCCCGGATGGTTGGGGCAAGAGGTATGAAGACCTTCCAAGGTCTGATAAACGATCTCTACTTCAGCTTTCGTGTCGGCCGGAGTGAGTAATGCTGCTATCTTTTTTGAAATTTCATCTGTGCTGAAAGGAGCATATATCTCTTTCACATGATTCACCATTTCAGATTTCGGAAGGTTACGTTGGTCGATACACTTTTGATAGACATCGGTGATCGTTTGCTCCATTCCCCGCTCTTTTAGCAAGGCTATGGCTGCCCTGAACGCGATAAACTCTTTCATCCGAGACATGTCGATACCGTAATAATCGGGGTATCTCACTTGGGGGGAGGAAGAGACAATGACTATTTTCTTAGGGTGCAGCCGATCTAATATACCGATAATACTCTGTTTGAGGGTCGTCCCTCTGACAATGCTGTCATCGATAACCACCAGATTGTCTGTATAGGGAACCACACTTCCGTATGTGATGTCATAGACATGTGCTGCCAGATCGTTTCGGGTATTTCCTTCTGCAATAAAAGTCCGCAGTTTTATGTCTTTGATAACAGCCTTCTCGAAGCGGATACGCATCGACAATATGTGATCGAGTTCTTTTTCCGATACACCGTTGTTCAGATTTGTAAGATACCTTTTTTTCAGTTGGTTCAAATATACTTCGAACCCCTCTAACATACCGTAAAAAGCTACTTCTGCAGTATTGGGAATAAACGAGAATACCGTATGTTCTATGTCGTTTTTTATGGCATCGAGTACCGGTCTTACCAGATTTTTCCCTAATTGTTTCCGTTCTTGATAAATATCTTTATCACTTCCGCGCGAAAAATAGATTCTTTCAAAGCTGCAGGCACTGTTGTTTTGTGGGGTATTGATCTGTTCTGTACGAATATTTCCTTTTTTATTTATAAAAAGAGCTTGTCCCGGGAGCAACTCTTTTATCGATTCGCTCGATAGGTTGAATGCCGTTTGTATGACCGGACGTTCTGATGCCAATACAGCGATTTCGTCATCGGCATACCAGAAGGCCGGACGAATTCCCCAAGGGTCGCGAATGGCAAAACTTTCACCGCTTCCGGTAATACCGCAGATCACATATCCGCCGTCCCATCCGGGCGATGTCGTTTTTAAAACATTGGCCAGATCGATTTGGTCTTCTATGGCATAGGTAATGTCCATCCCTTCCAAGCCCTCGCTTTCGCATTTTACGTATAACCTTTCCACTTCCCGGTCAAGACGGTGACCGACCTCTTCCAGCATGATATAGGTATCGGCATATTTTCGAGGATGCTGTCCTTTGGCCGTGATCTTTTCAAATATTTCGTTGACATTGGTCAGATTGAAATTCCCGCACAAACTCAGATTCTTCGCTCTCCAGTTGTTTCTCCTCAAAAAAGGATGGATGTAGGAAATTCCCGATTTCCCTGTCGTGCTGTAACGAAGATGCCCCATGTATATTTCTCCGGCAAAGGGAAGCACTTGTTTGGCATATTCGGCATCATGCAGTTGAGCTTCTGTCAAGGACGAGTAGTTTGCATGTACGGCCTCGAATATTTCGGTAATGGCACTTGTTCCCAAAGCCCTTTCCCTGAACATATATTCTTCTCCCGGATTGGCTTGAAGTTTTACGCATGCCAAGCCTGCCCCTTCCTGTCCCCGGTTATGTTGCTTTTCCATAAGCAGGTAAAGTTTGTTGAGGCCGAACATCCATGAGCCATATTTCTCTTCGTAATATTCGAGCGGTTTTAACAACCTTATCATGGCTACACCGCACTCATGTTTTAACTCTTCCATCTCTTTTTCAGAATCATTTTATTCTACGGTTACCGATTTTGCAAGATTTCTCGGTTGATCTACATCTTTGCCTTTACAAATGGCAATATGGTATGCCAGCAATTGCAACGGTATTGTTGTAATTAGCGGGTCGAGGCAAGGTAGCGTTTTAGGCAATTCGATATAAAAATCGGCGATATTCTTAATCGTCGTGTCTCCTTCCGTCACCAATGCTATCACTTTACCTTTACGCGCTTTTATCTCTTGTATGTTACTGATTATCTTCTCATATTGGTTATTCTGCGTTGCTACGACTACGACCGGCATTTCGGTATCGATCAAGGCAATAGGGCCGTGTTTCATCTCGGCTGCCGGATAACCTTCGGCATGAATATAGGAAATTTCTTTCAACTTTAATGCCCCTTCCAGTGCTACCGGATAGTTGAATCCCCGGCCTAAATAGATAAAATTATGGGCATAAGTGAAGATCTGCGAAAGGTTAGCTATGCTGTCATTTGTCTCGAGCACTTTTTTCATTTTTTCCGGGATCAGGCTCAACTCGTGCACCACTTGCAGAAACTCTTCACGGCTGATGCTTTGTTTTTCCCGTGCCAGTGTCAGGGCCAGCATGGTAAGTACTGTAACCTGTCCGGTGAATGCCTTGGTCGAGGCGACACCGATCTCAGGGCCTACATGAATGTATGAGCCGGTATGCGTTGCCCGGGGAATAGAAGAGCCTATTACGTTGCATATACCGTATATAAATGCCCCTTTGCCTTTAGCCTCTTCGACTGCGGCCAATGTGTCGGCAGTCTCACCCGATTGGGAAATGGCAATGACAACGTCATCCGGATTAATAACCGGATTTCGATACCGAAATTCCGAGGCATATTCTACTTCTACCGGGAAGCAGCAGAATTTCTCGATCAGATATTTCCCGATAAGGGCTGCATGCCAAGATGTCCCGCATGCTACGATGATAAATCGTTTTGCGTGGAGCAGTTTCTCTTTGTGGTCGATGACGGCAGATAAAGAAATATCGGTGCCTTCTATATTGACACGTCCGCGCATGCAATCATAAATGCAGTCGGGCTGTTCGAAAATTTCTTTAAGCATGAAATGAGGATATCCGCCTTTTTCGAGTTGTCCGAGATTTAGTTCGATCGTGTTGATCGTAGGATTTACGGCAATATTGTCTTGTGTTACGATCTTCAATGCCCGGTTACGATGTATTACGGCAATTTCTCCATCCTCCAGATATACCACTTTGTCGGTATATTCGACAATAGGTGTAGCGTCTGATGCAATGAAATATTCTCCTTCTCCGATTCCTATGACCAATGGGCTGCTTTTTTTGGCAACAATAATTTCGTCGGGATTGTCTTTGTTTAAAATTGCGATGGCATAAGCGCCGATAACTTCATGTAGGGCGAGTTGTACCGATGTCAATAAATCGAGATTATGCGAAACTTTGATGTATTCGATCAGTTGCACCATAACTTCTGTATCGGTGCTGCTTTTGAACGTGTATCCTTTTTTTTGCAATTTTTCTTTAAGAACGGCATAGTTCTCTATAATACCGTTATGTATTATCGCCAGATTCTCTGATTCTGAATAATGCGGATGTGCATTCGCTTGGCACGGTTCGCCGTGAGTTGCCCAGCGTGTATGTGCTATCCCGATAGTTCCACTGATATCTTTTTGGGCTGCAAAATTTTCCAGGTCTGAGACTTTCCCTTTTGTCTTATAGATATTTAGTTGCCGGTTGTCGCTGATGAGAGCTACTCCGGCACTGTCGTAGCCCCTATACTCCAGCCTTTTCAGGGCTTTGATAAGGATAGGGTATGCCTCTTTAGGTCCAATATATCCTACAATTCCACACATAAATGATTGGGTTAATATGTTTCGCGTGCAAAGATAAATATATAAAATGACATTTTGCGATTTTATGTGTAAAATTATGAGCAAAAAGATATATAAAATGATTTATATGTTGTAAAAAGTTAACTTACTATTCTTGAATAAAGAAATAAGTTATCTTATTATTTTATTTCACAAACCTTATCTTTTTCGAAAATTATTATTTGTAATGGCGATTTATATTTTAATTCGTAAGGTTATAAAATTTCTCAATTAATAATGGATAAATCGTTGGGAATATAAAAAATCAAAGTACTAAATTTGTCATTTGCATTTCTTCTTTAAAAACGATCTATATATCATTCTTTTCTGTTTTTCATTCCGAATAATTCCTGTTTTTTTTAGTATTAAGGATGCAATCTTATGATTAGACTATTTTTCCTATATATTAGTATTAGATTGTAATAAATATGGTATTAAAAAAGATGATTTATAATATCTTCGTTTTTGTATAGAAAAAAGTTTTTGTTTTGTGTATTGTTTTGGCAAAATGATATATATTTGCAAAGAATTAAAGAAAAATGATAGTTTTATTTACTTATGTTGTCAAAATGATATATTATGAAGCGAGTCGGATTCACAAAGATGCATGGAGCGGGGAATGATTATATCTATATAAACACATTGCTTTTTCCGGTTTCTGATCCAGAAAAGAGAGCTGTGGAGTGGAGTAGATGGCATACCGGTATAGGAAGCGATGGCTTGGTCTTGATCGGGTCTTCTGATAAAGCCGATTTTAGTATGCGCATTTTTAATGCTGACGGTTCAGAAGCCAAGATGTGTGGAAATGCCTCTCGATGTATCGGAAAGTATTTGTACGACAATCATATGACAGATAAAACAGAAATTTCTCTTGATACCTTGTCGGGAATAAAATGGCTTAAATTACAGGTTATCGATGACAAGGTGAATCTTGTAACCGTAGATATGGGCATTCCGGAGCCGATCCATATTATATCGCAAGGATATGCCGGTTTCATGATCGACAGGCCGATTATGGCTGGTGAGAAATTATTTAAAGCAACTGCGATTTCGGTCGGAAATCCTCATTTAGTGATTTTTGTCGATGATGTAGACCGGATAGAGTTGGAAGAACTCGGTCCTGCATTGGAAAACAATCCTCTTTTCCCGGATCGGATTAATGTAGAATTTGCACAGGTAAAAGATAAGAACGTGATTCGTATGCGGGTGTGGGAGCGTGGTTCGGGAATTACCCGGGCATGTGGAACCGGAGCTTGTGCAACGGTAATAGCTGGTTTTATAACAGGACGTACCGGACGGGATGCTTCTGTTCAGATGGACGGAGGTGTGTTGTCGATCTGTTGGGACGAAGCGACAAATCATGTTTTTATGACCGGAAACGCCGTAAAGGTTTTTGATGGTGAGATAGAAGTCGAATAATTTTATTAATGCAGAAAGAATATGGCACTCGTAAATGAACATTTTCTGAAGCTTCCGAACAGTTATTTGTTTTCGGATATAGCAAAGAAAATAAATACTTTTAAAGTAACCCATCCGAAAGATAAGGTTATCAGTTTGGGTATAGGTGACGTGACACAGCCACTCCCCAAAGCC
This sequence comes from uncultured Bacteroidales bacterium, assembly GCA_949297285.1. Taxonomy (GTDB): domain Bacteria; phylum Bacteroidota; class Bacteroidia; order Bacteroidales; family Coprobacteraceae; genus Coprobacter. Next base: position 31,971 of record CASFRL010000042.1, read on the forward strand.
GTAATTGAAGCCATGCATAGTGCGGTAGATGAGATGGCGGTTAAAGATACGTTTAGAGGTTATGGGCCGGAACAGGGATATAGTTTCCTTATCGATACGATCATAAAAAATGATTTTACATCAAAAGGAATCTATCTTGAACCGAGTGAGGTATTTATTAATGATGGAGCAAAAAGCGATACCGGAAATATCGGCGATATTTTGCGGCATGACAATAGTATCGGGGTGACCGATCCCATATATCCGGTCTATATAGATTCGAACGTAATGTGCGGGAGAGCCGGGACTTTGGAGGATGGGAAATGGAGTAATGTCACTTATATTCCTTGTCGGAGCGAGAATAATTTTATACCTGAGCTTCCGGAACACCGTATCGATATTCTCTACCTCTGCTATCCGAACAATCCTACCGGGACGGCTCTTTCGAAGCAGGAATTGAAAAAATGGGTCAATTATGCGTTGTCGAATGATACTTTGATTCTTTTTGACGCTGCCTATGAAGCCTACATACAAAATTCGGATATTCCACATTCGATATACGAGATCAAAGGCGCTAAAAAATGTGCGATCGAATTTCGAAGTTTTTCGAAAACAGCCGGATTTACAGGTGTCCGTTGCGGTTATACGATAGTTCCCAAAGAGGTGACTGCCGCAACGCTTACCGGCGAACGTATCCCCTTAAATCGGTTGTGGAATCGCAGGCAATGTACCAAATTCAACGGTACATCTTATATTACGCAACGGGCAGCCGAGGCTGTATATTCTCCTGAAGGACAGGCTCAAGTAAAAGAGATCATTCGATATTATATGACAAATGCCCACATTATGAAAACCGGACTCTCTGAAGCCGGATTGGAAGTATATGGTGGCGAAAATGCTCCGTATTTGTGGGTGAAAACTCCGGATGGATTGTCTTCCTGGAAGTTTTTTGAGCGTATGCTTTATGAAGCAAATGTCGTGGCTACACCCGGAGTGGGGTTTGGCCCTTCCGGTGAGGGGTATGTCCGATTGACGGCATTCGGCGATAGAGACGACTGTTTGGAAGCCATATTCCGGATAAAAAAATGGTTGCGTTAAAATTTTTGATGATAAAGATTTACAAAATAATTAAACGATAGGTATTATGTCAACATTAAGATTTCGAGTAGTAGAAACCGCATTTATGAAGAAAGCGGTAGAAGTTCCATCTCCAAAGGAAAGACCTTCGGAATATTTTGGCAAGTATGTGTTTAACCGGGAGAAAATGTTTAGGTACCTTCCGGAGAAAGCTTATAAAAAATTGGTCGATGCGATCGATAACGGCAATCCGCTTGACCGTGAAGTTGCCGATTCTGTTGCAGAAGGAATGAAAAAGTGGGCGATCGAGATGGGGGCTACCCATTATACCCATTGGTTTCATCCTTTGACCGAAGGTACGGCAGAAAAGCATGATGCTTTTGTTGAACATGATGGTAAGGGTGGCGTTTTGGAAGAATTCTCCGGTAAACTTCTTATTCAGCAAGAACCGGACGCCTCGAGTTTTCCCAATGGAGGGATTCGTAACACATTCGAAGCTCGGGGATATTCGGCTTGGGATCCGTCTTCCCCTGCGTTTATTGTAGATGATACGCTTTGTATTCCGACTATTTTTATCGCTTATACCGGCGAATCATTAGACTATAAGGCTCCACTGTTGAAAGCGTTGGAGAGTGTCAATAAAGCTGCCGTAGATGTGTGCCACTATTTTGATAAAGATGTGAAAAAAGTCTTTGCCTATTTGGGATGGGAACAGGAGTATTTTTTGGTCGATGAGGGATTGTATGCGGCCAGACCCGATCTGTTGCTTACCGGGCGTACGCTTATGGGACATGAGAGTTCGAAAAATCAGCAGTTGGAAGACCACTATTTCGGAGCCATACCTACTCGTGTAGCGGCCTTTATGAAAGATCTCGAGATCGAAAGTTTAAAATTGGGTATTCCGGTGAAAACCCGTCACAATGAAGTCGCTCCCAACCAGTTTGAGCTGGCTCCTATATTTGAAGAATGTAATTTGGCAAACGACCATAACTTGTTGATCATGGCTTTGATGCGGAAAATTTCCCGGAGGCACGGTTTCAGGGTTTTGCTTCATGAAAAACCTTTCAAAGGAGTGAACGGATCAGGAAAACATAATAACTGGTCTTTAGGTACAGATACCGGAGTTTTGTTAATGGCTCCCGGGAAAACTGCTGAAGACAATTTGCGTTTCGTAACGTTTATCGTAAACGTATTGATGGCAGTTTATCGTCATAACGGTTTACTGAAAGCCAGTATATCTTCTGCGACAAATGCCCATCGTTTGGGCGCGAACGAAGCACCTCCCGCCATTATCTCCAGTTTTTTGGGGACACAGTTGACACAGGTTCTCGATCATTTGGAAGAAAGCTCGAATGATGAGTTGATTGCGTTGAGCGGAAAGCATGGGATGAAATTGGATATTCCTCAGATTCCTGAACTTTTGATCGACAATACCGATCGTAACCGGACATCGCCATTTGCTTTTACCGGAAACCGTTTCGAATTTAGGGCGGTAGGTTCTGAAGCCAACTGCGCTTCGGCCATGATCGCTTTGAATACGGCTGTTGCAGAGCAATTGATACAGTTCAAGTCTGAAGTAGATGCTTTAATAGCAAAAGGCGAACCGAAGGTCTCTGCAATTCTGGACGTCGTCCGCAAATATATCAAAGAGAGTCGGCCGATCCATTTCGACGGTAACGGTTACAGTGAAGAATGGAAAGCTGAAGCGATGAAAAGAGGATTGGATTGTGAAACCAGTGTCCCACTTATTTTTGATAATTATTTAAAAGCCGAATCGATTAAGATGTTCGAGTCTACGGGGGTTATGACTCGCAAGGAGTTGGAAGCCCGTAATGAAGTGAAATGGGAAACATATACGAAAAAAATTCAAATCGAGGCGCGTGTATTGGGCGATCTGGCGATGAATCATATTATTCCTATCTCAACCAAATATCAGTCGGAACTTATCGATAATGTTTATAAAATAAGAAGTCTTTTCTCTGAAGATAAAGCGGCTTTATTGTGTGGAAAAGATCTGGATATTATCGAAGAAATCGGACGTCGGGAATTGGCGATAAAAGAAAAAGTAGAAGAGATGGTCGAAGCCCGGAAAAAAGCAAATAAAATTGCCGATGAACGGGAAAAGGCCATTGCCTATCACGATACCGTAGCTCCCAAGTTCGATGAGATACGTTATCATATCGATAAACTTGAGTTGATTGTCGATGATCAGATGTGGACATTGCCCAAATACCGCGAATTGCTCTTTATCCGTTAAGGAAACAGCTCTTTTGATAAACTGTTCGGATTTTTGAGACAGTCGAAGATTCGGAAAAAGTAATTCATAAAAAAGCGACGGCCGGAAAATTTTCCGACCGTCGCTTTTTTATGAAATTTAAAATTATCTCCGTTTATTTTTCTGTTGTTGTCTTAAGGCTGCTTGTTGTTGGCGTTGAGCCTCTTCGAGGCGAGCCATGAATCCTGATTTTTTACGAGGTTTTTTCTGGTTCTCCTTAAGTTGGGCAAGCACCTTCTCTTCATTAATACATTTTCTGAATATATAAGTTTGGATGATTGTGATCAATGTCGAAATAAAGTAATAATAACTCAATCCCGATGCATAATTGTTGAAAATAAACAAGAACATCAGAGGCATCAAGTACATCATGACTTTCATTCCCGGCATTTGTTGGCTGCCACCCGTATTGTCCATGTTGATTTTTGTATATAGAATATTCGTGATGGTCATCAACAAGCAGAATAAACTGATGTGGTTTCCGAAATACGGAGTAATCAGAGGTATATAAGCATCCCAGCTGAATATAGCATCATACGATGATAAGTCTTTTGCCCAGAGGAACGATTGCTGACGCAGTTCGATAGACGAAGGGAAGAACGTAAACATCGCTAACAAAATAGGCATTTGCAATAGCATGGGCAGACATCCGCTCATCGGGTTGATCCCCGCTTTGCTGTATAAATCCATTGTTGCCCGTTGACGGTCCATCGCTTTGTCTTGTCCCGGATATTTGGCGTTGATCTCTTCGATTTGTGGGCGTAGTACCCGCATACGGGCGCTCGACATGTAAGATTTGAATGTGAGCGGAGCCAAGAAGATTTTGATAATGATCGTCAGCAATAAGATGATGATACCGTAGTTTGCAATATATTTTCCTAAGAAAGTAAATATCGGAATGATTATCCAAGTATTGATCCATCGGAAGAATTTAAATCCGAGGGGAACTAACTTATCCAGGTCGAGAGCTTCATCGTTGTCGACACCTTTGTCATAACTGTGCAATAACGGGTATAGGTTTGGTCCTAAATAGAAACGGAATCCCGGGCCGTTATTGTCTGCCGGATTATAATCTACGGTTGTTTCGGTATGGAAATTTTTTAAATAGGCAGAACTCTTGTTTAATGAAGAGCGCATGATCGCTCCATTAAATTTTCCGTCTGATATAAGTGCCGATGAGAAGAATTGATTTTTATATCCAATCCACTTAAGACCCAATGAAATAGTCTCTTGCTCCTCTTTAGACTCACTTAAATGATCGACATCAGAACCGACATATTTATAATATATTGCACTGTTTCTTTCTTCAAACATCCGCCCTTTTTCTTGGCTGCGTAATTTCTGATCCCAGAATATATCCAGGTTTGCAGTATTTCCCGGTAAAATGGTCTCCATACCTTTTTGGCGGATATCCATCTTTACCATATAACTGTTTTCGGGCAACGTGTAAATAAGATCGAAGAATTTGCCATTACCAAAATCGAGCCGCATGGTTACAGACTTTCCGTCTTTCCCTACAATCGGTTTAAAATATAGGTCGGTTGTGTTTATAATACGTCCGCCGGTCTTAAAAATAAATCCGTATTGGTTGTCTTTCTCATCGAAAAGGGTAAGCGGCAACGAATCATGAGTTTGATAGTTATTTAAAGTAGCCTCGGTTAAAGATCCTCCTTTGCTCGAGAAGCTAAGAGAAACAAGGTCGTTTTTTAGGTTTATCTTTTCATCCTTTCCGGTTGTAAAGTTGGAGAAAATGCCGAAAGCCTCTTTTATCTGAGCTTGACGGAGAGAATCTTCATTTAAAATGACAGCAGTCGTATCGGCATATTCTGCAGCCGTTTGCTGACTTTGTTGTATTTCTTCCAGTTTCTTTTGTTCGACTTGTGCAATAGAATCGTTCTTGTGTTTAAGTTCCTGTAATTGTTCGGGTGTAGGTTTGGTAAACCATGAATAGCCGAAAAGAACGGCTGCGATAAGAACAAAACCTATGATTGTATTTTTATCCATATATTATCTATAATCGTTTTTTGCTTTTCAGAAGTTCTGATTATTTTTTATTTTTAATGACAGCTTTAATAAAGTCCAGAAAAAGAGGATTGGGCCGCAACACGGTACTGTTGTATTCCGGATGGTATTGTACACCGATAAACCAAGAAAGAGAAGGTATTTCAATAACTTCAACAAGATGAGTCTCCGGATTTTCTCCTACGCATTTCATCCCTGCAGCTTCGAATTCGGCACGATAGTCGCTGTTGAATTCGAAACGATGGCGGTGACGTTCTTTAATATGTGTCGACTGATACGCCTTGGCAGTCTTCGAGTCCGGATTGAGAACACAGTCATATTCACCCAGACGCATAGTCCCTCCCATATTGGAAACGCTTTTTTGGCTTTCCATCAAGTCGATTACGTTATGTTTGGTGCTCACTTCCATCTCTGTCGAATTGGCGTCGGCATATCCGAGCACATTTCTGGCAAATTCAATGACCATACATTGCATTCCCAAGCAAATACCGAATGTCGGCACGTCGTGTTCACGCGCATATTTTATAGCTGTGAATTTACCCTCGATACCTCTCTGCCCAAATCCGGGAGCAATGAGAAGTCCATCCATGGAGCTAAGCATTTCTTCAACATTAGATTCGTTTAATTTTTCTGAATGAATCAGTTGCAGATCCAATTTGCGGTCGTTATATGTGGCAGCCTGAAATAGAGCTTCATCGATCGATTTGTATGCATCCTGCAATTCGACATATTTCCCTACCAATCCGATGCGAACGCTTTCTTTTGCATTTTTTACCCGGGCAAGGAATTCTTTCCACGGCTTCAGTTCGGGAGTCGCACCTAACGTCATACCTGTTTTGGTCAATACAATTTCATCCAGTTTCTGTTGCTGCATTTTTAGCGGTACTTCATAAATAGAAGGTACATCGATCGACTGTATGACCGCCTCCGGCGCTACATTACAGAATAGAGCTACTTTACGGCGAATATCGTTATTCAATTCATGTTCAGTCCGTAAGACCAGGATATCGGGCTGTATCCCTACCTCTTGCAGTTGTTTTACAGAGTGTTGTGTAGGTTTTGTCTTTACCTCTTTTGCCGCAGCAATAAAAGGAACATATGTTAAATGGATACAAAGGCAGTTTTTCCCGAGTTCCCATTTTAATTGGCGGACGCTTTCCAGAAAAGGAAGAGACTCTATATCGCCCACAGTACCTCCGATTTCGGTGATAACGAAGTCGAATTCATTTTTAGTCCCTAATAATTTTACATTTCTTTTTATTTCGTCCGTAATATGCGGAATAATCTGAACGGTTTTCCCTAAATAATCGCCACGACGTTCTTTATTGATGACATTTTGGTAAATACGTCCCGTAGTGATATTGTTTGCTCGGGTCGTGCGTATGTTGGTGAATCGTTCGTAGTGTCCCAGGTCGAGGTCGGCTTCGTGTCCATCTACTGTGACATAGCATTCTCCATGTTCATAAGGATTCAGAGTCCCCGGATCAATATTGATGTACGGATCGAATTTCTGAATGGTGACATTGTAACCTCTGGCTTGAAGCAATTTGGCAAGAGATGCAGAGATGATACCTTTTCCTAAAGAAGAAACAACTCCGCCTGTGACGAAAATATACTTTGTATCCACTACTATGATATTTAATATATTAATTTAATTGTGCAGATAATTTTTCAAAACGCAAAAGTAGAAAAAAAACTTCAGATTTATGGGAAAACTGTTTTTAATTAATTATCAATTAACAATAATCAGTAGAGCGTTTGCTGTTTTGTTTTTTACAGATTAGGAATATGTATTTAACTATAAAATAATTACATTTGCAGTAAAAAGCCGCGTAAGCTTTGTTTTTAGGACAAAATAAATTCAGAAAATTGACTTTATTTAAAGAACAAAACTATGTTTTTAAAATTTTGCCGGAATATCTTACCTTTATTAATAAATTTTGTTTTCGTTACGACAACTTTTGCTGTTAATGATAATGATACGGTTTTTCAGCCTGATACAATTATACGACAACATTTGCTGGATTCGATTCCGGTTAAGCATCCCGATGATACTTTGCATACAAAGCAAAGTATGTTGTTGCAGTTGGTTTCTTCCGATTCTATCTCTTTGGCTCCCGAGGTTCAAGAAGCTTTAAATTTAGTCTTGTTCCCAGACAGCGTTATGCCCGAAGATACAGAATTTTCGGCATTAGAATCGCCTTATTTCTTGTCGATAATTTTCGATAAATATAAAAATCCCGATTCTTTATACGTTTCGACTCCGTTTAAGAAAGAGTTTTCATCATTCAAACCTTTTTCTTATTCTTTCGAAGAACCTCAATGGTTGACAAGGGCCAAAGGGCTGCAGACCATGAGAGAAAGGGGCCGTTTCTGGGTGATTATAAACCATCCGGAATGTGTCAAATATAATACCGATAATTTGCCTGAAGTCCCCAAAGTCATGGTTATGGAAACATCTCCCCGGAAAAATCTGCTGAAACTTGAGGATATGAAGGTTACAATATCCCAATCTTCTATAAATGCAGGAGAAAAGAAATTGAAACATTGGATATCCGGGCTTCAAAGTTCGATTCAGTTTTCGCAAGTACATATTTCTGAAAATTGGTATCAAGGAGGCGAAAGTAACTTGAATATAGTTAGTAACCAAGTGTATACGTTAAAGTTTGATGATTATGACCGCATGCTATTTGACAATACGGTACAGTGGAAAGTAAATGTTAATAGTGCACCGGAAGATACTGTTCGCAAAGTGAGAATAAGTGAAGACTTGTTTCAAATCAATTCGAAATTCGGTTTAAAAGCATTTAAGAGTTGGTATTATACGGCAACCCTGTTTTTTAAAACACAGTTATTTAATAATTACCAAGCCAATACGAATGAGAAATTGGCCGAGTTCCTTTCTCCGGGAGAGTTTAATGCCGGACTTGGTATGTCCTATAATTATAAGCAGGAAAAAAGAAAATTCGAGTCATCTGTCGTGCTGTCTCCGTTTTCTTATAATCTGAAGTTTGTAGCAAATGATCGGGAGATAAGCCCTTCGAATTTTGGTATTACTTCAGGTAAAACACTTAATCAATTCGGTTCTTCTTTCGAGTTTACCGTTAAATGGGAATTTTTCAGAAATATGAAATGGAGTTCGCGTTTATTCTATTTTACCAATTATGAACAGATTCAATCCGATTTTGAAAATAGTTTCGATTTTATCTTGAATCGCTTTTTTTCGACACGACTTTTTCTCCACCTGAGGTATGATGATGCTCTGGAAAAGAAAGATCGTAAAACCCATTTCCAATTCAAAGAGTTATTGAGTTTCGGATTTAATTACAGCTTTTAGACGTTTCTCCAAATAGATTGAAGATACCCCGTTTCTTATTTTGTTATTATTTTAAACCATGAAAAAATATTTCTTTTTACTTTATATGCTGATTTCTTTTACCTTTTTCGTTTCAGCAGAAGATAAAAACTGGAATAAAAAGGTTTATATTGTCGAAGGTTATACAGAAGAAGAAGCTCGGGCTCTTCACGATTCGAGATCGACAGACCCGATAGAAGGCATTTGGCAAAATTATCGGGGAGAACGGTGGTCGATAGAACGTTTTACCGATGAAAATATCCCTTCGAGCTATAAATACAGAATGGTGAGAGTCAAGCCATTCAAATTTTTAAAAAAAGGAGTTGTTGATGGATTTTTAGAATTAACGGCAGACAAAGGCACTTTTAATCTGGATATATGTTATAAACTTACTAAAAGCTATATACCTCATGTTGCAACGCTCTTGTATCGTGATCGTCTCGATATAAGCGGAGCATATTGGAATACCTACTTGATGAAAATATATCCGACTGTCGAATCTAAATCATCAGAAGAGCCATCTACCTCAATCGGAAGCGGTTTTGCCCTCTCTTCCGATGGCTATATTGCCACGTGCGATCATGTAGCAAGTAGTGGCAAGTATATCCAAGTTACCGGAATTAATGGGGACTTCACCCGTTCTTATGACGCAAAAACGATACTTTCCGACCCCATAACAGACCTTGCCGTTTTGAAAATCGTTGATCCGGAATTTGTAACTTTGGGTGCAGTAAATTATGGCTTAAGAACATCACTCCCTGTCGAGGGCGAAACTTGTTATGCAATAGGGTATCCCCATTCCGATATTTTGGGAAATAATGTGAAAGTGACAAACGGAATAGTGAGTGCTGTAAATGCCGGAAAAGCCGGACCTGTTTTTTGTCAAATATCGGTTCCGGTAACTTATGGAAACAGTGGCGGCCCGTTGATCGATAGCGATGGAAATATTTTAGGAATTGTTTCTGGCGGTTACGGCGATAAAGCAGCATATTTAGCCAATCTTGCGGTAAAAGCATCTTATTTGAAATTGTTGCTCGACAGTGATCCTAATTTGAGAAATTTGACTTTGAGGCCGACTTTGAGGAATTTGTCGCAGACAGAAATCATAAATCAGATAAAGAGAAATGTCTATTTGCTAAAGGTAAGCAATAATAAACCCGAGTCAACAGATAAACATATATCTGTCGACAGATCGAAACAATCTGTCTCTGTTTCGGAAAATCGTACTGCGATGTTAAATGATGCGAAAGAGAAACACCGTGCCGGGGAGTATGAGGCGGCTGTTTCTGTCCTTTCCGCGGAATTGCAGGAAGACACGACATGGGCCGATGCCTATTATATCAGAGCTTTGTGTTATTCGGCATTGAACAGACAAAAAGATGCCATATCGGATTATAGTGCTGTTTTAAAGTATCATAAAGAAAACGATACCGATTATTCATTGCTTGAAATATATCAAAACAAGTCTATCTGTCAGGCGTTTATCGGTTTATACGATGATGCGTATGAGACAATCGGTAAGGCCGTATCGATAGACCCGTCAAATGCAAAGACTCTTGAGATTCGAGGTTACATTTATTATTATCTGAAAAACTATCGGAAATGTATCGATGATCTTACTCGTGCAATAGCCGAAGGAAACTCGACCGCAACAATCTTTTATTTCAGAGGTCTGGCAAAGTTTGCAACAGATGATCTTTCAGGAGCCGTATCGGATATGGAGCAAGCTGCTTCGATGGGTGATCGTGATGCCGAATCGTGGTTGAATGCACATAAATAAAACTATTTTGGCTGTAAAATAAAAATCTCTAATAATTTTTCGTATTAATTTGACAGGTTTACTTTTTTTTGTCCGGATTTTAAGAGAATTTTAATGCATAGATTTTTCTTTTGTAATTAGAGTTTGAAAAATATGAATTTATAAGGCTTTCTTATATCGAAAAAATATTTTATGAATCTCTTTTTATAATTGAATAAAAAATAATACACACAATGAAAAAATGTAGACCTATTTATTGGGTAATGTTGGGCATACTTATCTCTTCGGCAGTGCAAGCATTACCGTATAATCGTAATTATTGGAATCAGAAATTGCAGATCGAACCGTTTCGTTTGCCTCTTCCTCCTGTTGGTTATCAAGTGACGTATCTCGACTTGAATGGAGACGGAAAACCCGATGCAATTAAATCAATAACAATAAATGATACTCCTATTCTGTGGTTAGATGATGATGGCAATATGAAAGAAGGAGACATGGAAGGAGATATGATTAACGACTGTCTTTTGATCGATCGGAATAAGGATGGTATTTATGGCGGACAGGGAGATCTGATTATTGATTGGGTTGATTCTGATAATGATGGTAAAGCTGATATGCAGATTGTGATCGAGTATCCGAAAGAAAATACCGGAGAAGTTTGGCCAAATGGTCATTATATGATTATGTGCGATTTAGATAAAGATAATATCTATAATTATATTAATTGGAATGAATTTAGCTTACGCTGTTGGGATAAAAATGGAATTTGTGACTTCTATGAAGATTATACCGGACAGACGATGTTCATGAAAATCCATACATCTACGTATGACATTAAAGATTTACGATTGAATTGGGAAAATCCGTTTTTGTTTTATGATGAAGATAACGATGGACTTACTGAAATGGCCATACGTTTTGTTGATTCTCCTAAAATAAAAGATAGAAGTAAACCCTCTAATAGTTATGTAAACCGTCAATTAGAAGGACGCATCGATTGGGTTTCTATGGCTGTTGATTTAGATAACGATAATGGCCCCGGAAACGAATTTGATTTTGATTTTACGATAGGTTTCCAAGGTAAAGGTTTTGATTATACTGACCAGGTACATAAAGTTAATAATTTACGAGGTCTGCCTGAGGCTGATAAATTTTTTATGGATCCCCGTTACCGCCAGTTGACAGAGTTTTTATATCCTGACCATGAAAGTGCTAAGGAGATGATTTTTGAAAGAGGCGAATGGTCGAGAGTTAATTTCGTTTATGATGAAGATGATGATTGTGGGCGTTGGGAACGGGTAGAATTTTATGATCCGCTCGATCCGTTCAAAATAGGCTGGAACAATGGAGGTATTGATAATAATAAGCAATCGGATGTTGCTGGTGATCGTGGAGAATGGGATATGGATAATTCCGGAAAAGGTAAATTGTATATCGGGAAATTTGATGGCCGTTTGCATTTATATGGTGCCGAGTGGGGCTGTTGGCGTATAGATCAAAATGCCAATTATTATCAAGGCTGGGATCGCATGTGGATGGGTATGGACAGGAAGCCTGGAAAATTCGGTACGGTAAAATATACCGATAAAGATAATAACGGCTTTTTTGACTATGTCGAATATGATTTGGATGGCGATAAAAAGTTTGAAACCGTAGTCGATTTAAAGGCGTTGGGTATTGATGATCAGTGTGAACTAATCGATATTTCTACATTTAAATATAAAGATTATACTTCTATGATGAAGAAAATGGCTAAATCGATGTGGAAAAATGCACAGACTGCCGTTCAAGTTGCACATAGGTATAATATACAGACATCATGGTATGCTAAAATGATGCAGGCATTCTCTATTCGGCAACAGTATAATAACGGTTATTGGTTGCAGTTTTATATCTATAAAGATCTTGAACATGTTTTTATGCAAAGAGGAGATCAAGAAAAATTAAAACAGTTGACGGTTGCATATTATTCGGGAAATTGGAAGTTGATGTTGAAGTAAGAAAAATAATATAGAATAGATGATTTAATAGGAGTATCCGTTGAATAGCGATCAATCGCTATTCAACGGATATTTTTTTAGAAAATAGCATTAAAAATATTGAGCCTGCATTTTTAAGAATTTATTTATTGAATCATTAAGTAAAAATTAATATCTGATATTTTACTTTGTTTTTACTTAATACGCATAGTTTCGATATAGTCATAAATAAAATGGCAAATTTTTAGATCTAATGTTGGGTAGATAGTGTAGAAATATAATCATGAAAAATATGGAATTGAGAAGGTGTTGTCAGACAATGTTCTTTTTGCTTTTTTTAGAAGTGTTTTTATCTTGTTCGCAAATTCATGTTGCAGAAGAGTATGTAGATCATGTTAATGTATTTATCGGGACAGGTGGGCATGGACACACCTATCCCGGTGCTACATTACCTCATGGTATGGTGCAGTTGAGCCCTGATACTCGATTGTTTGGATGGGATGGATGTTCGGGCTATTATTATGCCGATAGTTCAATAATCGGATTCAGTCACACTCATTTGAGTGGTACAGGAATCGGTGATTATGGAGATATACTGATGATGCCTACTTCTGGAGAAAATAAATTTATGGTATCGGGAAGCGCAGAAGATCCGGATTCTGGTTATCGTTCACGTTTCTCTCATGAAGAAGAAGAAGCTGTTCCGGGGTATTATAAAGTCAGATTGTCTGATTATGATATTATTGCAGAGTTGACTGCTTCGTTAAGAACAGGTTTCCATCGTTATACGTATCCTGAAGGTAAAGCTGCCAATTTAATTTTGGATATGGAGCCGACCATTCACGGTCATCAACATCCGGTTACGGAAATACAGATTGTAAATGATTCTACCATTTCGGGAATGAAATATACCGTAGGATGGGCGAAAAATCACTATGTCTATTTTTATGCAAAATTTTCGCGGCCATTTACTTACTCATTATATTCTGGAGACACGTTGGTCGACGGAAATATTGTAAAAGCAGAGACGGCAAAAGCTCTGTTGACTTTTGTTCCGACTCCCCAAAAAACAGATGTTTTGGTTAAAGTCGGTATATCTTCGGTCGATTGTGAAGGTGCGAAAAAAAATATGGAAGCCGATATCCCAGGATGGGATTTTGAGAAAACCGTAGCAGATGCACGTAAAATATGGAATGATGAACTTTCGGTTATTGATATAAAGACAGATGATGACCGACAAAAAGAAATTTTTTATACCGCTCTATATCATACAGCCATATCGCCTTGTCTCGCATCAGATGTCGATGGGCGTTATCGTACCATGGATCATGAAATTGTACAAGATACTACTTATACAAATTACACTCTTTTTTCATTATGGGATACTTTCCGGGCATTGCATCCATTATATACAATAATTTGTCCTGAAATTAATCAGGCATTTATACGTTCTTTCCTGAAAAAGTATGATGAGAGTGGAGTCCTTCCAAAATGGGAATTAGCTTCAAATGAGACTGGTACGATGATCGGTTATCATGCCGTTTCGGTAATAGCTGATGCATATTTTAAAAATCAACGTAAATTCGATATAAATAAAGCCCTGAAGGCTTGCGTCCGTTCATCGACTTATGATACAACCGGTATAACCTCAATGATGCCGGCCTCTATTGTCTCTCGTATTATGCCTTTAGAATTAAAATACAAAAATGAATTAGGTTATGTACCTGCTGATCGTTGCGGAAGATCAGTCTCTCAAGGTATAGAGTTTGCTTATGATGACTGGTTGATCGCGCAAATGGCAAAAGATTTAAATCAGCAAGATATAGCTGATACTTATGCAAAAAGAGGTGAATATTGGAAGAATTATGTCGATCCTGAAACTCGTTTGATGAGAGGACGCAATATAGATGGTTCTTGGGTAACACCTTTTGACCCGAGGGCTGCATTTAAGGGTTCTTGTTATGTCGAAGGTAATGCCTGGCAGTGGAGTTGGTTTGTCCCTCAGGATGTCCCGGGGTTGATTGAAGAGATGGGCGGAGAGAAAGCTTTTATTGCCAAATTGGATAGTATGTTTTCGATGCCTTCAGAATTGACAGGAGATGCTGACGCTGCTCTCGATGTTACCGGAATGATCGGCCAATATGCACATGGAAATGAACCCAGCCATCACATACCGTACTTGTATAATTTTGTAAATGAGGCATGGAAAACTCAAGCTCTGGTCGATTCTATTCTTTACACTTTATATCATAATGTTCCGGATGGAATTTCGGGAAATGAAGATTGTGGGCAGATGTCTGCATGGTATGTCCTTAATTCTATGGGATTTTATTCTTTCTGTCCGGGAATTCCGATTTATGAAATTGGCCGTCCGTTGTTCGATGAAGTTACGGTACGATTACCAGAAGGTAAAACTTTTGTAGTAAAAGTATTGAATAATAGTAAAGAAAATAAATATATCCAATCGGTGAAATGGAATGGCTTGCCGTTATCAGAACCGCGTTTTTCACATCAAATGCTTGTTTGTGGAGGTGTATTAGAATTTGAAATGGGAAAAGAGCCTAATAAGGCATTATTTAAAGCGAATTAATGCTAAAATAGTTTACATGAAAAATACAGTTATAATTCTGGTCTTGACGATCATCTTATCGGGGAGAATAAGTTCATCGTTTGCGAAAGAGAAAGTCGTGTTTGACCGAGATTTTTCACCTGCAGAAGGCCTTGTGTCATTGCAAGAAAAGCCATATAGGCAAGAAATATGTTTAAATGGATTCTGGGATTTTCAACCAGTTGCCGTACCTCGTGATTGGAAACAAGGAGACGGTATAGCCCCTATACTGACAGAACCTCGGGAAGACCAATGGGAGAAAATAAAAATAAAAATTCCTTCTCCGTGGAATGTAAATGATTGGGGCGGTGGAATAGAAACCGGGGAAGGTTCAAAAAATCCTTATACTCCAAGTTCTGTATATTATCCTTCTTATCCAACTTCTTGGATACGGGAAAAAATGGGATGGTTACGTCGGGAATTTTCCATTCCTGCCGATTGGACAAAAGAAAATCGTTTGATACTTCATTTTGAGGCTGTTGCCGGAGAATGTGTTGTAAAGGTCAATGGCAATGAAGTTTGTCGGAATTTTGATCAATATTTACCATTTGATGCAGATATTACTGATTATGTTGATTGGAACAGACCGAATGAATTATTGGTAGGTGTACGTCACAATACTCTTTTTCAGAAATTTCATCCGGAATATAAGAAAATGAAAACTACTTATGCATTAGGATCCAATACCGATAAAATAGTTGGCATTTGGCAGGATGTATTTTTATGGGCAGTCCCAGAGGTCCGGGTAACAGAAACTTTTATAAAACCGTGGGTAGATCGTGATGAACTGGAAATAGATGTGGATATCATCAATCAGTCTCGACAGCTTAAGACTGTCTCGGTAGGAGGAGACTCCCGTGAATGGATCAATCATGCCGGTAAAAATGTTTTGGATGCTCCTGAAATTAAGTGGTCATTAGGAAATACTGTTTTAATGATAGAACCGATCTCTGTGACTATAAGACCGGGAGAAACACGTAAAATAACTTTACGTACTAAAGTCGGGAATCAACTGAAACTGTGGTCGCCCGAATCCCCTAATTTATATATGCTTGCTTTGAAAATTTCAGATAAAAAACAGACTTACGATGTTAAAAATGTTCGTTTCGGTTGGCGCCAGTTTAAATTATCGGGGACAGATTTTTTATTGAATGGGGAAAAAATACAGTGTGTTGGTGATATACAGCATCCTTTCGGGCCCTATATTTGTTCACGCCGTTTCGCTTGGGCATGGTTACAGATGATAAAAGATTTTGGAGGAAATTCGGTTCGGCCACATGCACAACCTTGGCCGCGTGTGTATTATGATTTAGCAGATGAGATGGGAATTATGGTATTGGATGAAACCGGATTGTTTGGTAGTTCTATCAATCTCAATTTTGAAGCGCCCGAGGCTTGGGAACATTATGCAGCACATTTGGAACGATTGATTCTTCGTGATAGAAATCACCCTTCTGTGATCGGATGGAGTGTTGGCAATGAGTTGTTTGCGATAGCTCTTTTAAATAAACCATCTCAAGAGGTGGCAAAAAAATGGGATGATAAAATCGTTGAGCTTGCAGACCGTGTGCCAGCATGGGATCCGACGAGGGGTTTTATAACTTGTGATGGAGACCGGGATTTAGACGGACGGTTGCCTGTATGGAGCAAGCACTTTGGACACGGTTTGAGATTGGATTTGTTGCCTGAAAAAAAAGATAAACCGTTAATTGTCGGAGAGTCTGGTGCAACTTATTATGGAAAACCCGATCAATTATACCAATTTGCCGGAGATAAGCCTTATATGTCTTATTATGGGCGCAATGAAGCATTAGCAATAGATGTATATCAGAATGTCCAGAAAATGGCAAAACCTTTTTTAGCCTATTATTCTCCATCCGAAGTTTGTTGGTTTGGGTTAGAACATTTAAATCTTGGTTATAATGATTATTCCCGTTTGCCGAATGCTCAGGATGGGGTATTTGCCGGAAAAGTCTATGAAGAAGGTAAACCCGGTTATCAGTTTGAACGTATTCCACCCTATGTGACTACTTTTAATCCGGGAATTGATCCGTCGTTACCTCTTTATAAGCCTTTGCCTATGTTTTATGCCTTAAAAGCAGCATTGGCTAATGAACCTTGTAAATGGGATCATTATGCGGAGCTAAAAATCCCAGAGCCTGCAGTTTTGCCTCAATCTGTATATTCTGAAGTGTTTTTTATTGGAAATGAAACCGGTGCATTAGCAAAACATTTGAGAAGAATAGGAATAAAGTTTTCTACAAATAAAAAATCTTCTGTGGTGATAGTTGATGGAGAGGGATTGGCCGATGATCAATTAAAGCAACTTACGGCAGTTATGAAATCTGTTAAGAGATATGATCGAACGATTTTGGTAATGATGGCTACAAAGAGTATCGATTCGAAGATTTTATCCTTATTGCCTGCAAATATTAAAACGACAAATAGAACCGCAACCGCATTTAACCCTAATGAAAAATCAGAGTGGGGTAGATATTTTACTGTACCGTCACTTTATTTTTCGGAAATAGAAAGTAAAGAGCCTATTCTTAAGCATGGACTTTCAGGACCTTTTGTCGATGAAGGGACTATTGTGCTTAATGCTTCAGGGATTGACTGGTCTCTTTTCAATCGTGCTCCAGAAAATAAAAAATGTGCGCAGGTTGTATTATATGAAAAATTGCAGAAGCCTTCAGGTGTGGCATTAGTTACATACCCGATAGGAAAATCTACGATAGCAATTTCTTCTATAAATTATTTAGTGAGTACAAAAGAAACAGATTCTTTTTGGAAACGATTATTTTCTGCGATGAAAATAGGCTTAAACGAAAACAATGTTCAGATTGAAAAGAATAGGGGAGTGCAGCATGATTTGTTACTGGATGGGCCAGTGGATAAATAAAGCGTGATATTTTTATAGTCGAATGATTATTAGGTGAGTTTTCTTTTTGAAATAAATTTCTTCGAAAAGAAAACTCATGCTGATAACCAATTTAGTGGTGATTATTTATTCCTGTGATTTTAAATTATTTATATCGATCTTGTAAAAATCGATATTAGAGCGCCTTATTGATTCGGCGTTTCTTCTTTACTCTCTTTTTGTAATTTCTCGGCGTCCATTTGGGCCTTCGATTTACTCTGTGTTACGACGTATACCCCGATGAATACTAATGCAATGGCAATTGCTTTAACAAAAGTGAATGTATCCATTCCTGCAATCACGGCAATGAGTGAAGCAACGATCGGTTGCACATAATTATACATACTGATGACCGTTGGGCGCAAAGATTTTTGAGCAATAGGAATGAACATATAAGATAAGAATGTTGCCGCCAAGACGACAAATGCAATTTCTGAATAAAGTGTTCCGGGAAGTTCATCGTAATGTATGATCGCAATATCGTGATAAGAAAACGGAATATAACACATACTGGCATACATAAACATCCATTTCATCAATGTTATGGGAGAGTAACGGCTGATAAGGTCTTTGAAAAGAACAAAATAGGTGGCGACAGAAACTTGAGCAAACAGGCACAATAAATCTCCTGCTATTTTATTCTCGCCCGAAGAAACGTTTGTATTTTGTCCACTGATGATCAACATCAGGGCTCCGACAGCTCCTAAAAATATACCCGACACTTTTTTGTTGGTAATCGGTTCTTTCAGATAAAATGCAGCAATGATCATTGTTACGATCGGTGCTGTCGTCGATACGATAGATGCGTCGATAGGAGAGGTCATAGATAACCCAAAGATGAATACTCCCTGATTGAATACAATTCCGCATAGAGCGGCGAAAAATAATAAGGCAAGATCCTTGGGCGAAACGTTTTCTTTAGGTGTGAAGAGTGATACTAACCAGAATACTGCGGCTGCTCCGACCATTCGGAATGTCGTAAGGGCAAATGGCGTGATATCGCCACTATTTAAAATCGTTTTGGAGATGGGCGAATTCAATCCCCAGATGATGTTTGCTGTAAGTATCGCTATATGCCCTTTATATTTACTTGTTGCCATATCTTTTTTTTTTGATCGTGCAAAAGTAGATTTTGTCTTTGAATAATATCTCCTTTTATTGTTTATTAACATCTTGAGAATTGGATAAAAATAAATGACTTCCAAAATAAAATTGGAAGTCATTTATTGTCTATTTTAATTTTCCACAGGTTCGAAATCTTCTTTTCCGACTCCACAAACCGGGCATACCCAATCATCGGGAATATCTTCGAAAGATGTCCCGGGTTCTATTCCTCCGTCCGGATCACCTATTTCTGGATCATAAATCCAGTCGCATACAATACATCTGTACTTCATGTTCGATTTTTATTATGGTTTATATGATAAACAAATAACCCGTTAAAAAAGTTGTCATGATTTTCCGGTTATCGAACGTTGGTTGATCATAGCTTGAAAATTATTTTTGTATGAATCGGAGATAGGAATATACTGTTTCCCGAATACGATACGGTTTCGCTCGATGATTTTTATTTTATCGGCTTGTACGATAAAAGACCGATGGACGCGAATAAAGCGATCCGAAGGTAAGACATCCTCCAGCGATTTTAAACTCATCAAAGAGAGAATAGGATGGGGTTCGTCTTCGATATAGATTTTTACGTAATCCTTAAGTCCTTCTACATAAAGGATTTTATCCAATTCTATTTGTACCAGTTTATAATCGGTTTTGATGAATATCGATTTCAGTTCGTCCTTTTTGCGGGTTGTATTGTTTCCACTGGTCAGTTCATACCATTGACATGCTTTTTCGCATGCATTTAGAAAGTCATGATAGTCGATAGGTTTCAACAAATAATCCAACGCATTTACCCGATAGCTATCTACGGCATATTGTTCGAAAGCTGTGGTAAAAATAATCCGACATTTGTCGCCGATGATTTTTGAAAATTCCAACCCGTTTAATTCGGGCATTTGTATATCCAAGAAAATGAGATCGACCGGTTTTTCTGTCAAATCGGCTAAGGCCGTTACAGCATTGGTACACGAGCCTTGCAGATGCAGAAATGGCGTTTTTTCGACATATGATTCCAATAAACGTATGGCCAAAGGCTCATCATCGATTATATAACAATTCAGTATCATTCTTCTTCTTCGGTATGAGTGAATAATATTAATGCTGAGATATATTTGTCATCTGTTTGCTCGATATTCAGCAAATAGCGTCCCGGATATAGCAATTCGAGCCTTTTCCGTAAATTGTCAAGACCTATTCCCGAACCGCTTTTATCATTTTCGTTTTTGGGAAAATAACTGTTTTCGATCGTGCAAACAATGCGTTGGTCGCTATATTCGCTTATATCGATATGAATAAATGACGGTTGGGAATTGCTGATCCCGTGTTTAAAAGCGTTTTCTATCAAAGAGATAAACAGAAGGGGAGCAATCAAGGTCCCAGAATTTTTTGATTGGGGCAAAGATACTTTTATTTCTGTATTATCGGTCAATCTTAAACGCATCAGTTCAACATAATTGCGCACAAACTCCATCTCTTTTTGAAGTGGAACAAATTCGGGGCTGTTCTCATACAATACATAACGGAGCAATTTGCTCAAGTCCATAATTGCTTGTTGCGCTTTTTCTGGCGATAAAACAGTCAAGGAATAGATATTATTTAGCGTATTGAAAAGAAAATGAGGATTTAGTTGGTTTCTCAAATTTTTCAACTCTGCTTCGGTTCTACTTTTCTCAAGTTCCCTGATTTCATTCTCAGATTGAATCCAGCGATTGGTCATTTTTATGGCTACACTCATTCCGGTTGCTAAAATCAGAGGAAGAATATCCCGCGTGAAAAAGAATATTAATCCGTCAAGTCTTCCTATCTCAAAATGTTTGTGTGGTTTTGGAGGGGGAACCGCTCCGGGGATATGCAGTTCATGCCAAAAGTGCAGACATAGTGTTACAAAGGCAATAAGTATTATATTGGCTAACAGGTATTCTCGCGTTTGTTTTCTGAATAGAAATCTATCGATCAGATAACAATAGTTGAAATAAAAGATGATCATTAATGATACCGGCAGAGAGATAAACCGTAAATAACGTTCTATATAGTCGAACGATGAGTTCCGTTCAAAAAAGAACAGAGGAATTCCGAATATGATACCCCATCCAAAAATATGAATGATTAGCAGTAAGAGTTTCTTTTTAGGTTTGTCTGGCATCATTGATGTGATTAGTTATTACAAATATAGGGAAAAGGTAAGTGGAGAGCAAAACCAAAAACTTGTTTTTGATTTTGCTATGCCGAGCTACCTCCCATATTCTATAAATAATAGATAAACAGTTAAATATTTTATTCGTAACGTATGGCCTCTATCGGATCGAGGTTCGATGCCTTTTGAGCCGGATACCATCCGAAGAAAACGCCCGTTATGGTACATACGGCAAAAGATAAAAGAACGCTCCACCCTTGTATATATATAGGCCAGTGAGCAATATTTTTCACAGCAAAAGAAGCTCCGATACCGATCAATATACCGATGATACCTCCTGTGATACTGATCAGAATAGCCTCGATCAAGAACTGGCTCAAGATATCGATACCCCTTGCACCTACGCTCATGCGCAGCCCTATTTCTCGAGTTCGTTCGGTAACCGACACATACATGATATTCATGATTCCGATACCTCCTAC
>CASFRL010000043.1 GCA_949297285.1 uncultured Bacteroidales bacterium
TTGGCGTTTTAATATAGGAGCCGGAACCTCAGAACAAGGTACGGACAGCCGAATATCGGATGAAACACGTCGTACCGAATGTTTTTTAAATCCGGATATGACTACGTATGATTGGACGAAACAGGCCGGACAACGTTGGTTCCTTGAAAAAGCTGCCAAAACTTATAATGTCCCGGATATTATAGGTTGGCAAAATTCACCTCCTGTTTATTATACAGTAAGAGGCTTGGGATTTAGGGAATACGGCGATTCTAAATCGACGATTTTAAAAAAAGAGCATTTTGGAGATTTCGGAAAATTCCTTGCTGATGTAGTTACTCATTTTAAGGATGAGGGAATTGACTTTAAATATATTAGTCCGCTGAATGAACCACAGTGGGAGTGGAATGCAACTTCTGAAGGTGGAGTTGTGTCTCAAGAGGGAACTCCGTGGACAAATCAGGAAGTTTCGGATGTGGTGAAAGCAATTGATGCTGAATTTGTGAAAAAGAAGATTGATACCAAACTCTTTATCACAGAAGCCGGGTCTATCAATTATTTATTGAAAGAGAGTACGGGTGATTATGCAAATCAGTTATATAATTTCTGGAGTGATGAATCTCCTTTAAAAATAAAAGGCCTTTCTTCTGTTTCACCGTATGTTTCTTCTCATAGTTATTGGACAGATGCTTCTGCTACGGATATTGTAGAAAAAAGGAATGCTTTGCGTGATCAGATCGAAAATACCGATCCGGAGTTGGAGTATTGGCAAACCGAATATTCGTTATTGGGAAATGGTTATAAAGCCGTTCATACCGGAGGCTCGTCCCGTACGTTGTCACCGATGGAGTGTGGAATCTCATTAGCTCGAATCGTACATAATGATTTGGTCGAAGCCGATTGTTCCGGTTGGCAATGGTGGACAACCTTTGAGAAGGATGGAAATAGTGGGAATGAAGAACGGTTTGCATTGATTCGATATATTCTTAATAGTCAGCGTACCGATGGTGTATATCGTCCGACAAAATTGCTCTATGCGTTAGGAAATTTTTCCCGGTTTATTCGCCCGGGAATGAAACGAGTCGATGTGACACGTTCCGACAATATGTCGGCTGTCGATGCAATTGCCAACCAGATGGTTTCTGCATATATTAATGAAGCTAAACAAGAGGTTGTCGTCGTAGTCATAAATGCCTCTACCAATTCCCGTTCAGTACGTCTGACAGTATCGGGATTGGCTGAAAATATGGGGATAACACATTTTACACCTTATATTACGACCAATAGTTTGGATGATGCTTTACGGAGAGGAGAAGATATTGCTGCTGATGCAAATTATACGATGCCTGCTACTTCGATAGTAACGTTTGTCGGAAAAATAAAAGATTTTACAGGAATGGGGTTATCCGAGACTGTTTCTGATTCTCAGATTTCGGTATATCCGAATCCGGCAAAAGATCAAGTCTCCGTTCATTCCAAAGTATTAGTAAATAGAGTGTCTATTATCGATCTGAATGGTAAAATCGTCTATTCTGTAAATCCGAATTCTGAAAATGTACAACTTTCTTTAAGTGATTTGTCTAAAGGGGTTTATATAGTAAGAATTGATACTGTACAAGATACCGACATTCAAAAGTTGGTCATCCGATAAATCATAAAATACTCTATTGTATTCGGATTATTCTCCATTCTATTGGTAAAAAGGGTTTTTTATCTTTGTTGATATTAAAATGTGCTTTATGAAAAAAGTGCTCTGTTTAATTTGTTGTCTGATTTATTGCTGTACACTTGATGCCCAGCAAATAAAAGTAGCTTCTTATAATATACGGAATGCTAATCGTAATGATTCGATTAACGGTAATGGTTGGGGACAACGTTATCCGGTTATTGCCAATCTGATCCGTTATCATGATTTTGATATATTCGGAACTCAAGAAGGGAAATACATGCAATTGGAAGATTTGAAAAACAAGTTACCGGAGTATGATTATATAGGAGTAGGACGTGACGATGGAGCAAAAAGCGGTGAGTTTTCGGCAATCTATTATAAAAAAGAACGTTTTACCCTTTTAGATCAAGGGAATTTCTGGCTCTCTTCTACTCCGGATTATCCCAGTTTAGGATGGGATGCTTATTGCGTGCGTCTGTGTACATGGGGAAAATTTAAAGAAAAAGAAACTGGTTTTACCTTTATGTTTTTTAATTTGCATACCGATCATGTCGGAATAGAATCGCGAAATAGAAGTGCATCTTTAGTATTACAGAAAATAAAAAAATATGGCAATAAGATACCTGTCATCTTAACCGGAGATTTTAATGCTGACCAATATAGTGAATGTTATGATATAATCACAAACTCGAGAATGTTGTCAGATGCGTATGAATGTGCCGACATTCGTTATGCCATAACGGGGACCTTTAACGCATTTAATCCGAACAGACATACAACTTCTCGTATAGATCATATATTTATAACGCCACATTTTTGCGTTGAACGTTATGGAATATTGACAGATACATACAGAACCCTTGTCGAAAATACCGAAAATACATTTCAGGCACGTACCCCGTCCGACCATTTCCCGGTAGTGGCAATTTTAAGATATAAATAATAAGAATTTCTACCTTGAAAATACACTTTTTATGAAACGTAACCTTTTCTTCCTTTTATTTCTTGCAACCGGGTTTTTATTCCGGACACAAGCCCAACCAGAATGTTATACGATTCCGTTAGACGGAATATGGTCCTTTAAAATCGATCCTCTTGGTATGGGTCTTCAAAGTAACGGACAACAAATGTTCCCATCGCTTAGCGAGACGATTACATTGCCCGGTTCTACCGATGAGGCCGGTAAAGGAATCCGTACACAGGGGCTTTCATCAATTCGCCTTACCCGGATGTTCGAGTATAAAGGTCCGGCATGGTATGAAAAAAAAGTCTTTATTCCGGAAGATTGGGAGGGAAAGGAGATTGTATTGTTCCTTGAACGAGTCCATTGGGAAACGAAGTTGTGGGTAAACGATGTCTACATCGGGAGAGAAGAAAGTTTGTCTGTTCCTCATACTTATGCGTTAGGAAAATTTTTAAAACCCGGTGAAATAAATACGATACGTTTACGGGTGAATAATGATTTGATTTACAACATCGAATATAGCCATGCGATCAGCGCCGAAACCCAAACCAATTGGAACGGGATTATCGGAAAGATCGAATTGAGAGCGATGGATCATATATATATATCGGATGTACAAATATATCCTGATCTTAAGGGGAAAAAGGCTCATTTGGATATAACTTTAAGTAACCGTAGCAATTTTATATTTGACGGTAATTTGGAAATTAAAGGGGAAAGCATTGCCAATCAGATTTATATCGCTCCAAAAAATGTCTCTGTTACAGGAAAAGATACTCTTGTGTCAATAAAGGTAGATTTCCCTCTCGGAGACCGTATTTTGACATGGGATGAATTTGATCCGAATCTTTATCAATTAACCCTTTCTTTGAATGTTAAGACAAAAGAAGATACCTTTTGCGATACTAAGCAAGTAGAATTCGGAATGCGCGAAGTTGGTATAAAAGGAACACGTTTTACGATGAACGGTCGTGAAATATTTATACGAGGGACTGTCAATAGCGCAGAATTTCCGTTGACAGGATATCCGGTTATGGATGAAGCGGGTTGGATGCATATCTTGAAAACCTGCAAAGATTATGGCCTGAATTGTGTCCGGTTCCATTCGTGGTGTCCTCCTGAAGCTGCATTTCAAGTTGCCGACCGATTAGGAATTTATTTACAAATAGAAAATTCAGATTGGCGTTTTACGGTAGGTGAAGATAAAGCCGTTAACGATTTTCTTCGTCGTGAATCAGACCGTATATTCAAAGAATATGGAAATCATCCGTCATTTGTCTTTTTCTGTGAAGGTAACGAACTCTGTGGTTCGGGGGTAAAAGAGTTCCTTTCAGAATTGGTAACCCATTGGAAACGTGATCCCAGACATTTATATACCGGAAGTGCCGCATATCCGTATGTTCCCGAAAATCAGTATAATCTATTGTATGGAGCACGCCCTCATCGATGGAAGGAAGGATTGAAAAGCCGTTTTAATGTTTCTCCATTGAATACACTTTATGACTATTCGGAGTATGTAAAAAAGTATCCTATTCCAATGATTACACATGAAATAGGTCAATGGTGTGTTTATCCCAATTATGATGAGATAAAGAAATATACGGGCGTTTTAAAACCGTTTAATTATCAAATTTTTAGAGAATCGTTGCGAGAGCACCACATGCTTGATTTAGCTCATGATTTTACACGAGCATCGGGTAAGTTCCATTTGATTCAGAAAAAAGAAGAGTTTGAGTCTTATTACCGTACTCCCGGTATGGCGGGTTATCATTTGTTACAGTTAAATGATTTCCCGGGGCAAGGGACTTCTCCTGTTGGGGTAGTAGATATTTTTTGGGATCCCAAACCGTATGTTACTGCAAGTGAGTTTAAGAGTATGGTTTCTCCTTGTCTCCCATTATTATTGACATCTTCGTTTGTCTGGACTAATGATTCTGTATTTACCGGGGAAGCAAGTATTGCAAATTTTGGAAAGTCGGATATGAAGAAAGTCGTTTTGAAATGGGCTTTGAAGTATCCCGACGGTAAAATATATGCTCAAGGAAAACTTCCGGCGAAAGATATTCCTATCGGAAGTCCATATTCGTTGGGGAAAATAAAAATTCCATTGAACAAAATCAAGAATGCCGAACAGATGAAACTTGTTTTTGATATTGCAGGAACGTCATACCGGAACCAATGGGACGTGTGGGTATATCCGGCAAAACTTCCTGAGGTGGAAATCCCTTCTGAAATAAAAATCGTAAATACGTGGAATCGTGAAGTAAAAGATTATTTAGAACAAGGAGGAAAAGTTTTGTTGCTTGCTGATACAGCTGATGTGCGAGCGACGGTCGCCTCTTGTTTTTCGGGAATTTCGTGGAATGCTGTTTGGTCTGGAATGCCTCCTGAATTATTGGGAATTTTGTGCGATCCTTCACACCCGTTATATGCTTATTTCCCGACAGAATTTCATTCTAATTGGCAATGGTGGGATTTGGTAATTCCTTCTAAGTTGATGAATCTGGATCATACACCTTCGACTTATAGACCGTTATTGCAAATGATTCCTGACTGGAATAAAAACAATAAACTGGGTTTGGTTGTCGAAGCCAAAGTGGGAAAAGGCGAGTTGTTGATTTGTACGATAGATTTAATTCGGAATATGGATAAAAGACCCGTTGCCCGCCAATTTTTGTATAGTCTGAAAAAATATGTAGGCAGTTCGGATTTTCATCCTGAAGAAGAACTTTCTGTTCACGATATAGATGTTTTGTTTAATTAAAAAATCTTCTTGATGTTGATAAAAAAAATTGTATTGGTAGTATGGGGTATTTGCATGGGTTGTTTTGTAAATGCTCAACCGGCGACAGGGAGTTATGTTAATGATTTAAGGAATGAATTGGTAAAGACATGGCCGAATAATCGGACGATAAACATCGTATTTCACGGACACAGTGTACCGTCTGGTTATGCCAATACACCTGTCGTAAATACATTAAATGCTTATCCGCATTTGACGCTTCATGCTTTAAAAGAGCATTATCCATACGCTGTAATAAATGTAATTACAACATCTATTGGGGGGGAACAGTCAGAACAAGGGGCAAAACGTTTCAGAAAAGAAGTATTGACACATAGACCTGATTTATTGTTTATCGATTATGCTCTGAATGATAGAAGTATAGGTTTGGATCGGGCACTAAAGGCTTGGGAAAAGATGATTAGACAGGCGTTAAGGCAAAATATTAAGGTCGTTTTGATGACCCCGACGCCTGACCTTACCGAAAATATATTGGATGAGAATACGCCGTTAGCCGAACACTCTCGGCAGATACGTGCTTTAGCCTCGAAATATCATTTGGGGTTGGTCGATAGTTATGCTGCCTTTATAAAACTGGCAAAAGAGGGGAATGACTTGAGTAAATATATGAGTCAATCAAATCATCCCAATGCAGAAGGTCATAAAGTCGTATTGAAAGCGATCGAAGAGTGGTTTGTTTCACGATAAAAACAAAGTATATGAGAATAGATAGTTGTATTAAAATTGGGGGAGTAATCGTAGGCCTTTTTATTTTTTTATTCGGTTTGCAAGCCCAAGAAAGTTATTATTTTTTCTCAGATTCCGATAAAGTTGCAATTCAGCGTTCGGCAAATACGGTATGGGGAAAGAGAATTTTAGAAAATATGAAAAAAGGCGTGGAACAACGCCGTTTATATAAAATGGAGGTCCCATTGTTAGAAGGAGGTCATCTTCACGACTATTTTTGTCCGGTGCATAATCTTTCTTTTGTCTTTGAATGGGATAAGCCCGACGAACACTATTGTGCTGCATGTAAAAAATATTGGAAAGGGAATAAAAAGCATGATTGGGCTTGGATAAATAAATTGCATGCCGAAAATTTGCAATATTTGGAAAATTGTACTTATCTCTATCTCGCAACGGGCGATACGCTTTATGCCTCTTATATTCGAGATATGTTGCTTGATTATGCCTATAAATATCCAACCTATTTTGAACATAATACAAACCGTGTGGCAACAGCTTTGAATAGTGGAAAACTGTTCGGACAGAGTTTGGATGAGTCTGTTTGGGCAAGTGATGCCGCACGTGCCTATTCTGTTGCAAAAGATGTAATGACTCCCGATGAAATAAAGAAAATACAAAACGGATATTTAAAACCCTGTGCCGAAATGCTCCTTAAACGCCGTGGTGGAGGAAATTGGCAGGTTTGGCACAATAGTGGGCTGATCGCTTTAGGTGTGGCTTTGGAAGATGATAAAATAATCGATATAGCCTTGAATGACAAGCAATGCGGATATCATACTCTTATGAAGATGCATGTGCATGATGACGGATGGTGGAATGAAGGGTCTCCGACATACCATTATTATCCTTTAAGAGCGATGATGTTATCGGCAGAAGCTTTGCGTTGTCGAGGTATAAATTTATATGATCGTAAATTATTGAATATGTTATCATCTCCGGCACAAGGAGTGTACGCCGATCTTTCTTTCCCGGCACATAATGACGGTTGGTATGGAGAATCGCTTTTGTCTCAGACTAAATTGTATGAATTGGCTTATGCCCGGTCTCGAGATCCCTTATTCTTCAATATTTTAGAACGAAGTTATGGCTTTGTCGATAGAAATTCGGCCGAAGCATTATTCAATCCAATATCAATAGAACAAGGAGGAAGTCCTGAATATGGTAAAAGTACCTATTTTAAAGATCTTGGAGTCGGAGTTTTAAGATATAAGGATAAAACCATTGTTTTGAAATACGGGCCTTATGGAGGAGGACACGGGCATCCCGATAAATTGTCGGTTTCTATTCATAACGGGAAAAAAGAAATTTTGCCGGATTTAGGAACTTCTGCTTATGGTGTCCCTGATTTTACCGAATGGTATAGAAAGACATTGGCGCATAATACGGTTACGGTCGATGGTAAAGACCAAGCGCCGGTTACCGGGAAATTGATTC
Organism: uncultured Bacteroidales bacterium; assembly: GCA_949297285.1. Taxonomy (GTDB): domain Bacteria; phylum Bacteroidota; class Bacteroidia; order Bacteroidales; family Coprobacteraceae; genus Coprobacter. The sequence goes on from CASFRL010000043.1 coordinate 7,576, forward strand.
GTTTTGCCCCTTCTTCTACGGGCGGGACGATTGAAACTGAGGTGGATAATGCGTATGAAGGTGTAGTAATGAAGCGTAGTATAACACTTAATAAAAATCGATTATCCGACCGTTTTGTTTGTGAATCTTCAACATTACATATCTATGATTATGTGCTGTTGTTTACAGAACCTTTGAATCTACCGTATGAAGGGAAATCGATAACCTTGACCGATGCTCCGGTATATGGTAAAATCCAAGATATGGAGCAATATATCGTTCATGGGAAATTTTCCGTGAAAACGTCGGATGCCGAAATCCGAATTGATCCGGGAGATAATGAAATTGAACTATACACTGGAGTTGCGCCCGGAATTCCTCCAACAAATCCCGGTGTAATTACAAAAGATCACAGTGAGCAACGAGAAACGCAGCCTTGCTATCCATTGATTGTCAGAATAAAAAATAAAAAAATAAAAGTACAGACAAATTGGAACTTAAAATAAGACTTATGAAAAACGCGAGTATAAAATGTAGTATCATTTTTTTCAGTTGTTTGTTGTTGTGTCAAAATATGCTTTGGGCACGAGAAGAAATATCTCTGTGTGGTATATGGAAATTTGCTTTGGAGAGAGAGCACAAATCTTATGATTCGTGGACTGATGGTTTTGATTTCGGACGGGATGTTTCTGTTCCTCATACTTGGAATGTCGAAGATAAGACAGAACGTATATTTGGAAAGGCATGGTACGAAAAAACAACAATCGTTCCGACAAGTTGGAAAGGAAAACAGGTGCGTCTTTGCTTTGATGCTGTATATAGGGATGTTATCGTGTGGGTTAACGGAAAACAGGCCGGAACTCATTCGGGATCGGGCTTTACGGAGTTTTCTTTTGATATATCTCGATTATTGAAATATGGGAAAGAAAATCGTATCACCGTATCGGTCGATAACTCTTTTTCTGAACATGCATTACCTTATAAAGAAAAATTCGATTGGCCTAATGATGGAGGAATTATTCGACCTGTAAAACTTTTGGCCTTGGAAAAATCGGCTGTCCGGTCGGCATTTGTGCGTTATGATATTGATTTTGACAATAAATCTGCCCAGATGGATATCGAAGTGAGAAGTTGGAATCCGGAGGTGAAGAAACTTTCTTACAATGTGATTATAAAAAAATGGAAATCAGAAGATACCATTTTTGAAAAAACATTTGAAGTTGTCCCGCAAAAAGGAATTTCCCATTTATTGTTCGATTTAAATGATGTTGAATTATGGCACTTTGATGCGCCTAATTTATATACGCTTGAAATAAAAAGCATACAGAAAGGAGATGAGATCGATTCCTATAATACCCGTTTCGGAATACGCAAAGTTGAAATAAAAGGAGATACTCTTTTTTTGAATAATGAGCCTGTCCGTTTGCCCGGAATAGAATATATGCCGGGTAGTTATCCGGAGTTTGGTATGGCTGAACCGTTGTGGGTTATGGAAAAGGCCGTCGAGCAAATAAAAGAACTGAATTGTGTACTTACCCGCTGTCATTGGCAATATGATAAACGCTATTTCGATCTGTTGGATGAAAAAGGTGTTTTGGCACAAGAAGAGATACCTTGGTGGCAGGCTCCAGGAAACTTGACCCCGGAATTGGAAAATTTGGCTAAATCGCAGATCGATGAAATGATAGAACGCGATTTTAATCATCCTTCAATAATCTCATGGGGAGTGAGCAATGAGGTATTTTATAATACAGACAAAGATATTTATCGAAGATTGATCCGGTATGCTAAAGATTATGATTCCGGACGATTTGTGACAGTTGTTTCCAATGAAATATTTGATAGACTTGAAAATGATGAATCTCTTTTGGGAGATATCCCTACTTGGAATGATTATACAGGGACATGGCATGGAAAGAGCCGAGAAGAAACTCCCGATAAACTGGCTTTGATTAACAATAGGGCATTAAAAGGACGACCTTTGCTGATTACAGAACATGGATTGTGTGAACCTCGATTTGTAGGAGCAGATGCACGTAGGGTTGTAGAGATGACGTATCATTATGACCAGTGGGCAAAAAATAAGTTTATAATTGGTGTCATTTATTTTTCATTGAACGATTACCGTACACATGTAGGAGAAGCCGGCTTCGGGCGATATAAATCTCGAGTGCACGGATTATCTTCGATGTGGTTCGATAAAAAACCTTCATTTCAAGTATACAAAGGTTTAGCAGCTCCTATATATGTGGAAAATTTGCATATACAAGCATCTGGAGAAAAAGCCCAAGTCGTTTTACGGGTAAAGAATGATCTGCCTTCTTATACTTTAAAGCGGTATACGGTATGCTGGAAAACTGTTGGTGGAACAAAGAAAATAGAGTTGCCCGACTTGAAACCGGGAGAACAATATACATTCGAAATTGACGGGTTAAATCCTCTACAACGTCCGGATGTGAAAGTTTTCAGACCGACAGGATATTTAGTTACGGAATATTAAAACATGGATGTTATGAGAAAATTGGTATTATCGATTCTTGCCTGCGGTTTGTTTACCGTTGCTAATTCAAGAGAGAATACGGTTATTGTATTCCCGGATGAAATACATCAGACGATTCATAGTTTTGGAGCTTCCGATTGTTGGCGTACTCAGTATATCGGAAAAAATTGGCCATTAGAAAAACGAAATGCCATTGCCGATTACCTTTTCAGCACCGATTTCGATAAAAATGGAAATCCTAAGGGAATAGGATTATCCCTTTGGCGTTTCAATATCGGTTCGGGAAGTCATGAGGCAGGAGAAAAAGGTGGTGTCGCTTCGGAATGGCGGAGAACGGAATGTTTTTTAGATTCTTTAGGTAGCTGGGATTGGTCGAAACAGGAAGGACAGAGATGGTTTTTACAAGCTGCCCGGGATAGGAAAGTACCTTATACGCTGGGATTCTCTATTTCGGCTCCTGTATTTATGTCAAAAAACGGAATGGCGCGAGCCAGCGAACCTACCCCTTATGCTAATCTGAAACCTGATAAATATATCGATTATGCTCATTTTATGGCCGTTGTTTGTGAAAAGTTGAAATTAGATTATTTAAGTCCTATCAATGAACCTCAATGGAATTGGATTCATGCCGGACAAGAAGGTATGCAAATGACCAATGAAGAGTGCAGCCGTTTGATTCATTGTCTGGATAAAGAGTTGAAAAAAACTAATGCGACTACCCGTGTCGTTTTTGGTGAGGCCGGATGTATAAATTATTTGTATGAGTTGGTCAAAGATAATCCGTTAAGAAGCAATCAGATAGAAGAAATTTTTGCTGATAATGGGAAATATAGTATATCCGGATTAAACCGTGTTGCACCAATAATATCGGGACATTCTTATTGGTCTACATGGCCGACAGATTCATTGATCAGTTGGAGAAAACGTTTAGATCGTACGATAAAAAAAGAGTTGCCCGGGACAATTTATTGGCAGACCGAGTATTGTCCTATGGAAAAAAATGACGATAATCCTTATGGCGGTGGTAAACGGGATATCGGGATGAATACGGCATTATATGTGGCGCGTGTTATTCATTGTGATTTAGTGTATGCAAATGCTGCATCTTGGCAATTTTGGACCGCTTTTTCGGAATGGGATTATAAAGATGGTTTAATTTATATCGATGACGGGTTATCTCCACAAGGAGCCAATTCTTCAAATAATCCGTTAGTGGAAACATGTAAAAATGACGGAGTATATCGGGTCTCGAAATTGATGTGGGCTTTAGGTAATTACAGTTTGTTTGTCCGTCCCGGGATGCAGCGTATATCTGCTGTAATAGATGGAGTTTCAGATGAAGAATCGATGCGATCATTAATGGTATCGGCCTATAAAGATCCGAAATCTGAAAAAATGGTTTTGGTATTTATAAATTTTGGACAAGAGGAAAATATTCTAAATATTCAATGGGGAAGAGATCGGAAGACATCTTCCATAAAATATAAGAAGTACGTGACTTCTGAGGACTGTGATTTGTCATATAACGGAGAAGTCAACGATAAAGTTGTTATTCCTGCTCGTTCGTTAGTTACTTTGGTCGCTGAAATAAAATAATATTTTACGTTATGAATAAAATAAATATTTGCATTGTTATTGGTTTATTCTTCGGAATGATGAATGGCGTATCTGCTCAAATGAAGCGTGTGAAAGAGTCGTGTATTGCATCGTTTCGTATGCCTTTGCCTCCTCCTGATTTTAAACCGAAGTTGGAAGATTTGAATGGCGATGGAAAACCGGAAGCCATTTATTCGATGACAGGAGACAGCATCCCTATTTTGTGGATCGATGATGATGGCGATATGCAATGGAATGATATCGAGGGCGATATGAATAATGATTGTTTGTTGATAGATCGAAATAAAGATGGTGTGTATGGGGGAGATGGAGACTTGGTTATCGATTGGGTTGACAGTAATGATGACGGGAAAGCCGATTTGCAGATTGTGATGGATTATCCGGCTGTGCATGCAACAGAAGTTTGGCCGAATGGGCATGTAATGATCTTGCTGGACACCGATAAGGATAATATCTTTAACTATATCGATTGGAATACCTATCAGATAAAGAGCTGGAATAAAAGTGGAAGAGCGGCTTTTTATACCGATTATAGCGGTCAGTCGGCATTTACCAAAATGCATGTGGCAACTTATAATATGGGAGACTTGAGGCTTAATTGGGAAAATCCTTTTTTATTTTATGATCCCGATAAAGATGGGCTTTCGGAAATGGCTGTCCGTTTATTGGATTCTCCCAGCACTAAAGATAAAAATGCATCTTGGAATGATTATGTGAATATGCAATTAGAAGGGGTAATCGATTGGGTCTCAATTTCTGTGGATTTGGATAATGATAATGCTCCGGGAAATGATTTCGATTTTGATTTTACTTTAGGGCTTCGTGGCGGAGGATTTGATTATATGGATCAAGTGCATGTATTTAAAAACATGAGGGGTTTACCCGAAGCGGATAAGTTCTTTATGGATCCGCGTTGGCGTCAGATGAACGAACTGATTTATCCGGATCACGAAAATGCTTTTGATTTGATTTTCAATAGAGGTAAATGGGAAAGTGCTCATTTTGTTTATGATGAAGATGATGATTGTCACCGTTGGGAACGTGTCGAGTTTTATGAAGCTCGTGATCCGTTTAAGGTAGGAGCTGGAAACGGAGGGTTAGATCACAATACTCAGGCTGATGCTGCCGGAGACCGAGGTGAATGGGATATGGACTGTTCGGGTAAGGGAAATTTGTATATTAGTCCTTTGGATGGACGGTTACATTTATATGGAGCCGAGTGGGGTTGTTGGCGCATAGATCAAAATACAGAATATTATCAAGGTTGGGATCGTCTCTGGATTAATAAAAATCCTAAAAAATTTGCAACGGTGAAATATTCTGATAAAAATGGGAATGGATTTTTGGATTATGTCGAATATGATATGGACGGAGATGGACAATTTGAGACAGTGTTTGACTTGGATGCTTTAGGAATCGATGATAAAGCGACATTAATCGATATCTCTAAATTTTCGTATTCTGATTATACTAAAATGATGAAACGCATGTCTGACGGTATATGGAATCGTGCTCAGGCAGCTATACGTGTAGCTCATAAATATGGGTTGAATACTTCTTGGTATGCCTGGTGGATGGAGGCTCTTTCGGTGAGAGAAAAATATCATCGTGGATATTGGTTGCAGTATTATTTATTTCAAGACTTGATGAATTATAGCCTCCGTATGAAAGATGAAGATATGCAGCGAAAAATTATTACTGCATATTGTAGCGGAAATTGGGAAAATCTACTTTAAATATTGGAGCCTTTATGAAAAACACAACTCCTTTTTCTGCTTTATTCCCGGTAGCCGGACTATTATCTTTCTCTTTCGCGGTAGAAGCGCAGACACGCCCGAATATCGTTTTCATTGTTATAGATGATTACGGATGGGCAGATGTTGGATATAATGGAAGTCGTTTTTATGAAACGCCCAATATCGACAAGCTTTCTGCGGAAGGAATGATTTTTACGGATGGATATGCTGCCGCACCGATAAGTTCGCCTACAAGAGTAAGCATAATGACCGGAAAGAATCCTGCACGGACAGGTATTACCGACTGGATTCCGGGATATCAATATGGCCTTGACCAACAGCGATTGAGTAAATATAAAATGTTGGCTCCCGAGATGCCGTTGAATATGCCGCTCGAAGAAGTTACTATCGGTGAAGCCTTAAAAGAGCAGGGGTATAAGACATTTTATGTCGGAAAATGGCATTGTTGTGAAGACTCTTTATTCTATCCTCAGTATCAGGGATTTGATGTAAATATAGGTGGCTGGATGATGGGACGTCCTAATGGCGATATGCGTAAAAATGGTGGACGGGGAGCCTATTTCTCTCCATATCACAACCCTATGTTGCCGGATGGACCGGATGGCGAGTATCTGACAGATCGTTTGGGGAATGAATGTTTGAAATTGATAGATTCGGCCGGGGAATCTCCATTTTTCCTTTTCTTTTCATTTTATGCCGTACATACTCCGATAGAAGCAAAACCTGAGGTTACGAAATATTTCGAAGATAAGGCCCGGAAAATGGGATTGGATACGATTTCTCCGTTTACAACAGATAAAGACTGGATACGTAATGCTCCTTATAAAGCGTGGCATTGGAAAGAACGCACGGTACAAAATGATGCAGAATATGCTGCATTGATTTGGAGTATGGATGAAAATGTCGGAAAAGTATTGGATTACCTGAAGAAAAAAGGATTGTATGATAATACGGTTGTCTGTCTACTTTCAGACAATGGCGGTCTATCTACGGCCGAAGGGTCTCCTACCTGCAATTTCCCGTTGCGAGGCGGAAAAGGTTGGTTGTATGAGGGAGGAATACGAGTCCCTTATATTATTCGGATTCCGGGAAGCGTTGGGACAGTTTGTCATACCCCGGTTTCTTCTACCGATTTTTATCCGACGATATTAGACCTTACGGGAACCGATTTAAAACCTGAGCAACATAAAGATGGTGTAAGTCTTGTACCTTTGTTGAAAGGTGATACGACATTTGACCGTGGAGCAGTTTATTTTCATTATCCGCATTATGGAGGCAAGGGTGATACCCCTGCTGGAGCTATACGGCAAGGAGATTATAAATTGATATGGTTTTATGAAGATAATCATGTAGAATTGTATAATTTAAGGAAAGATATCTCCGAGAAAGAAAATCTGGCGGAAGTGGAGTGGGAAAGAGCACATTCTTTATGGAATAGATTACAGGAATATCTTCGTTCGTGCGGGGCAAAAATGCCGGTATATAACCCGAATTATAAAGATGTGAAACATTGAAATATATTATGCCATGAAATTAAGATATATATTCGTATTGGTCTGCATTTTGCTTGTGAAAAAAATAGATGCTGTAACTGCAACAATTCCTCCCGATTCGTTGATGAGCGTGATGAAACGTGTTGCTGATTGGCAAATTACAGATTATCCCCGGCATTTGCATAAATGGACTCATACCCCTGTGATGTGGACAAACGGAGTGATGTATATCGGAATGGCAGAATGGGCTTCGTTATGGAAAGACGATTCATATTTTGAATGGTTAAAGGAAATTGCGGCAAAAGAACGGTGGCATCCGGCAAAAGGGATGTATTTTGCTGATGACATTTGTGTGTCGCAGTTGTATTGCCAATTGTATGAAAAATATAAAGATCCGATAATGCTGCAACCGACAGAAGCCCGTTTGGAGTGGGTAATGAATCATCCTTCAAAAGCGGAGCTTACCTATGAAGCTCCGCATTCTCATGATCGTTGGTGTTGGTGCGATGCTCTATTTATGGCTCCTACCGTGTATGCCCGTATGGGAAAGATTTCCGGAAATAAACGGTATTGGGATTTTATGGAAAAAGAATTTTGGGAAACTGTAAATCTTTTGTATGACCCGAAAGAACACCTTTTTTATCGGGATACACGCTATTTTTCGATGCAAGAAAAAAATGGGGCTCCTGTCTTTTGGGGACGAGGCAATGGCTGGGTAGTCGGAGCCTTGACAATAATTATAGATCAGTTACCAGACAATTATCCAACACGGCTTAAATATGTAGAACTATACCAACAACTTATGAAGAGAGTTGCCAAACTGCAAGACAAAGAGGGATATTGGCATGCCAGTATGCTCGATATGGATACGTATAAGATGCCCGAAACAAGTTCTTCTTCCTTTTTTGTATATGGTTTGGCTTGGGGAATCCGTCGTGGATATTTGTCAGAAAAAGAGTTTCTCCCTATTATGGAGAAAGGATGGAATGCTCTTGTGAAGGCTGTGCATCCGAATGGAAAATTGGGTTGGGTGCAAGCAATAGGTTCTGATCCGCAAAAAGGGTCGGCAGATATGACAGAAGTATATGGAACAGGTGCATTTTTAATGGCTGGTTCAGAAATTTACAGAATGGTTACTGAAAAATGAAACGATATTTGTTTGTCCTATTGTTTATTTCTGGAATTTCCGGATTGTTTGCTCAGACTGTAATTCGAGTGAATGGGAAAAATGCCGGATTGAAATTCGAGGGAATAGGAGCTGTAAGTGCCGGGGCTTCGTCTCGTTTACTCATCGATTATCCAGAACCGTATCGTTCCGATATATTGGATTTTTTGTTTAAGCCTTATTTTGGAGCATCACTACAACATTTTAAATTTGAGCCGGGAGGGGATATCAATTCTACTTGTGGGGCAGAACCCTCTCATGCGCGTACACGCGAAGAGATGTTAAATCCAAGCCGATCTTATTTTGAACGGGGATATGAATGGTGGATGGCCCGGGAAGCCTTGAAGAGAAATCGAAATATGATTTTTGATATACTGCAATGGGGTGCTCCAGGATGGTTTGACGGTGGATTTTATTCGAAAGATAATGCAGAATATTTGTCTTCATATATACGAGGTATGAAACGCTATCATAATATTGACATTGCTTATTGCGGATTATGGAATGAAAAACATATTCCTGTTTTATCTCGTAATTATGTCGTGAATATTTTGCGCCCGACTTTAGACAAGAATGGATTGAAGCACATAAAAATTATAGGCAATGATATGTATTGTTCTTCTCCGAAACATCACGAGCCGTGGAGTTATGCAAAAGAGTTGTTGAAAGATTCGGTATTAAAGGGAAATATCGATGTGCTTGGGTATCATTATCTGAATGTAGAAGCTACGCCCGAAGTGAAATTATTGGATATGCCGGTATGGGAAAGTGAAGCGTCGATTTTATCAGGAGATTGGAAAAATGCCCTTTCTTTTGCAAGAAACACAAATCGTAACTATATCCGTAGCCGTGCGGTCAAAACGATAATTTGGTGCCCGATAGATGCTTATTTCCCGAATGTAAGTTGGAACGGTGTCGGTGCGATGGAAGCACGTACTCCATGGTGTGGTTATTATGATGTGCGTCCGGCGATATGGGCAATAGCGCATACAACGCAATTTGCAGATCCCGGCTGGTATTATTTAGATGACGCTTGCGGTGAGACCGGTACCGGATTATCGTATGTGACATTGAAACATCCTCATAAAGAATTGTATAGTATGATTATTGTAACCGGGAATAGACCTGATACTCTTGTTTGGAATCTCCCTTTTATTGATACAACCAAATTTTATTTATGGAAAAGTAACGAACAGGATCAATTTGTTCGGCAATCGATTATTTTACCAGAAAACAGACAATTAATTTTATACCTTGAACCGAATGCAATTTATTCATTGACGAATACAACAGGACAAAGAAAGGGAATTCCCGCCCATTCTATTCCGGAAAAACGCGAATTTCCGGTATATTATAAAGAAGATTTTGAGTCTTATGAAAAGAATCATGTTACTCCACGGTGGTTATCCGACCAAGGGGGGGCATTTGAAGTCATCGAGTTGGATGGAAACAAAGTATTGCAACAACAAATTACAGCACCGTTGATATGTTGGGACCCGTGGGGGAAAAACAATCCGGAACCCTATACTCAGGCAGGTTCATCGACTGGGAATAATTATGCGGTCTCTACCGACTTCAAAATTGGAGAAAAAGGTTGTGCTCGTATTTTCGGAATGGTATCTTGGTTTGAGAGCAATACGGCACCTCACGGCATAGAATTGGAAATAACGCATACGGGTAACTGGAAATTATCTGTAAATCAGAAAACTATAAGAGAGGGGTCTGTAAAGATCGATCCTCATGAATGGAATCATTTTGTTTTAGAGTGTGGAGATTTGGAAGTTCGGGCGATTGTCAATGGGGATTTATTGACGTCTATCCCGGCTGATAAAAATTATACAAAAGGTTTTTTTGGGGTAGGTTGTGATTGGAATAAGGTATGTTTTGATAATTTACAAGTGAAGCCATTGAATATCGATTAAGTTTTGTATCGGATATGAGAAAGTCAAATTACGATAAATATCCTGCGACAGCTATAACGGGAGAAATATGGATAGGAACTGAGAATATTGTCTCGCAATTGCGTAAAGAAATTGGACAAGGCAATTTATTATTGGTTGTAGATTGTTACGTCGGAACTTTCTTTGAGGAATTATATGGCTGTTTGAAACTTTTGGATCCTGCCTTGTGTATAGATACAAGACAGTTGATGAAGTCGAAGAGTGAAATTCGAGATATGACTTATCCGTATGTAACGGACGATGAATTGTTCGGGTATAGAACAAAATTGAATATTTCTGATTTCTTTGACAAGGAAAAAGTTTCTGCTTTTCAAGGGCAACTTTTATCTGAAAAAGGATTGAAGATTGTTTGGGGGTGCGGAGCTTCATGGGTTTGTCCAGAATCTGATTTGTTACTGTATTGTGATGTTGCGCGTTGGGAATTGCAACAGCGTTTTCGTTGTCATAAAGTTGAGGCATTGGGAATTGATGTTCGAGATGAATCTCCTGCCCGACAATATAAACGTGGTTATTTTTGCGATTGGCCGGTGTGTGATGCTCTGAAGAAAACGTTATACGAAAAGGCCGGTTATTGGCTCGATATGAATATTCCCGGGTCACCTAAAATGATCGATAGAGCGACATTTATGCGTGGACTTTCCAAGACTGTACAAGGTCCGTTTCGTGTTGTGCCTTTTTTTGATCCGGCTCCATGGGGAGGACAATGGATGAAAGATGTCTGCGACTTGGATAAAACTGTCGATAATTTCGGTTGGTGTTTTGATTGTGTACCGGAGGAGAACAGTTTGATGTTGCGGGTAAACGGGACTGCTTTTGAAATGCCTTCGGTAAATTTAGTTTATACCAAAACTTCTGAATTACTCGGTGAACCTGTCGAGGCACGTTTCGGTCAAGATTTTCCGATACGGTTCGATTTTCTGGATACTATGGGCGGAGGAAATCTCAGTTTACAAGTGCATCCGACGACTCAATATATTCGTGACAAATTTAATATTCCTTATACGCAAGATGAAAGTTATTATTTACTCGATGCAGAGAGTGATGCTTCAGTCTTTTTAGGTGTAAAAACAGAGGTTGACAAAGAGCAGATGTTGTCCGATTTGAGGAATGCCCGATCAGGTGGAACGATTTTTAATCCGGAACCTTATGTTAACCGTTTCCCGGCAGCCAAACATGATCATTTCTTAATTCCGGGAGGTACGATACATTGTTCCGGAGCCGGAGCTATGGTTTTAGAGATAAGCTCTACACCGAGTATATTCACTTTTAAATTGTGGGACTGGCAACGGTTGGGATTGGACGGAAAGCCGCGACCGATAAACGTAGAACATGGTAGTCGTGTAATCAATTGGGGAAGAGATACTGAGTATGCTTTGAAATATTTGGTAAATCATGTAGAACCAGTTGCGATCGGAGATGGTTGGATAGAGGAGAAAACAGGATTACACCCGAATGAATTTATAGAAACTCGCCGACATTGGTTCGAAAAAAAAGTGACGCACCATACGAATAACAGTGTTAATGTGTTGAACTTGGTAGAAGGAGAAGAAGTTGTCATTGAGAGTCCTGAGAGACGATTTGAACCATTTGTCCTTCATTATGCCGAGACGGTTATCATCCCTGCCTCGGTCGGTGTATATACAATTGCACCTTATGGCATTTCGTCGGGGAAACGATGCGGTACGATAAAGGCTTTTATACGATTAAATGCTTAATGGAGAATAGTATGGATTATACAAATGATAATCGGATCGTGATGACATTGGATGCCGGAGGAACAAATTTTGTATTTTCGGCTATACAAGGCTGTCGAGAAATAATACCTCCTTTTTCACTTCCTTCTTGTAGCAATGATTTGATGATGTGCCTGAAAAATCTGTCGGATGGTTTTTTTAGAGTACGATCATTGTTAGCCCAGGATCCGGTTGCGATTAGTTTCGCTTTTCCGGGACCAGCAGATTATGAAAACGGTGTGATAGGTGATTTGCCTAATTTCCCTTCTTTTAGAGGAGGAGTCGCTTTAAAAGCGTTTCTTGAGGAAAATTTCTGTATCCCGGTGTATATTAATAATGACGGTAATTTATTCGCTTACGGAGAGGCTCTTGCCGGAGTATTGCCTTATGTAAATAGCCGTTTGCAGGCTGCCGGAAATTCTCGGCGTTATAAGAACCTGTTGGGCATAACTTTCGGTACAGGATTTGGTGCAGGGGTTGTAATAGACAAAGTCTTATTATCTGGTGATAATGGTTGTGGAGGAGATGTCTGGCTTACTCGGAATAGCAAATATCCGAATATGATAGCAGAGGAAAGTGTCAGTATACGGGCTGTGAAACGGGTATATGAACAGTATGCCGGATCGGCTGGGCAAGATTTGTCCCCTAAAAAAATTTTTGAGATTGCAGAAGGTAAAATTGAGGGGAATAGGGAGGCTGCTATAAAAAGTTTTCAAGAATTCGGAAAAGTTGCCGGGACGACTATTGCCGGAGCTTTGAATATTGTAGACGGTATCGTTGTCTTGGGTGGAGGTATTACCGGAGCATCAAAATATTTTATGCCGTCTTTGTTGAAAGAATTACGGGGAGATCTTTCTTCTTTTTCCGGAGATGTTTTTTCTGTGTTACAAATGCAAGTTTTTGATCTGTCAGATGAGTCGGAATTTGTCTCTTTTTTGTCAGATGAGGATGATGTCGTAAAAATTCCCGGATCAGACAAGTCGGTTCCGTATCGGAGAGTAAAAAAAACAGGAGTATCGATATCCTCTTTAGGAACAAGCCGTGCTGTCGCTTTAGGGGCTTATACTTTTGCTTTAACACAACTTGATAAAAATTAGAAAGTTCTCTTTGCATAATTTAGGAAGAGATAAAATGTCTCTTCGCGATTAGTCATTATCTTTACATTATAGAAAAATGGAATAAGAACTTTTTAATTATTTGCCTATGTCATCGATTGTTTTTTTCGGGGCTAAACCTTACGACATAGCGTCGTTTGATGCCGCCAATAAAGATTTTGGTTTTGAAATTAAATATTATAAGGGAAATCTTAACCGAGACAATTTAGTTTTGGCAAAAGGGGTGGATGTCGTTTGTATTTTTGTGAACGATAATGCTGATGCCGAGATTATTCGAACATTGTCCGAAAACGGGACCAAATTGTTGGCTTTACGATGTGCCGGATACAATAATGTCGATCTGAAGGCTGCTCAAGAATGTGGCATGAAGGTCGTGAGAGTTCCGGCCTATTCTCCCCATGCTGTGGCTGAATATACATTGGCTTTGATGCTTACTTTGAATCGGAAAATACATCGGGCTTCGTGGCGTACTCGTGACGGTAACTTTTCTTTGCATGGATTGATGGGGTTCGACATGTACAATAAAACGGCCGGAATTATCGGTACAGGCAAAATTGCCAAAATCTTGATACAGATACTTAAGGGGTTCGGAATGAATGTTTTAGGATATGATTTATATCCCGACAAAAAATTTGCCGATGAAGTAGGGATGGTTTATACTTCGCTGGATGAATTGTATGCCAATTCGGATATTATCTCTTTACATTGTCCTCTTACTCCCGAAACCGATCACATGATTGATAAAAGTGCCATATCTAAAATGAAAAAGGGTGTCATGATTATCAATACGGGACGAGGACGTCTGATCGATACAAACGATCTTATAGAAGGTCTGAAAGAGAAGATTGTCGGTTCGGCAGCTTTAGATGTATATGAAGAAGAGAGCAATTACTTTTATATGGACCGCTCTGATCACATCATCGATGATGATGTTCTTGCCCGCCTGCTTTCGTTCAATAATGTTATCGTAACTTCTCATCAAGCGTTTTTTACCCATGAAGCGATGGCGAATATTGCAAATACGACATTGCAAAATATCCGTGATTTCCGAGAGGGGTTGCCTTTGAAGAATGAGGTGAAAATATGATTCTGAATTTAGTTGTGAACCAAGATGTAAAAATTCAGATAGGTAGCAAAAGCTACCCATAATATATACGGGATAAATAAAATAGAACTGATTTTATTTATTCCGTAACTTTTTATGCTATATATGATAAGTAAAACCTCGAGTAAGATGATATTGATCAATCCGAGTAGGGGATTTTGCCTATAAAAGAAAAAGAAACTCCACGAAAAGTTGAGAATTAATTGCCATCCGAAAATACATATTAATATTTTTCTTTGACGATGGGTTGAATTGATAATAAATCCTATCGAAACTCCCATGCAAAGGTAAAGTATGGTCCAGGCAACAGGAAAGACCAGATTCGGAGGGGTCAGGTTCGACTTGTTTAAGTAAGGATACCAATTTAAGATAGAGTTTTCTTGGATGCGTCCGGCAATGAAGCCGATAAAGAAGCAAACCAGTACAGGGATAATAAACGCGTAAAATTTTTTCATATATCGACAGACTTTACAATAATAACATTCGTTTGTTTTTCTTTGTTTATTTATTTTACCGAGTGTTTTTCATTTTTTTGTGATATATTGGTATTGTAGAACTCTGATTTTATATAATTGGGGTTACGATACCATTTTTTCGATTATTGTACATAAATTTGTTTTTTGTAATTCGGTGAAGTATAAAAGTCGATTTGCATAATTTGTGCGATTATTTTGGCATTGTGTTTTATCATAGTTAAGGTTTTAATTAAAAAACGATGTTTATGAGAAGTTATATTTATTTGCTTGTTTTATGGGTGTTGTGCGGTAAATCTTATGCGCAAGTGCAAGGATATGTATATGAAAACAAGTCGGTCGAAAGTCGTATTCTGAATGAAGTTCGCAAATATGCAATTTATTTACCCCCGGATTATGAATCTTCAGAACGGAGTTATCCGGTTCTATATCTTTTGCATCCTGCCGGACCGAAAGGGACAGTGCCCAATCAACAGGGTTGGATTAACTACGGAATGTTGCAGCATTTCATGGATAAAGCGATAGAAAAGGGAGAAATAACTCCTATGATTGTAGTGACTCCGGATGCGAATTTCGGAACAAGACATGTGAGTTATTTCAATGATCCGGCAAACAGCTTCAATTTTGAGAATTATTTTTTTGAGGAATTTATACCTTACATAGAAAAAACATATCGGTGCAGAGTAGAAAGGGGAAGTAGGGCTATTGCCGGAGCATCGATGGGCGGTGGTGCTGCATTTTTCTATGCCTTGCATCGTCCCGATTTGTTTTCTGTCTCATGTCCGTTAAGTGCGGCGATACGGGGATATGAGACAGAATATATGGCCAAACGTTATCCGGATATCCGGAAAGAAGAATTACTCGATTGGTATAAGCAATACAATGTATATGAATTGTTTAAGCAGATACCTGACAAAGATAAGTCTGCAATAGCATGGTATATATCATGTGGCGATGATGATGCCCTTTCTGTAAATAATGTATTGTTGCATAAAGATTTAAAGGATATGGGAATTCCTCATGAATTCAGAATACAAAACGGGAAGCACGACTGGCTTTATTGGCGTTCTGTCCTTCCCGAAGTTCTTCAGTTTGTGTCGTCGAACTTTGTGAAATAGGCAAAAACGATAAATCCCTTAAATCGAATTATCGACTTAAGGGATTTATTGTAAACAGACACTCTCTTCGGAAAGTGGCTGAAGCTATTATTGAATTCGTAGATTTTCAATCGGTTGTGCGAGCGTCTGATCCAGAGGATGCGACTGGTATGATATGGTCCCAAAATTTATGCTGTTAAGATCGATGCATCGGATAGCATTATTATACATTGTTTTATAATATACTTTTTTTTGCGTTAAATCGATGGCCGATGTCCATTGTGCAGCACTGGGAATGTTCGGGGCTTTCCCCGGTTCAAATTCAACACCGATAGGAATATCGAAATTGTTAAGAATATGGAAACATTGCAATACAGTTTCGGTCGATGTATTTTGTTGGGGAGCCGTAGCCTTGTAAAAAGCTATTCTGACAAAACGAGAAGGAGGGGTAACGTCTCCGGGAATGCCTAAAAATCCTGAGCCTGCACCAAACGGAAACAGGGTAGCATTCCCTATTTTTTGTGTAGGAGCATTACCGGGAAAAAGATTGACATAATTGTTGAGGTTGGTAACCTGCCATTCGAAATCGGGCGAATTGGTTAATACCCCTACCTCATTTTCATAAAAACGCGGTTCACCGTTCTCAAATTCGAGAACGACCTGCCTCCCTGACGGTTCGCCTATTCGCCAATGTACCGTAGAAGAAGGATTCGATTTTTCTAAAGATACGATCCTGATTTTTTTTGTAGCTTCTTTTACTTCATCGATAGTGGAAAAGTTTGATAATATCCATGCGACAAACTGTAAATCGGACAAGGTCTTGTCATTTTGTTTCGGATCATATTCCGGATATTTGCCATAATGCGGAAAATAAAATAATCCGGCCGATAATCCGGCTTCATTTAACCCTTCGGCAATAAATTCCTTTTGGACGACAGCCAGTCCAACGACTCCGTATTTGGCTTTGAATTTTAACCCGTTTATCCCTGTCGGAGTATAAGATGTTTGATTTAGATTGCGCGGAATAATTACATATTCGCTGGCAAGAAAACTTTCGCCCCATTCAATCGTACGGGCTTGTACATATCCTCCATCTTTAGCAAAAAGAGAAATTCCTGTACATGCGTGAATTGCCGAATATCCGGCAAAGAATAATGCAATGGTTAAATAAAATATCTTCATAGTGTTTATATGTTTTTAAATAGAAAACATTTATTCGGCAAATATGTTTTGTTGAAATGAAAAAATAATGATTATTATATATAAATTAGTCGTTCTAATTTAAATAAAAATTTTGCAATAAAAAATATATGTCGGACGATCTTTTCTAATTTATGAAGAACAATCTATTTGTAAAACAAAGCATTTCTATGACGGTATTTTTCCCCGAATATAATTATAATGTTTAGAGTATTTTTTAGATAAATTGTCGATAAACCTCCTTTTGCTAATAGAATGTAATGGATATCTTTTTATTCGGATAATAACAGATTTTTCCGGCTGACAACCACTATTTTTAGAGCATATGTTGTCTCTACCGGAAAAATCTTTCTTTATATGGTATTTTGAATATTGTGTTTCGTTACAAGATATCTTATATAACGACAGAAAGTATAATAATTCCCGCAATGAGGAAGAAGAGTCCCGCAATCATTGGGCTACGAGCATGTCGTGTTGCTCCACGCCATTCTCCGGCACAAATTCCGGCAATATTTCCGGCTATGATGGCAACCGATTGCATGACGGCCCATCCGATAGATGCTCCTGATGATCCCATTTGGTTTCCACCCATACCGTATAGCATGATGCTTAAATACCAAATAATGCCTGCTATTGCGGCCCAAACGATACTACGAGAAGGATTTAATGTATAGTTATTCCACGAATTGTTGCGGAAAAATAAGCGGATACATTCAGCCGCATTGATAAGAAATCCTGCTGTCAGGGCTATACTCCAGATAATGTTTCCTGCGTAAACCGGTTCGGCACCCATTTCAACGGCTCGATCTTGAAGCGGTTTCCCATAAACGAAGGCAAAATTAATCATCGGACCGAATACCCCGGCCAATAGGCAAATAATAAGACCTTTGCCAAAGCGGGATTTGCTGATTGTTTCTTGTTGAGTTTTGTTTTGTACTTGTTCTTTCCTTTTTCCGGCAATGGCAAAGAGAATTATCCCTATCAATAAAATGACGATTCCGGTCATTATTTGTATTCCGGACGGTGTGATCAGTTCTGCCGGATTTCGTAACAATATAGGAGTGAGTGTCCCTACGGTATTGATTAACCCTTGCATGATAGGAAGACTGAGCGAAATACCTAAATAGTCGATACCTTTCCCGAAGAGAATAGAACCGATACCCCATATAAGGCCAAAAAATGCGACGATAGCTGTGCTGTATGATTCTTTTGCATAAAGACTTCCCATATCAGGGATAGTAAGCCATGCGACAATCCATGGTGTGACGATTAGTGCGATAAAACTCCAGATAAACCAGTTATTTTCCCATTTCCAACCTTGATTTAGTTTGAATGGAATGGCAAAAGTACCGGAACAGATACCGGCAAATATAATCAGTGATAGCCCGGTAAATAAATTTGTGTCCATAATATTAATGTTTAGAATTGTTACGGCATTGTTTTACTTGACGGTACAGTTCAGAGCGTTCTATTTCATTGAGATCTCGAAACTCGAAATCTCCGAGATGCGTATTGGAATTCTCAACGATCAAAACTCGGCTTCCTTCTGACATCGCTATTTTGTGCCATACATTGCGTCGTATGTTATAGGCAGTTCCTGGTTTCATGTTTTGAAGATCGTATCCGATGATTTTTTGCTCGTTCAGTTCGGCGGCAATCAATACGGCCTCTCCTTCGAGCAAGACAAAAAGTTCATCTGTAAAATGATGGATATCGAGTTTTACAATGTGTTCCAATGACTCTTCAAGAGCATAATTTAATATGGCGGTTTGCCAGGTGGGCCCGATAAGAAATGGATTATAACCAGCTTCCTGAGGATTGTAACAATCGATAAGTTTCATGGCATATATATTTTTAGTGTTTTTTATAGCAATGTTTAGTTTTCGAGAATGCGATCTACGACCAGTTGACGGAATTCGGGAGAAAGCATCGCGAAATAGGCTGTAAAACCTGTTACACGGACAACTAAATCGGGATATTTCGAAGGATCTTTGTGCGCTTCCAATACTTTCTGCTTATCCATGATGTTGACATTAATTAAAGTTCCTCCCATCTCGAAATGAGTTTTGATAATCGATTCGATGAGTGCAACATTTTCTTCTTGGGCAAATGTCGGGTCAAGTTCCCATTGCATTGGAGCCGTATTCCCGTATCCAGGTTGAATGCGGGCAATGGCTGTGGCAAGCGACAGAGATGCTCCGTCGGTTACAAATCCGGGTGAAGGATTTGCACCGTGTGAAATAGGTGTGCCGGCATGTCGGCCGTCGGGTGTTGCTCCTACACTTCGCCCGAATCCGATAGTATTGGCCCACGAAAAAAATCCGGGAATAAAGCATCGGTCGAGTTTGGGTTCCGATTCTTGTCTGACCAGTGTTACAAATTCATCACGAATACGTAAGGCCCATTGTTCTCCAATAGAATTTTCAGATCCATAGCGTTCACTGTTTCGTAATAATTGGCGTATTTTTTCACCTTCTGTTCCTGTGAAGTCATTTTGTAACGCTTCTGTTATTTGTTCCCATGTGAGCCGTTTTTCATGTTCGATACGCTGTTCGAGTGCCGAGAAAGAGTCTGCTGCAATTGCCAGCCCGGCGCCGTCAATAGCCAGGTTGTAATATTCAGCTCCTCCGCTTGAGACATCGGTTCCTTTTTCAAATGGACCGTGACTTAGCAAATTGAGCAGCAATTCTGGCTCATTATATTTTTGATATTTTAAATGATGTCGAATGCCTTCTGCAGCAGTGTGCACAGCAATTTTGAGATGGCGGGCAAAATGCTCCCAAAGTCGTTTTGTTGAAGGATTTCCCGTAGCAATAGTTTCATAATAAGCGACCTCAAAAACACGAGCCATATTGACTTTAACCAAGTCATTCATGGTATATTCCAGACCTGGAAGCGACATCCAATTGCAGCCTACGGCAATGCGTTGTCGGGCTAATTCGGCGCTGAACCCGTTTCGCATAAATCCTTCAACAAGGGCCTTGTCTCCTGAGAATCGAGGCCATCCGTTTTTGTTTTTTACCAAGTATTCTACCGATTTGTGGAGCAGTTTGGGATCGAGACCTTCATGAACACGCACCGTGATGTTGAGTGATGTGTTGATGCGGTCGGCGGCTTCGAGAATAAGAAAAGAAATTTGCGATGTCTGGTCATTCCCAAATTTATCAGGCCCTCCCAATTGCCAATAGACCGGATCATTGATGAGAAAGCAAGCAAGATAATAGATTGTTGTTTCATCATCGATAATACCAGCTGCTTTGTCTTTTTCGTAAAACGGACGTAGTAGCGAATCAATTTGTCCACCTGCTCCGTCACGATTATAAGTACGCGATGCGAGGTGATACCAAATTATCCATTGGCATGCTTCTCGAAGAGTTTCCGGAGGGTTGTTTATAATTCGTTCGTTTACATCAGCCAGTTCTGTTAAGCGGGTACGGATGTCAAGATCATCGCATATTTTAGCTCTATTCCGAGCTTCTTCAACATGTCTGGAAATCCATCCTTGTATCGCTTGAATAGCCTGTATGTGAAGATTATAAAAATGTTGCTGTTCAGGGGTGTTGTTGATTTTTTTCCAATGTTGAATTCGGCTGATGAGCCCGCCCCATCCTAATCGTAACCCCATTTCATAGTCTGGGGCAAAATGAGCATCATCTCCGATTCCGCAGATGATATCGTATTTGTTTATATTTGCTTTTAAATGGTCGTAAGGATAGTCGGGATTCCATTTATTAGGACGCATTTTAGACATGAAATACATCCAGCGTCCGGCAAATGCATCGTCCGGATCGATATAAACGGGATGAATATTCATCAAACTACAAAAATTCTCAGCCCATGCATCGTATCCATAAAATGAACCGTCAGGATTATTTGGGTGAATGTGCCATAATCCTTTCGGAGGTACTATACGGCCATAATCATCTTCATCAAGAGTCCCTTCAACTTCGATTTTTTCTTGTGTCTGTTCCAGTTTGCGGGCTCGTAAACGAGCAATTCTTTCGTCGTAATTTTTCATAGGATAATAGTTTCAAAGTTTCTGTTTAATGCCGAAACGGTTCGGAATTTGTTTCAGATGTGATAAAATTTCTGGATTAAGGGACGTTTTTCCTTTCATCGGATTAATCATGCCCAGATTTTCAAATTTTTCGAATCCAAGAGCGTGAAAACCGAGCAGTTCGTATGCAACATTGCCTTCCAGTTCAGCAATAATTTTGCAAAGTGCATCAACATCCTTTTCCGTATCGTTGACTCCCGGAATGATTGGAGTACGTACGATTATGTTACTGCCTTCTGTGGCCAATCGTTTAAGATTTTCAATGATACGTTTGTTCCCTATGCCGGTCCAATAGCGATGTTTTTCCGAATTGGCAATTTTAAGATCGCACATCCAGAGACAGACCAAGGGAAGAAGGCTCTGAATGATATTCCAAGGCGTAGTCAAATTAGTCTCGATGGCTGTATGTATTCCTTCGTTCATACATCCAAGTAATACTTCACGAGAAAATTCAGCTTGTAATAACGGTTCACCGCCGGATAGAGTTATACCCCCTCCAGAGTTTTTATAAAAGCATCGATCGAGAAGCAATTTGTCGATAGCCTCTTTAGAGTCTATTTCTCGACCAATCCACATCATAGCGTTTGTCGTGCACGCATCGATACATTTTCCACAATAAGTGCAACGTTCTCGGTCGATGACGACTTTATGTCCAAAAGAAAGAGCTTGTTCTCTGCAAACAGCAATGCAACTGCCACAGCAGATACATTTACTGGAAATATATTGTATTTGTGGGGATGAACTCCATGTCTCCGGATTGTGACACCATGCACAATGAAGGTTGCATCCTTTCAAGAAAAGTGTTGAGCGGATACCCGGACCATCATGGATCGACATACGCTGAATGGCAGTGATTGTCCCTTTCATTTTCCGATTTATTGTTTTCATAACAAAGGTACCGATTTAGTCTATATGTAAACCGGATGATATTTACTCCATTTCGTGCCTTTATTATGCTATTCCGATATTTTCTCCTTCTATATTGCCCAATATTCTTGTTTTGCGATTATGTGTCGAATGCCTTTTTTTGCAGATAACACAATTTGTCTTACAGGAAAATCTTGTAAATATCGTTATGAATTGGCTGTTATCTTCTGTCAAAACCTTATATTTGTAATAAATGTGATTTATGATGAGAGATTCCCGATTTAAATTATCATATTTTCTCAATGCAGACGAGGTGTTTCACATCGCTCGGGTGAATATCATGTCTAAACAAGATCTTTCGCTTCATACTCATGATTATGCTGAGATATTATGGATTGAGAAAGGATCTGGAGTCCATCATATTAATGGAAGATTGATGAGACTTTCGTCTGGTGATATGGTGATGATTCGTCCCGATGATTGCCATACGTTCTCTGCAACAGGACACGGAATCACATTGGTAAATGTCGCTTTTCCAACCGAAACACTCGATTTTTTACGTCAACGTTATTTCGAAAACAGTAATCTTTATTTCTGGACTTCGGCACAATTACCTTTTCATGTTAGGCTTTCCCAAGAAGTGATCAAACGCCTCTCTTCTCGTGCCGAAGAAGCGATGAATTATCGGAGGTCGCGATTACAGTTAGATAGTTTATTGCTTTTTATATTTCGCCAGATTACTGCAAATCAAAAGTTTGAAGATAATATTGAAATACCGGTTTGGCTTTTTAATGCGATTCAGAAATACAATAGTCCCGAACAATTTTCCCGTGGGGTAGCGGGATTTGTTGAATTGTGTGATCGGAATGAGGATCATGTGAATCGGGTCGTGCGATCTTATTTTTACAAGACATTGACCGAATTGATCAATGAATTTCGGATGCGTTATGCGGCAACGCAACTTTCCATTACCAATATGCCGATTAAAACGATATGCCTCAATTGTGGCTTTCTTAGTTTAGGACATTTTTATAAAATGTTTCAGCGAGTTTATCACCAAACACCTCGAGAATATAGGAAACTTAATCAGATGATAGTTTGATTTGTTTTTTTATTAGATATTATGTTAATATAAATTAACTATATCTGCTGTTTTATCTGAAATATAATTTGTTACTTTGTATTAACAAGTTTGTTAAACAGATTTGATAATATTTGCTATGGGTGCTCAGAGAAACACAGAACAGCGTATAATGGAGGCAGCCGAGAAGATTTTTCTGGAAAAAGGTTATATTCTGTCTACCACTACTTTAATCGCAAAAGAAGCCGGGGTCACACATGCAATGCTTCATTATTATTTTCGGACCAAGGAACAGATATTTATAAAAGTATTTAATAAGAATTTGGGCGAACTGACTTCTTCTCTACGCCCGATTATGAAGATCGATCGGCCGGTATGGGAGACGTTGGAAGAGGGGATTGAACTGTTTTTCGATTTTTTGAATACGCACAGACAACTTGCCGCCCTTATCTATGATGTGATAAATTATAACCCTCAGTTGCTGGAGTCGTATATTCAAAGTTTCGGAGGTCTGAAAAACCGGATGTTTGAGCATCATAAAGAGATGCTTGAGAATGAGATCAAATCCGGAAGAATCAACCCTATCTCGATCGAACAGATTATATATGATATTGTAACAATGAATATGACCGTGTTTATGTCGATCACGACAATGAAAAATATCATTAATCTTCCGTCAGAAGAGATCGATCAGTTCATTGCCAATCAAAAGTCTGAAATCATAAGCAAGATACATTACCGCCTTTATGGAAAACTTTATTGATTAGGAATCGGATAATATCTGTTTTCCCTATTTTATTGGAGCAAGATTAACATAGTTGTTAAACATGTCTATTAATTATGAAGCGAAATCTGAAATTATTGAAGGAGATACTTTTTATCGTCATTCTTTCACTGTTTGCTCAGCGCATCGATGCGCAAATAACAGTTGACGAATGTATTGCCCTTGCACGGGAAAATTATCCTCTTTACAAAGAGCATGAACTTACCGATAAGAGTGAGAAGTATGATTTGAAAAATAATCAACTGAAATGGGTTCCGCAGCTTTCGCTAAACGGCAAAGCATCTTATCAGTCGGAAGTGGTTGAAATGCCTTTTACCATACCGGGATACGAGTTTGATATATCTCATTTTCAGTATGGCGCGACAGCCGATTTAGACCAGATGATATGGGATGGCGGTGCGACAAAGAATAACCGGCAGATGGTTCAGGCGAATGCCGATGTGAATCGTCGCCAATTGGACGTTACCCTTTATTCACTGAACGAAAGAGTCGAAAATCTCTTTTTCGGTATTCTGTTACTCGACAGGCAGATTGCCCAAAACGACGTACTTATGGAAAGTTTGCTTCGGAAACGCAAAGAGGCAGAGGCTTGTGTCGAGAGCGGTATAGCCTATAAGTCGGATGTAGATATTGTAGATGTCAATATTTTGAATTGCCGGCAGCAAGAAGTCGAGTTGTTGAATAATCGGAAAGCCTATTTAAAGATGCTCGAAAAGTTGACCGGGCGAGACCTGACCGATAAGAAATTGATAGAGCCTGATGTAAATATTCTTGAACAAGATATGGAGATACGGCGTCCTGAATTGTTGTTGTATGATGCGCAACTTTCTCAAAACAAACTTAAGACGTCTGAACTTAAAACAAGAATCTCTCCGAAATTCAATTTGTCATTGCAAGGTGGGGTAGGGCGTCCCGGGCTTAACATGCTGAAAGATGACGTACAATCATATTACCTTGCCGGCATTAAGATGCAGTGGAATATCGGCTCGCTGTATTCTCTGAAAAATGATCGGCAAAAGGTCGAATTGCAGAAAAAAAATATAGAATATGAGAAAGAGACTTTCATATTGAATACTTCGCTCGATATCACAGAGCAGCTTAGTGTCATCGATAAGATAAAGAAGATGTTGCAGATGGATGATGACATTATTCTTATGCGTGAACGGATACGGATTGCCGGAGAAGAACAATATGCGAACGGAGTGATTAAGATGATCGATTTGATGACCATGATCGATGACGACCATAATGCGAAGCTGAATAAGTCGGTGCATGAGTTGCAACTGATAATGGCAGTTAGGAAACTTGAGAATATAAAAGGAAAATAATATTAATGTCAATGTATATGAAAAGCATTCATTTGTTTATTGTGATTCTTTCGATACTTACGTTTGTTTCGTGTGGTAAAAGAGAAAGAAAATTTGATGCTTGCGGACAAGTCGAAGCAACCGAAGTGACTGTCTCTGCCGAGAATAATGGGAAAATATTATGGCTCGGAATTGAAGAAGGTGATGTGCTGAATAAAGCTCAATGGGTGGGGTGCATCGATAGCTTACCCATATTCTTGCAGAAAAAGGAACTCGAAGAGCGCTTGGTAGGGGCAAAAGCCAAGATTATAGACATCGACAGGCAGTTGAGTCCTCAAATTGCCAGTCTCGAGAATCTGAAAAAAGATTTTGAAAGGTACAATACCCTTTTGTTGAAGAATGCTGCAACACAGAAGCAAGTCGATGATATAGAATCGCAACTGAAAGTGACACGCAGAAATATCGATGCACAAAAGCAGACTTATGAAAATAACAATGAAAACATAAAGAAAGAGATCGACGTTTATGGTGTCCAGATTGCCCAGAAAAATGACCAACTTGCAAAATGTCGGATATATTCTCCGATAACCGGCACTGTATTGTCGAAATATGTCGAGGAGGGAGAGACGGTTACGACAGGTAAACCGATATTTAAGATTGCTGATTTGAATGACATTTATGTGAGGGTATATTTCACGACTCTTCAACTTTCTGACGTAAAGCTCGGTGATAAACTGGATGTTATGATTGAGGATGGAACCGATAATCCGAGACATTATGAAGGTGTGCTTAGGTGGATTTCTGGAGAAGCCGAATTTACGCCGAAAAACATACAGACCAAAGATGAGCAGGCCGATATGGTTTATGCCGCTAAGGTCGCAGTTAAAAACGACGGTTTCATGAGAATAGGCATGTATGCTTATGTTAATCTGAACCCGCAAAAATAAATGGCGTATGTATTCGATCGAGGCAAAAAATATAGGTAAATCATACGGCGCGGTTAAAGCCCTTGATAATGTGTCTTTACAAGTGCGTAAAGGAGAAATATATGGGCTTATAGGGCCTGATGGGGCAGGGAAGACCACCCTTTTCAGAATTCTTACGACACTGATGCTGCCCGATAGCGGTAATGCCGAAGTCGAAGGCTTCGATATTATTCGTGACTATAAGGCGATACGCAAAATTTCGGGATATATGCCCGGGCATTTTTCTCTTTATGAAGATCTGAGTGTCGAGGAGAATTTAGATTTTTTTGCAACGATATTCGGAACATCTGTTGCCGCTAACTATGAAACGATCAGGGAAATATATTCGCAACTTGAACCTTTTCGAAAAAGGAAAACGGGGAAACTCTCTGGCGGGATGAAGCAGAAACTTGCTCTGTGCTGCGCACTTGTACATAAACCCTCCGTTCTTTTTCTCGATGAGCCGACAACAGGTGTAGATGCAATAAGCCGTAAAGAATTTTGGAACATCTTGGAGCGGATAAAAGCCGGAGGCGTTACCGTCTTGGTATCGACACCCTATATGGATGAGGCATCGTTATGTGATAGAATCTCACTCATCCAACAAGGGCAGATCATCGACAGCGGCACGGTCGACAGTATAGTAGAGAAATACCCTTATTTACTGCTGTCCGTATCGGGTGATCACATATATCCGGTTCTTAAAATATTGAGGCAAGTTAAAGGTGTCGTAAGCTGTTTTGCCTTTGGTACAGAACATCATGTCGCTATCGACCGGGCTCTGATTACGGCCGAGGACATAAGGCATATCTTGACAGAAAATGCGTATGCCGACTGTGTTGTTAAAGAAATACGTCCGGGAATAGAAGACTGTTTTATGCAGTTGGCAGCAAAAAAGTGACTTATGGAAAATGGTAATATCATAGAAGTAAAAGGACTGACGAAGAAATTTGGCACGTTTACCGCGGTCGATAATATTAGCTTTGACGTAAAAAAAGGCGAAATATTCGGTTTCCTCGGTGCAAACGGAGCCGGAAAAACGACCGCAATGAAAATTCTGTGCGGATTGAGCAAACCTACCTCTTGCGAAGGATATGTCGCCGGTTTCGATATTAACAGTGAACAGGAAAAGATAAAGCACCATATCGGATATATGAGTCAGAAATTCTCGTTGTATTCAGACCTGAAAGTGTGGGAAAACATCCGACTTTTTGGTGGAATATATGGCTTGAAAAGAAAAGATATAGCCCAACGTACCGAGGTTATAATTAAAACCTTGGGTATGCAAGACTGGAAAGATTCGCTGGTCGGGACTATACCTCAAGGCTGGAAACAGAAACTGGCTTTCAGTATAGCGATGATCCACGAACCGCAGATCGTGTTTCTTGACGAGCCGACGGGAGGCGTTGATCCCGAGACGCGGCGTAAGTTTTGGGAAATGATTTATGACGCTTCGGAAAAAGGGATAACTATTTTTGTTACCACACACTATATGGATGAAGCAGAATATTGCGATCGTGTATCTATTATGGTTGACGGACGCATCGAAGCAATCGATTCGCCGAAAGCATTAAAAGAAAAATATAGAGTAAACAATATGGATAGCGTCTTCAGGATACTTGCCGGAGGCGCTTTAAGGCAATAACTGTTATGAAAGAATTTTTCAAATTTGTACAAAAGGAGTTCTTGCATATCTTCAGAGATAAAAGAACCATTCTTATTGTGCTTGTTATGCCTGTTGTTCAGATAATTCTCTTCGGTTTTGCAATAAGTACCGACATCAATAATGTCAGAGTTGACATTGTCGGAGATATAAGAGATAACAAAGTAAGAGAAATCGCAGAACGGATAGATAACAACAAATACCTTGATGTGGTGTCTGAGTACGAATTCGTGACAATGATAAACGATCGTTTCAGACGGGGTAAGTCCGACGTTGCCGTCTGTTTTGAGCAAGATTTTTCAAAAAAACTTGAAAAGGAAAATTCCGCTTCGGTGCGAATCATCGGTGACGGTTCAGACCCGAACTCTGCGCAAGTGATAGCCAATTATGTTATGGGAATTATAAATGATGAGAACCTTGAATTGGGACAAGGAGGCATAGATCGGGGAGGGGAAATGGAGAAAATGATGCCGCCTGTAAAATATCAATATAATCCGATGATGAAATCCTCCTATAATTTCGTCCCGGGAGTAATGGGGCTCATTCTCATGCTGATATGTTCGATGATGACGGCCATATCGATAGTGCGTGAAAAAGAAACCGGTGCGATGGAGTTATTGCTGGTTTCGCCGGTTAAACCCATATGGATAATCATTAGCAAGGCTCTCCCTTACATGGTATTATCCGCAGTAAATCTGGTAACCATATTCTTGTTTTCACATTATGTCTTAAACGTTCTTGTTCGGGGCAGTTTATCGCTCATTGCATTTGTCTCGTTCATTTTTATATTGACCTCTTTGGCTCTTGGGCTCCTTATATCGATAATGGCATCTACCCAGAGAGTTGCCTTACTTATTTCCGGAATGGGAATGATGATGCCTACGATGATATTCTCCGGAATAATCTTCCCTTGCGAGAGTATGCCCGTCGTGCTTCAGTATGTATCGGACATTATCCCCGCAAAATGGTATATAATAATGATCAAGAAAATTATGATCGAAGGAGTCGGCATTGCCTATATCCTAAAAGAGTTGTCGATACTCTCTTTAATGGCATTTATCCTACTTTTTACGAGCGTAAAATTATTTAAAACAAGACTTTAAAAGGAGGAACGATCAATGTGGACATATCTTTTGGAAAAAGAATTCAAACAATTTTTTAGAGACCCCGGTCTTCCTAAAATGCTCATCACGTTCCCGTTGATGATGATGCTTATATTTCCTTTTGCCGTGAGCATGGAAATAAAGAATATCAATCTTGTCGTTGTTGATAACAATCAGACCGTAACCTCCGGCCGATTGATCGACAAATGCGTAAAGTCGGGATATTTCAGGTTGGTAGAGAAAAGCCCCACTCCGGAAAGAGCACAATACCTGATGGACCTGAATGAAGCAGATGCAATACTTACCATATTCTCCGATTTCGAAAAACAGTTTGAAGCCGGAAACGAACTTCCTGTCAGCATAAAAGTAAACACGATAAACGGATCGAAGGGTAATATCGGAGCCGGTTATCTGTCAAATTGCATAAGAAACTTTGTCAAGGAAGAGAGCGCAGGCGAAATGGCTTCTGCGGGAAGTAACATTGATGTCTCTACAAAATTCTATTATAATAAATACATGGACTATAAGGTCTTCATGGTTCCGGCCTTAATTGCCATAGCCATAACCATGATTACCGGTTTCTTCCCGGCATTGAATATCGTTAACGAAAAAGAAACCGGTACAATAGAACAAATCAACGTGACGCCAATAAGCAAAAGTGTATTTATATTGTGCAAACTCATACCTTATTGGGCCGTATCGTTTTTTGTTCTTTCTTCATGTCTGATAATTGCGTGGATTGTTTTCGGTTACACCTGTGCCGGGAGCATACTTACCCTGTTTATTTTTACGGCACTTCATATCATGGTCACGGCCGGATTAGGACTTCTGATTTCCAATTATAGCGATAATGCACAGCAAGCAATGTTTATAACGTGGTTCTTTATGATGGTGTTTATGCTTATAAGCGGAATATTCACACCGATCTCTTCCATGCCGTTATGGACTCAAACCATAACTTATTTAAACCCGCTCAGATATTATGCCGATGCAATGCGTTTCATTTATTTAAAGGGGAGTACATTCGCCGATATATGGTATGACGCCTTAGGCCTTTTTGTAATAGGATCCGTTATGATGGGGTGGACTATTCTTAGTTACAAAAAGAGCAAGTAGGTATCTAATTTACTCATAAGGCATCTCCTTTGGGTAGATTCAAATCTTTTATTCTGTGGAGTTGTCGGTTTATTTTGTTTTACTCTTCAGAAGAACGCTGTATCTTGTTCAGTTACCACGTTTCGTGAGATTTTTAAAGTGACGTCATTCAGCAATCGTAATCTGGCGATAGGGAGCTGACTGCCTTCGATATATTTTTCAGCTAAGGAAGAAATCTTTTGTTATTGCTCTACTGGAGGTTTGCTGTGTTTTGTAGTGGCTTGCAGAGTTTCTACCAAAGTATGGGATAATTTGAAATTCAGCGATGAAAGCCAATGGCTGCTTGAGCCTGGACTCGATATTTTAAAGCGATAGCACAAAAAAAGGAACAAGATTTATTCATATCTTAATAAACTAAAGAATTGAAGGAGGAATGGTGGAAATAAGAAAAAAAATATTCATTTATAGGAACTTAAAATACGTTATAATGATTAACTTTGCATATAGCATATCAGAATAGTTATGTCTTAAAAAAATTAATGGATATGCGAATATATGTCAATACAAAAAATCTTGTTTGTCAATGTAACCAATAGTTAGAATGAATACATCTGAAGAGAAAATTGTATAGCATATTTCGAGTATTTATATTAAATTCTAATTATAAAAAATTAAACTCTAATTTTATATGCAACTACAAATAGATACACTATTGCACCAAGGAGAATATCGCATTCTGTCAGTATTGGGGCAGGGTGGTTTTGGTGTGACCTATTTGGCTTATCAGGTCAGCCTGGAACGTCGGGTGGCTATCAAAGAATTCTTTATGAAAGAATATTGTGTCCGAGATAAATCATCTTCATATGTGAATGTGACAACAGAACACAATCGAGAATTGGTCGCACGTTTTCGGGATAAATTTGTTAAAGAAGCCCGTTGCATCGCTAACCTTTCCTATCCTCATATTGTCCGAGTGATAGATGTATTCGAGGAAAATGGCACATCCTATTATGTGATGGATTATTTGGGTGGGGGTACACTTCAAGATTATGTGCGCATGCATGGTGCCTTGTCCTTGACAAATGCTTTAGTATATATTCGTCAGGTAGCTTCAGCACTGGATTATATCCATGGTCGTAATCTGCTTCATCTGGATGTGACACCTTCGAACATTATGCTGAATGATTCTGGTGAGGCTGTTTTAGTAGGGTTTGGTGTGTCCAAGCGTTATGATGAGTTGGGGCAGACAAGCAATACGCCTTTGGGCATCAGCGAAGGTTATGCTCCATTAGAGCTGTATGAGAGCGGCGGTATCGATCAATTTTCCCCCTCGACAGATATTTATTCTTTAGGAGCTACTTTTTATTATCTGTTGACGGGAAGCCGTCCCCCCAAGGCCAGTACCCTGTTGAACGGAAGTCTCTCTTTCCCGAGTAGTATTCCAGAGGGTATTCAAGCATGTATAGTCCGTGCTATGGCACCCAGTCGTAGGGATCGTCCTCAGAATGTCGGAGAATTTCTTCGTTTGCTTGAAATCGCTGTGGGAGGAGGTATTCCTAAAACTGCAAAAGATCAAGATGCTGTTTCAAAAACAATTGTAGCGACCCCGGAAGAGATAAAACGAGAAGAGGTCGATAGCTCAGAGGATAGTTCTATTTTCGAAAGTTTATTCTCAAAGAGGTGGATTGTTCCTGTTGTTGTCTGTCTGTTGGTCTGTTTGTTTATTTATTTATTTTGGGGAAGAGGATCCGGCACTTCGGACGATTTGCCTACTGTTTTGTCCGATACCCTATCTGTTGGTTCTGAGGGCGATGCTATTGCAGGGGGTGAAGAGCTTTCTTCTTCTGTTTCTTCCGAATCTTCTCAATGTCTGTTTTATGTGACGACATCCCCATCAGGAGCTCAGGTCGTGATTGATGGTAAGTCGTATGGTAAGAGTCCCCTTTCAGATGTGAAAGTGCCTGTGGGCGATCATGAAGTTCGTCTTACATTATCGGGTTACGAGCCATTCAGTCGCAAAATTAGTTTCAGTAATCGTCCGGTGATATTGAATGAGATATTGCGTGCGGAGCGTTCGGAAACCTCTTCTTCGTCCTCCTCTTCGTCTAATAAGGCCCAAACATCTTCTATCACTGTTAGTGAACACAGCGTCAACGGTCATGATTATGTAGATTTGGGCTTGAGTGTAAAATGGGCAGCTTGTAATATAGGAGCTTCCCGTCCGGAAGCGTACGGTAGCTATTATGCCTGGGGCGAGACCCGGACGAAATCAGAATACAAAAAAGAAAATTCGTTGACTTATGAAAAGGATATGGTTAGCATATCCGGAGATAGTCGATACGATGTAGCCAGTGCCCAATGGGGTGGTTCTTGGCGTTTACCCACTAAAGCTGAATTTCAAGAGCTCAGAAATAAGTGTAAATGGGAATGGATTACGGTCGGAGGTCACAGGGGGTATCGGATAACCGGTCCTAATGGTAATTCCATATTCCTTCCGGCTGCCGGTTCTCGCGATGGTAAAAAGACATATAACCAAGGTTTAGGCGGAAACTATTGGACGGGTACGATCTCTGAGGATTACTACCACTCATATTACTTTTATTTCAACGCCGGTACTACTTACTG
The DNA here is from genome assembly GCA_949297285.1 of uncultured Bacteroidales bacterium. Lineage (GTDB taxonomy): Bacteria > Bacteroidota > Bacteroidia > Bacteroidales > Coprobacteraceae > Coprobacter. Next base: position 40,318 of record CASFRL010000043.1, read on the forward strand.
TGTCGGCACCGATCGCTGCGGTGGTTGCACTGTCCGTCCTGTTTTAAAATAAAGGATGTTTTTCTTTGCGTTAAGATTTACTTTAAGCGGGCTTGTCCCGCTTATATTTTTTTATCTGCCCGGCAGTGCGAAAAATTTAACGATAAAATGCAATTATCCGTAAAATATAAATTCCTTTGTTTATGCAATTTATCAGAAGATAAGAAATTCTTCTATCTTTGTAACCGTTACAAATCTTAAAAGATAATTGTTATGAAGAAGAATTTTATTTTCCTGTTATTCTTTACATTCTTTTCTTTGGCAGGAATAGCGCAGAACGAGAGTTATCAGTTGTCCAGTCACATATTGGACATTCATACCGGAAAACCGGCTCCGGGAGTAGAGATTATCTTGAGCAAACAAGATGCTTCGGGCCGCTGGAGTGTGGTAGAGAAACGTCAAACGGATGCAAACGGACGGGTAAAGGATTTTCTAAGAACAACCCCTGAAGGACATCATGGAATCTATAAATTGACCTATCTGGTAGGACCTTATTTTGAATCACAAGGACAAGACACTTTCTATCCGTTTATCGAAGTCGTTTTTCAGATCAAGGACAATGCCCATTATCATGTCCCCATTACGCTCTCACCGTATGGTTATTCCACCTATCGGGGAAATTGATAAAGATTCTTTGAGTATAAAAACAAGAAAGGAATACCAACATACTGTAAACTCAAATTTTATTATCATTTGGATGAGGCAGTTAGGTTGATGCGGGTGCACCAAAGACCTTTTATAATAGTAGGTCAATTAACTTTAAATTTGCGTGCCCAAAGAAAACAAAAAATCCTGATTTCCAAACGAAATCAGGATTTTATTGTCTTTTGTTTTGTGGTGCCACCAGGAATCGAACCGGGGACACAAGGATTTTCAGTCCTTTGCTCTACCAACTGAGCTATGGCACCATCATTTTTGCGTGTGCAAAGATAGCGATAAATTTATTATGTGCAATAGTTATTTTAATTTTCTTCACTTAAAGAGTTCCACCCTTGAGCTTTTAATTCTATTTCAGCGTTATCTCGAGTAATCATATAGGCGCCGAGAGAAGGGGCTGTGATGTGTCCGATAATATGTACTCCCGGGATAGCTGCAATATCATCATGTTTGGCTAAAGGGACGGTGAATAGCAATTCGTAATCTTCTCCGCCATTCAATGCCGCAGTGATGAGGCTCATGTTAAACTCTTCTGCCATGACGGCTGTTTGATAATCTATCGGGATGCGGTCTTCGTAAATGCGGCATCCCGTATTGCTTTGTTTGCATATATGCAATAACTCCGATGACAGTCCGTCCGAGATATCCATCATTGCCGTTGGTACGATATCCCGTTTTGCCAATTCTTCAATAATATCTTTACGGGCTTCCGGTTTCAGTTGTCTCTCGAGAAGATATTCCCGGCCTTCAAAAGCCGGCTGAAAATCTTTTTCTCCGGCAAAGACTTTTTTCTCACGTTCGAGTAACTGTAAACCCATATAAGCCGCTCCGAGGTCTCCGCTCACACAGATAAGGTCGTTCTCTTTAGCTCCGTTTCGATAAACGATTTTTTCTTTTTGCGCTTCACCTATGCACGTGATGCTGATTGCCAGTCCGGTAAGCGATGCCGAGGTATCTCCACCCACCAGATCTACGTGATAAACATCACAAGCCAGTTGAATCCCTGCATATAGTTGTTCCAGATCTTCGACCGAGAAACGTTTCGAGACTCCCAATGAAACCGTGATCTGCTTGGGTTGTCCGTTCATGGCATAAATATCCGAAAAATTGACGACTGCCGATTTGTAGCCTAAATGTTTTAACGGTACATACGTTAGGTCGAAATGGATACCCTCTAACAACAAATCGGTCGTTACCAATATTTGTTTATCTTTATAGTCGAGTACGGCGGCATCGTCTCCGATACCTTTCAAGGTAGAATCGTTTTTTATTTCGACATGTTCGGTTAAGTGATCGATAAGTCCGAATTCTCCGAGAGAAGCTATTTCTGTACGTTTAAGTTCTTCCATTATGTGCAAATTAAACGACAGAATGCATATCCCCTTATTTTTATAGGGATAAATTGCATTCTGTCAAAATCTTTGTTTCTTTTTTTAGAACTGTTCCACAAGTTCTTTCATAATCAATGTCATTTTAGGTTGAGCCAAAGCTGCCGCTTTTTGCACCTCTTCGTGGGATGCTTTCTCTACGATACCCTCAACGCCGAGATCGGTAATGACAGATATGGCAAAAACTTCCATACCTCCGTGACGGGCAACAATGACTTCGGGGACGGTAGACATACCTACGGCATCACCACCTATTATTTTAAAATATTTGTATTCTGCTGGAGTCTCAAACGTTGGCCCCTGTGTCCCGACATATACTCCTTGTTGCAGATATATGTTGTTTTTTTCAGCAATTTCAAATGCTTTTTTGATGAGCCGTTTAGAATAGGCCTCGCTCATGTCGGGGAAGCGTGGGCCGAGCTCGTCATAATTTTTTCCGTGCAGTGGATGTTCGGGAAATAGGTTGATGTGGTCGCGTATGACCATCAAATCTCCCACCTTGAAAGTCGGGTTCATCCCTCCGGCAGCGTTAGAAACAAACAGAGTTTTTACTCCGAGTTGTTTCATGACCCGTACGGGGAATGTTACTTGTTTCATGTCGTAACCTTCGTAGAAATGAAACCGGCCTTGCATGGCCATAATATCTTTAGACCCGAGTTTCCCGAAAATAAGTTTTCCGCTGTGCCCTTCTACCGTAGAGACCGGGAAATTGGGGATTTCCTTATATGCAATCGACTTTTGGTCGGTAATATGATTTACAAGTTCACCCAGTCCTGTCCCTAATATGATTGCTGTTTCGGGGATAACCGGAAAACGTTCCTTGATAAATGCCGCTGTTTCTTTAATTTTCTCGATCATAGTTAATTCGGTTTTTCGATAATTTATAATAACAAATATAGTGAAAGGTGAGGGCAAAGGCAAATGAAAACGCAGTTTTCGAATTTGAACTTTGCCGAACCGCCTCCTATATTCTGTAAATATAGTGAAAGGTGAGGGTAAAGGCAAATGAAAACGCAGTTTTCGAATTTAAACTTTGCCGAACCGCCTCCTATATTCTGTAAATATAGCGAAAGGCGAGGGCAAAGGCAAATGAAAATACAGTTTTCGAATTTGAACTTTGTCGAACCGCCTCCTATATTCTACAAATATAGGGAAAAAACTTTGAATATAAAGTCTCGTTTCTTCAACAATTGAAAATTGTCAGTGCGATGTCTTTATTGTTTGAGGAATATAATTTTTCCTATTTTTGACGATAATATCCTTTATCTGTGAGTCAAAGATCGTACCTTGATTTTGTAAAAAACAAATTTTAAGCGGCAAGTAGTATAACCGTTGCTTTAATGTATCTGTCAGATAAGGATTATGTAGCAATCTTGCTGCGTCTTTTTCGGTTACGATTATGTATGGCGAATCTCCTTTACATTTCATTTGCGACAATTTCTGCTGAATTTTTTCGATATCTTTCTTTTTGAAATTGTGGTGATCCGGGAAACAGATACTCTCAGCTTTAGGCGCAAAACCTTGTATGTATTGTATAAACGGCTGAGGAGAAGCAATCCCGGTAATCAGTAAGACGTCCTTTTGGCTTATATCTTCTATCGATACAGAATTGAGGTTTTCGTTCGGAAATACCGGTACCAGATCATCATAACATAGTCCGGTAAAATATAGCCGTTGGTACGGATACAGTTGCAAGCGTTTCGATATGATTCTGAAATCGATAGGCTTTATATCCTGAGGGCATTTAGTCACAATGACAATCTGAGCCCGGGATTTTTCCCCGACCGGTTCTCTTAATCTGCCGTATGGCATAAGTTTATCTTCATAAATCATACGGTTAAAGTCCGACAACAATATGGAAATAGACGGGGTCACATACCGATGTTGAAAAGCATCGTCTAACAAAATGATGTCTATTTCGGGCGTAAGTTGCATTAGCTTTTCTATTCCCCGTTGTCGGTTGGCATCTACGGCTACGGTAATTTCCGGGAATTTATGCTTGATCTGAAACGGTTCGTCTCCGATATCTTTGGCCGTAGAAGAGTTGTCGGCTAAGACAAACCCTTTAGTCTTCCTTTTGTAGCCTCTGCTCAATATGGCAATTCGGTAGGTAGGCGACAATAACCGTATCAGATATTCGATGTGAGGAGTTTTTCCAGTACCTCCGACGGTAATATTCCCTACGCATAGAATCGGTATATCATAGCTTTTGCTGCACAAGATATTCCAATCGAAAAGTTTATTTCTCAATTGTATCCCTAATCCGTAAAATAAGGAAAGCGGAGACAACCATTTATATAATTTTATATTTCCCTCCTCCAGCATCTTTTGTTCGCTTTTAAAATCGTTATTCTATTTTTATATACTCCATTTGTGCCTGTATCGGGTCGATCCGGTTCAGTCGTTCCAGAACCTTGTGGTATCGGTATTCGTCCCCTAAAAATAGTCGGACAAAAAATTCCGAGGCTTCATTTCTGAATTCACCGATCAGTTCTTCATATATATTCTTTCTTTTCGGGAATTCTATAATCTCATAATCTGCTATATTACATTCCCGGGCAACCCAATCGATCGCATCTTGCATATCTCCGAGTTCATCGACCAATCCGATCTCTAAGGCCTCCTTTCCGCTCCACACCCGTCCGTCGGCGATATTCCTTATTTGGGCGGTTGTCATTTCTCGTCCTTGAGCACAACGTGTTACAAAAAGGTCATACCCGCGATTGATGTATGCCTGCATCTTTTGTTTTTCGTCCGTAGTCATCGGACGTTCTATCGAGGGGAAAAAGCCATATCGGTTTGTTTTTACTTCATCGAAAGAAAGTCCTATCTTTTCAGAGAGCAATTCTTGTGCGTTAGGAACAAGCCCGAATATTCCGATCGATCCCGTTAAAGTTGCCGGATTGGCAAAAATACGGTTGGCGCAGCACGACAGGTAATAACCTCCGGATGCCGCATAATCGCCCATCGATACAGCTACCGGTTTTACTTGCTTCAACTGTTTCACCGCATGCCATATCTGTTCCGATCCAAAAGCACTTCCTCCGGGAGAATTTACCCTCAGCACAACCCCCTTTATCGCTTCATTATCTTGTACTTTTTTCAACGTCCGAACCAGCTTTTCCGATACGATACCGTCCGAAGAGACACCGTCGATATCTCCTACGGCATATACGACCGCGATACGGGTCAATGATTTACGGCTTTTTGCCGTAGATACAAGATCTGTCGGAGATGCCCAATTAATATCGTCGATGTTGTCGACACCACAAAGTTCCGCAAGACAATTCTCTGCTTCCTGACGATATACCAATGAGTCGATAAGCCCACACTCTTTTACCCATTGCGGTTCTTGCAAAGAGACCAAAGAATTAGCCAGTTCGTCCAAATTCCTTTCTCCGATCTTACGTTCGGCAGCAATATCCGATACAATCGTCCCCCAGATCGAATTCAAATATGATTCGGTTTGTCTTCGGTTGGCTTCGCTCATTTGAGTCGTCATGTAAGGCTCTGTCGCCGATTTGTAAGTCCCGACACGAAACACTTGCATTTCGACACCTATTTTATCCAATGCGTTTTTATAAAATACAGCATTTGTGCTCAATCCTCGGAAATCCAGCATACCGATTGTGTTCATCAATACCCGATCGGCCGTAGTCGCCAGATAATATTCCCGTTGACTGTACATATCGGCATATGCTACTACAAATTTTCCACTTTCCTTAAAGTCGATCAAGGCATTGCGTATCTCTTCGATAGAAGCATAACCACTGGTAAAATTCATAATATCCAGATAAATCCCTTTAATATTGTTATCCCATTTGGCCAGTTGAATAGCTTTCAGTATATCATCTAACCCGGTATTCGGAATATATTCTTCTGAACTTAAAAAATTAAGCGGATCATCTTTTGTTCGTTCGGGGAGTTCGCCCTTCAGCTCCAAGCGTAAAACGGTATTTTCTTTGGATGTATAATTTGATGTTGTCGATAATGTAGCAAAACTCATAATTATGCCGATAAAGAGCCAGAATAACACTATTCCGGCAATACAAGTACCTATAATACAGGCGAATGTCGTTTTAAGAAAACTCTTCATATTAAAAGTTTATTGTCTTTGTAGATGATAAGAAATGAAAGATTTCCAAGCAAATATAAAGTTTTTTTTTGTTAAAAGAGCATTTTTACGATCGAAATAGTCTGCACAGCCCTTTTAATGCACTTTATTCCTTTATAATTGCATGGCATCGATATACAACAAAAATTTTCGACAACTTGTTTCCGATGTATAACAGTAAAATATCCTTTCGGTAAAAATCATTACCTTCCTTTCCGGCATCTTCGATCCCGATCTTTAGCTTCATAACTTTGTCATGCAAGAGATGTCCGATACAAAAGAGTGATCGGTGTAAAAAAAGTGATTTTACAAGTTGCTTATACAATGGGAGTTATGCTCTTTTGATAAAATTTATCACAAAAAAGTTTGGAAAAAATTTGGAGAGGAATATAAATAAGCATTACATTTGCACTCGCTTTTCGGAGGAACGGCCAGAAAGAGAAAAAAAGACTCATAAAATTTGGAAAACCCCGGGAAAGCGATTAAATTTGTAACCCTT
>CASFRL010000044.1 GCA_949297285.1 uncultured Bacteroidales bacterium
AAGGTTACGACCATACCAGAATTGGGGATTTCTTTCATATTTCGCAACTGCACTTCTCGTATTTTAGCGGAGGTTGTTCCATTTTCGTCCTCATATTGGTATGGCGCTATTTGTACATAATAGAACGGAAAATCTCCTAATTCCCATTTTTGCCGCAGGTCTTTTACGAATGCAGGCATTAAACGCCCATAAAGTTCTTCTTGACCTCTGTTGCTCTCTCCCTGGTACCAAATCATTCCTTTTATGGTATAGTTTATGACAGGTGAGATCATAGCATTGTATAATACTCCCGGCAATACTTGTCGCGGACCTATGGTGCGGTTATCGGTTAAATGTGTTATATCGACCTCGTTTTTAAAAGGGGTAAGCGCATCGATACTCATCCATGGCTCTACTCTCGATCCTCCCCAGTTTGATATAATCAATCCGATGGGGACATCGAGAACCTCGTTTAAATATTTTGCAAAAAAGTAGGCAGTGGCACTTGCCCGGGCTACATTTTCAGGAGTGTGTTCTTCCCAATAGGTTTTGCAATCGGCTTGTGGCGTTTTTGCCGTAATGCGAGGGATATTACAAAAACGGATCGGGGTTTCTTTTTCCGCCTTGATGAGAATGTCTTGGATGTTGTTTACCGGCTGACGATCGAACCCTTGCATAGGCATCTCCATGTTTGATTGTCCGGAACAAAACCAAACTTCACCGATAAGAATATTTTTTAATGTCGTTTTTTCTCCATCGTCGAAGGTGATTTCATAAGGACCTCCGGCAGATGGCGTTGCGATTTTTAATATCCACTTCCCGTCTTTCCCGGTAATTGTGGAATAAGATTTTTTCTCCCAAGAAGGCTTTACGTTTACTTTGTTTCCGGGGTCGGATTCTCCCCATAATTGGACTTGAGTTTGCTGTTGCAATACCATGTTGTCTGCCAAAATACCCGGTAATTTCACTTTGGCGAAGAGCGTAGATGAAATAAATGCCGATAAGGCAATAATTGCTATTTTCTTCATTGCTGTGTTGTGTTATATTCAATGGATAAGTTAACACATACAAAGTAAGCGTGGCGGTCTTAATTATGCCTTAAAATCGCCTTAAAATCGGCCTAAAAAAATAGAAATATCTATTTTAAGCGAGATATTTATTGGCAGACTTCGGTAATAAAAAAGAGAAAAGACCCGATGTTAATGAGACATCGGGTCTTTTGCGAATAATAGTCGAACTTCTTAAAATAATTTTATTATTTTATCCAAAGGTTTTTGACCGTGCATTTGTTATCTCTGACAACACGTACGATTATTTGGGTGTTCGGGGCTATACCGATTCGGTTTTCTCCTTTCGTCAAAGCCGTTTTGGATAGCAATGCTCCGTATGGAGAATAAATTTCGGCAATACCGCCATCCGATACGATTACCACCTCAGCTGTACCTCCTGCGATAATAACATCGCTGTCTGTCTTTTCCGGAGCATCGATCGCCGTACTAATGTCAGACCATTCGCTCCAGTTCAGGTTGTCATCGCGATAGCGTATTTTCGCTTTGTAGTTCCCTGCCGGAAGTTTGGCCGAGAAGATACTGAGATCGATACCTTCATTTAAATCAACAGGCAGATAAGATTTTTCCAAATCAATTGCCCCGTTGGTTTCGAAATATCCGGTAACCCCAAATATATTTTCCCGATGAATGATCGTATCGACTGCGATTGTTTGGTCGGCAATGTTGATGATCTGATATTCGGCAGACATCATGTCGGCGGCAGAAGATGCTTCAAGAGAAAATTCTTCGTCTGTTGCATTGTATTCTTGCTTGATTATTGTCGGGGTCGTTGGTGCGGCCGCATTGCATACAGCCCCCCATTGGTCGATTATTTCGGCCGGGTCATATTCTCGTACGTATATTGTATAGGAAGCTCCGTTCACCGGTCGGCGTTGAGAAACCCCATAATATGTGGTCTGATACGATTTTTCGACCGGATCTACTTCGGTAATGGCAAACCCGATGAATTCGGAGTTGCGATGAATTTCCGGATAGTCTATATTCGTACTGTATTTCCCGAAATAGTCCGGATAAGAACCTCCGTTACCGTTCAGGAAGAGGGTTATGCTTTTCCCGTTTTTGAGCTCAAGTATTCCTCTTTCGACAGAATGCGTGTGCCCGTACATATACATCTTTATTTTTGTAGAATTTTCGAATACAGGGAACAGCCGTTCTGCTATTTCTTCGCGAGTTGCGCTGTCGTCGGGAGCCGACCACATTTCATACCGGTATCCGTGATGTCCGAAGATGAAAATCATATCTATCGTATTGTCATTCTCGGCAGCGGTCAGTTTGTTTTTTAACCATTCCAGTTGAGCCTCTGTATTTGCCTGATAAGTTTGGTTGCTGTTGTCGGTCGGGCAGAGGTATTGACGGTTTGTATTTAAATAGATGTAAAGGGCGTTCCCTACTTGTTGGGCATAATATTTGCCCTTAGCATCTCCTTCGGCATCGCTCAAGTCGGTGAAATCCATAAAGTCGTAGAAATAAGAGTGCTCAGAATCATTTTTCTCGAAATCATGGTTTCCTGCAGCGATATTCATGGGGAGAGCGTTTGTAAGGTCTTTGTTCGGAGTGAAAAGCGACTCGACAAATTCATTTTCATATTGTCCGTAATTATAGATAATATCTCCGGTACATGTGATGAAGTCGAAATGGTTTTGCAAGTCTTCGCCGAACTCTTGTTTCAAGAATTTCAACGCAGCTTCGCGTATCGGGGTTACCGAACTGGCCTCGTGCGAGTCGCCGAATGAGAGGAACCGTATTTTCCGGGTTGCATCTTTACCGGGTAAGGTCCGGAACTTATATGTTTCGGAAATATTGTCTCCGATACGGCAACGATATTGGTATTCGGTATCGGGCAACAGACCGGTCAAGCGAACTCCGGACCAGTTGATGCTTCCTACGGCCTTGGTTGTTCCCGTAGCCGATAAGTTGAGCTCTTCGATGCCATATTCTACGGTCGGGATACCTTCTTCACCTTCTGCGCTTCGCCAGTTGATCAGTATGCTTTCGGCTGTTTTGCTCTGCAAGTAAGGTTCCGGTTGGAAAAGGATGACATCCGGAACTATGCCTTTAAAACTGATGTCATCGAAATAGTAGGTGACAGGTTCGTTTTGTACAGTTCCTCCTGACGTACAGTTGGGGCGGATACTGATGCGGCAAGTGGACAGGTCGGTTGCTTTGAGACTGGAAAAGTCAACTTTTATTTCATAACGCGTCCATTCGGTAGCCGTTGTTTGCGCCGATTTAACAAAGTCTGTGGTGTTGTTGTTTATCGTGAAGTCGACTCGGACGGGAACTCCTGCTTTGGAGGCTTTCATCCACATGACGAAAGTGTATTCCGATGGAGCAAGATTCTGTACTTCTTGAGCGAGGAAGAAGCGATACCGGGCATCGATGTTTGTCAAGTCTACTTTCAATGCCTGACTACCTCCGTGAACCTCTTCGGTTGTGATGGTTCCGGTGCCGGTAGAACTGCTTTTTACGACAAGTCCCCAAGTGTTTACTAAATTCGACCCCCAAGGATCGGTTCCCATAACGATACTCGAATTGGGTTCTCCGGTTTCGAAATCACCGTTGGATATAAAATCTTTTTCTCCTTCCGGGTTTTCTTCTCCACCTTCTCCCGGATTTTCTTCTTCAGAAGAGGTTGTCGTAAAGCTGATTTCGTCAAAGAAGTAGGTAACAGGTTCGTTTTGTACCGAACCTCTTGAAGTACAATTGGGCCGGATGCGTATGCGTAGGATGGAGAGGTCTTCTGCTGTTTTATCGGAGAGATCGACTTTTATTTCATAGCGGGTCCATTCGGTTGCCGTTGTTTGTGGAGATGTAAGCACATCGATATTGTCATTGTCGATAGAGAAATCTACCCGCACGGGAATATCAGCTTTGGAAGCTTTCATCCACATGACGAAAGTGTATTCTGCCGGTGTGAGGTTTTGTATTTCTTGCGCTAAGAAGAAGTGGTAACGGGCAGAGATGTTGGTTAAATCGACTTTCAATGCCTGATTGCCTTCGTGTGTATCTTCTGTTGTGATAATTCCGGTTCCCGTAGATGAACTTTTGATTACGAGAGACCATTTCCCGATGAGATCGCTTCCCCAAGGGTCGGTGTCTGTGACGATGCTTGAGTTGGCTTCTCCTGCCTCAAAATCGCCGTTTATGATGCAATCTTTTATATTACTGTCTTCTCCCGGTTCGGTACCTTTTACATATAAACGTATGTCGTCGATAAGTATAGAGGACTCGAGAGATTTGTTGTTGCTGTCATAAGCGGTTCTGTTTCCGAATACGACTCCTGATTTTAGAAAGTCGGCATCGGTGTAATGTGTTTCGGTTGACGGGTGTTGTGTCGGGTCTATTGTAAGAGAGTATTCTTCCCAATCATCGGACAGTGTTACCCAGTCGCTACCGGATACTTCATATCCGCCACCTACCGCTATACCGGCAAAAACAGGGTATTCGCCAATCAGATTTTTGGCTTTGAACTTCAGGACATATTGTTTCGTCCGGTCTATGTTGACAAATTGGATCGCCGTATTGTTATCCCAAGTGTCGAGTTTCGTTGTTGTACTCCCCGGCGAGATACTTAGATTCAGTGATTTTTGGCCTTCGGAATAGTCGGTCGTGATGATTTTTCCGTGGTTGTACCCACTGTTTGCCGATTTTCGATACCAGACCCCTTGTACGACAGTTTCCGCTTCCATAACCGGGTTATTGGTTTCGGTATTGCTTCCTAATTTCCCTAAAGCTGAAATACGTGGTAACTCATCGGTCGATTTGTTGTCGGTGTAGTTGTATGTTTTTGAGTTTTCGAATCCTCCGTCTTGCAATAAATTTTGTGCAAGTGAGGATGCAAGCGTAGTAAGCAGGAATATTCCTGTGAGGAGAGATTTTTTCATTGTTATTGTGTTTTTGGTTTCTGATTCAAAGTTTTTTTATGAACCCCAAAGTAGCACAAATATTCTCTCCTCTAAAAAAATATAAACAGACAATATATCCCGTAATTTATTTTATGGCACTATTCTCATTTTTTTGAAACAAGGGTCTTGCTGCCTTATTTTCTGTAACATATACCATCGCAAACGGCAATAAGGCGCCCGTTGTCGGTAGTGATATTTGCTTTATAGTGACAGATTGTTTTATGCAATAGAATTTCTTGTGCTTCAGCAATCAGCGTTTCTCCTATTGTGGCACTTTCGAGGAAACGGATGTCGGATTGTATAGAGAATGCCAGTCGGCCATTGGCATTGGCTGCCGCTGCAATGGCTAAGTCGGCTAAGGTGAAAAGCGCACCGCCTTGTACTACGTTCCCTGCATTCAGATGGTGTTCGTTTACTTTCAGTTCGGCTTTTGCATATCCGGGACGTACTTCAGTGAGTTTGATGCCCGCTTCCATTGCAAAACGGTCGTTTTTAAAGAAATCGATATAGTCCATGTTTTTGTTCTTTTTTTTGTAAAATTAAAAAGGAGTTTTCTCCATGCTTGCCGTATGCAGAAAACTCCCGAAAACATTTATGAATGGTTATATTATTTATTTAACTTCCATTCGGCACCCTCTTTGGTATCTTTGATCTCAAAACCTATTTCGGAGAGTTTGTTGCGGATGAAGTCTGCCGTTTGCCAGTCTTTATGTTTTTTGGCTTCCTGGCGGACATCGAGTAACAGATCGACAGCCTTTTCGTAGGCTTCGTTCGAAGCGTTATTGGCCGAATTGTTTTCTACCTTCAGACCCAATATGTCGAACATGAATGTTCGGAATGTCTCTTTTAGCTCCTGCAAGTCGGTCTCGTTTATCGATGCTTTTCCGGCAATGATCGTGTTGATCATGCGGACTGCATCGAACAAATGGGATATGACGATCGGGGAGCCCAAATCATCGTTCATGGCTTCATAGCATTTGCTCCGAAGCTCTTTTACATCTACGGTGGTGTCGGTTCCGGGAATGATCTTATCGAGATTTTCCCATCCTTCGCTAAGCCGTTGGTATGCTTTCTCGGCTGCAATGAGGGCGTCGTTGCTGAAATCGAGGGTGCTGCGGTAATGGGCTTGCAGGATGAAGAAGCGTATCGTCATGGGGCTGAACGGTTGGGATAGCAGCGCATGATTTCCCGTAAAGAACTGGTCTAATGTGATAAAGTTTCCTAAAGATTTTCCCATCTTCTGGCCGTTGATGGTAATCATGTTGTTGTGCATCCAATAATGTACCGTTTCTTTTCCTTGTGCCGCTACGGATTGAGCGATTTCGCATTCGTGGTGGGGGAAGAGCAAATCCATACCTCCTCCGTGAATGTCAAACTCTTCGCCCAAATATTTTGTGCCCATTGCCGAACATTCGAGATGCCAGCCGGGGAAGCCGTCGCTCCAAGGGGAAGGCCACCGCATGATGTGTTCGGGCGATGCTTTTTTCCAGAGGGCGAAATCGACGCTGTTTCGTTTTTCCTGCTGTCCGTCCAATGCCCGTGTCGTATTCAGCAGCTCATCGATATTTCTTCCGGAGAGTTTCCCGTAATGAAAATCCTTGTTGTATTTTTCTACATCGAAATAAACCGATCCGTCGCTGATGTATGCATACCCGGCGTCTAATATCTTTTTGATGTATTCGATTTGTTCTATGATGTGTCCTGAGGCATGAGGCTCTATGCTGGGCGGGAGAACGTTCAAGGCTTCCATTGCCTTGTGATACCGGTTGAGGTAATATTGCACGACCTCCATCGGCTCCAACTGCTCGAGTCTTGCTTTCTTGGCAATTTTATCTTCTCCTTCGTCTGCATCGTTTTCGAGATGTCCGACATCTGTGATGTTGCGTACATAACGGACTTTGTATCCGAGATGTTTCAAATAGCGAAACAGCAGGTCGAATGTGATGGCAGGACGCGCATGCCCGAGATGTCCGTCGCCATAAACGGTAGGTCCGCATACGTACATACCTACGTATGGTGGATTAAGAGGAATGAATAACTCTTTTTTTCTGCTGAGCGTATTGTAAATATTGAGTTTATGTTCCATGTTTATTTCAATTACACGATACAAAGGTAGTGATTTGATAGGAATTAAGTTTAATCGGTCATCAGATTTGTTATATTATTTGTCTTTTTGCCGAATTTCCGAAAGATTTGCAAGATATCTGTTCAGGCTTTAGCTCCCAAATGCAGATGTTGTTGACTGCCGGAGCGTTATATTTGAAGTCTCTTTGGGTATAATGGCGCATGATGATATTCAGGCATTTGATTTTTTCGTCATAATCGGTGATAAACCGCACTTTCCCTTCACATACGATACTTTCGGCAGACATGCTGTAACTGCAAGCGACGTCGGGGTGTTGGAATACCAATCGGGTATTTCCGTGCAACGACAGGCTTATGCGGTTATCGTTTTGTGCAAGGTCTATTTTTTTACCTTTATGTCCCGAGTGCAGATAAAATGTCCCGTTTTCGTATCCGAAATTCATGGGGATAATGTAGGGTGCATTCCCGGGATCGTTTATGGCAATAAAACAAGTCTGGGCACTTCGGATGATCTCTTCTATTTTTTCGTGATCGTCGATGATAAATGTTTTCATGTTGTTGAGGTATATGTTAGGCTTCGCCTCCGGGAGTCATAAACGGAGGAATGTTGTTGCCCGGTTCTGTGATGTGGATATTTCCGAACTGTTTCTCATATTTTATAACGTTTTCCTGCAATGCGAACATCAGCCGTTTGGCATGTTCGGGGGTCAATACGATCCGTGATTTTACGGGAGCCTTGGGTATTCCCGGCATGATGCGTATGAAATCGATTACGAATTCGGATGAGGAGTGGGAAATAACGGCGAGGTTAGAGTATATGCCTTCAGCAACTTCGGCACTAAGCTCTATTTGTAATTCTTTTTTTTCGTTCATAATGCTTGTGTATTAAATATGAAATATTGCTGTTTTAGGTTTTCTACGTTTGCGTTTATCTTGATGACTTTGACCGATTGCACTTTGTCAAGAACCTTTTTTAAAGAAAAAGAGGCATAGCTTTTGCTTAAATAACCGGCATTATCGTATTGCGCTTTATGTCTCAGGTCGAGGTAAAGGGTATCCGGCGATATCTGATTTTCCTGAATATAGCACAGCGAGAGCTGGTGCATACCGTTATTTTGTTCTATTTTGTACCGTAGATTTATATACCCTCCGCCCGGCCATATGGAGGTTATGTATAATGGGTCGTTTCCCAGTTGTGCAATTGACGATTCGTTCGGGGCGATGATAATGTCCCCTTCGGGAATGAGGGTTATCGACTGAATCTCTATCGGTATTTCGGTTTCCGATATTTTTTCTTGGGGGATATACCGCAATAAAAGCCTTGCTCCGGTAGTGAGATATTTGTTATCGACGGTTGTTTCAGGTAATAGAATTAAACCGTCGTCTCTGAGAAATCGCACACCTTCTTCTGGCGATAAGACCGTTGCCAAGTCCATTCTGAAATTCCCATAATCATATTGTTCCTTATCGTCTTTGCAGGCGGTGAGGGTTATGATGACAAAAAGTAATATGAGATGAATTAGCCGTTTCATAAAGACATATTTATATTTCAGGATAAATTATTTGTCCGTCTTTCATGTGTATGACCCGGTCTGTAATCAGCGAGAGCGATTGGTCATGCGTCACGATAACAAATGTTTGTCCCATTTCATTTCGTAAATCGAAAAATAGTTTGTGCAATTCTTCTTTGTTTTGAGAATCGAGACTTCCCGAAGGTTCGTCGGCCAGAATGACATCGGGCTGGTTTATCAGTGCCCGGGCTACGGCAACCCGTTGTTTCTCTCCGCCGGACAATTGTGCCGGTTTGTGCTCCATTCTGTCCGACAGATTTAAATAGTCGAGAATCTCTTTTGCCCGTTTGCTGGCAACGGAGGATTTTTCTTTCCGGATCAAAGCGGGGATCATGACATTCTCAAGAGCAGTGAATTCCGGTAGCAGCTGGTGAAACTGGAATACGAAACCGATGTGCTTGTTTCGGAAAGCGGAAAGTTCTTTTTCTTTGAGTTTCAGCGTTTGGATACCGCCGATCTGTATCTCTCCGCAATCGGGTTTGTCCAATGTGCCGATTATTTGCAACAGGGTTGTCTTCCCGGCGCCGCTGGGCCCTACGATAGAGACGATTTCTCCCTTTTCGATATGGGCATCGATTCCTTTCAAGACTTCAAGAGATCCGTAGCTTTTGTGTATATTTTTTATATCGATCATTTTTGAGAAAGTTTACGTATGACATAAGCCGCTAAATAACATCCGAAGATCGCCGGCAGGTAGGCGATTGTGCCGACCGTAGATTTTTTGTTTTTTTCTTCATCTGTCCGGATAATGGCATTGCGATCGGGTTGTTCTGTCGAGAAAACGACTTTTATCCCTTTTCTTATACCGGCATCTTTCAACCGTTTCCTTACCGCTTTGGCCAAGGCACAATGATATGTCTCCGAAATGTCTGCGTATGCGATGCGTGAGGGGTCGGTGCGGCCACCTGCCCCCATCGACGATATGACTTTTATTTTTCGTCTGACACAGCCTGTGAGAAGTGCGATTTTGGGGCTTAGCGTATCTATGGCGTCGATCACATAATCGTATTTTGCTTCATCCAATAGCCCTTCGACTTGATTTTCGTCTACGTATAGCTGTTTGACGTGGATGTTGAGAGATGGGTTGATATCGGTCAACCGTTGTGCCAAGACTTCTGTTTTCGGTTTCCCGATCGTGCTGTGTGTCGCAATAAGCTGGCGGTTGATATTCGACACGCTTATGTCGTCTCCGTCGACGATTGTCATTTCGCCGATGCCTGCCCGGCATATCATCTCGGCTGCATAGGCTCCAACTCCTCCTACGCCAACGATAAGGACATGGGATTGCTGCAAGTCGGATAGTGCTTCTGCTCCGATAAGTTGCTGAGTTCGAGATCGCCAGTCTTCCATATATTCTTTATTGTTTTAATTTTACGAAGATACGTTTTTTTTCTGAGGAAACAGAACGGAGTCTCAATATTTGGCCGAGAATAGATGCTTTTATCGATTTAGAAGTTTCTTTTTGGTTAAAAAGGGTTTTAATTTCGGTTTTTTATTTATTAGTTGTATTTTCTGGCTGGAAAGATGCTGTTTTTATATTTTATTAAATGGTGAAAAACTTATTTTGAAATTATATTTGCTTCTGTAAATTTTAATTATAGAAATACAATGATCAAGAAAGGTTTAGTATTGGCTTTTATAGCTGTTTCGATGATGATCGGAGGCAATGCAATTGCCCAAGATAATAAAAAAGAGTGCCCTAAGTCAAAGACCGAATGTCCGGAATGCCCCGGATGTCCGCAACAGAAGGGCGATTGTGAAAAGGAAAAGTGTGAAAATCCGAACCCTTGTTGTGAACAAAGAACGGATTGTCCCAGAACAAAATAAGAAGATATATGTAACAGCAAGAGCTGCTTTGATTTTGTTTCAAAGCAGCTCTTGTCGTTTTTATGCTTATGAGCTTTGTGGTTTACATTTGTGATTTTATGTATTTGTCCATCGCAGCGGCAGCCCGTCTGCCGTCTCCCATTGCCAGAATGACGGTCGCACCTCCTCTGACGATATCTCCGCCGGCAAAAAGATCGGGAATATCCGATTGCATGGTTTCCTGATCGACGACGATCGTGCCCCATTTGCTGACATCCAGTCCTTTTATGGCGTTTGGAATAAGAGGATTCGGAGATACTCCTACACTGACAACTACTTCATCGATATCGAGTGTTTCGATGGCTCCCGGAATAGGAATCGGGCTTCTTCGGCCGGAAGCATCCGGTTCTCCCAACTCCATTTTCTGTAAACGCATCTGTTTTACGTGACCGGTTTCATCTCCGATATATTCTATGGGGTTGTGAAGTGTCAAAAATTCTACGCCCTCTTGTTTAGCATGTTTTATCTCTTCTATTCTTGCCGGCATTTCTTCTTCAGAACGACGATAAACGATTATCGCCCTTTCTGCGCCCAACCGTCTTGCCGTACGAACAGAGTCCATGGCTGTGTTTCCACCCCCGATGATAGCGACATGTTTCCCTTTCATGACAGGAGTGTCGGAGTCGTCACTTGCCGCATCCATGAGGTTAACACGCGTAAGGTATTCGTTGCTCGACATTACTCCGATGAGATTTTCTCCCGGGATATTCATAAACCGGGGCAACCCTGCACCACTGGCAACGAATATTCCTTTAAATCCCATTTCGTGGAGGTCGTCGTAGGACAGTGTTTTTCCGATAATGCAGTCGGTCATGAATTCTACACCCATTTTCCGGAGATTGTCGATTTCTACGTCAACGATTTTGTTGGGTAACCGGAATTCGGGTATTCCGTATTTCAATACTCCTCCGATTTCGTGAAGGGCTTCGAATACGGTCACGGCATATCCCATTTTTATCATGTCTCCTGCAAACGAAAGCCCTGCCGGTCCAGATCCGACAACTGCCACTTTGATTCCGTTCCGGGAGGTTATTTCAGGAGTTGATATTTGCCCGCTTTCCCGTTCATAGTCTGCGGCAAACCGCTCGAGATATCCGATTGCAACTGCTTCTTTATGAAGTTTTTGTGTATAGAAACATTTCGATTCGCATTGTTTTTCCTGAGGACATACCCGTCCGCATACTGCGGGCAGCGCACTGGTCTCTTTTAAGGTTTTTGCCGCCTCGAGAAATTCGCCCCGTTCTATGTTTTTGATGAATTTAGGGATGTTTATTTCTACCGGGCAGCCGGTAATGCATAACGGATCGGGGCAATCGAGGCATCGGGATGCTTCGGTAAGAGCCTGATCTTTTGTAAGACCTTGGTTTACTTCTTCATTGTTTGTGATTCGGTAAGCCGGGTCGAGTTCGTTCATGTGAACCCGCGGGATGTCGATGCGGTCTTTGTTTTTTTTGCTTCGGCGTAACTCTTCCCGCCAACTTTCAGCTCTTTGAGCTGCCATATATTCTTTATCGTTCATAATTTCTGTATTATTCTAATCCTTTGTAAGAAGATAATCGCATCAACATTTCATCGAAATCGACTTGATGAGCATCGAATTCCGGTCCATCGACACAAACGAATTTTGTTTTCCCTCCGACAGTTATCCGACAGGCTCCGCACATGCCGGTTCCGTCTACCATGATTGTGTTTAAGGATGCGATTGTCGGGATGTTATATTTTTGGGTCAATAGAGAAACGAATTTCATCATAATAGCCGGACCTATGGTTACACAAAGGTCTACCTTCTCCCGGTTGATGATTTCTTCTACCCCGTTGGTTACCAAACCTTTTTTGCCGTAAGAGCCGTCATCGGTCATGATTACGACTTCGTCGGAATGTTCTCTCATCTGTTTTTCCAGAATGATCAGGTCTTTGGTCCTTGCCGCCAAAACTGTAATAACCTTGTTCCCGGCTTTTTTGAACGCTTCGACGATAGGGAGCAGCGGTGCAACTCCAACACCTCCGCCACAGCATACTACTGTTCCTACTTTTTCAATGTGAGTAGCTTGTCCCAATGGGCCTACTACGTCTGTAATATAATCGCCTTCTTCTAATGCGCATAGCTTTTGAGAAGAGTGTCCGACAGCTTGTACCACTAATGTAATGGTACCCTTGTCGACATCTGCAGATGCTATTGTCAGAGGAATGCGTTCTCCTTTTTCTCCCACTCTTACGATTACGAAATGTCCGGCTTTCCGGGCTTTGGCGATAAGAGGCGCTTCAACAACAAGTTTGACTACTTTTTCTGAAAAATGTTCTTTGCTGATGATTTTGTTCATGGGTCGTATGTAAGTGAAATTTATTGTATTTGAATATAGTGCTATAAACTTGTACAAAATTAGAGTAAAATTCTCTTTTTTTATAATAAACCGTGGCATAAATTATGAAATTCCCGATATTTTCTGATAAAATTATCGGGAGAAACTTTATCGTAAAAAGGCCCATCGAAGTGTAACTCCTACCGACATGGGATATATTTTCGAAGAGAGTATCTCTCTTGGGTTTTCTCCTTCTTGGCGACGGCTGTCCCATAATGTATTTTGCCTCATAATGTTGTCGTCGAGATATTCCAGAAGGGGCTTTTTATCGCTGCTGTTGTAGATTGTCCTGGTGCCGTATTCCCCGTAGATACCCATGTACACTTGATGCGAAGTACCCAGTTCCCATTTCCATCCGATTTCGATAAATGGAGAGAGTGAATACCCGACATTTAAATCCGATTTATCCCGACTTGCCGGATAAGTTCCGAATCCGTGATGAGGAAGATCGGTGTATTCGGTGCCTTCATAAGGGAAATATGCCGAGGTTTGCAGAGCCGAATATCGGCTTTTGTAAACGGCTGTTATCGGTATTCCTATTTTTATGCCGGCTTTGGCATACACTCCCGATGGTTGTTGGGATTGTATTTGGGCATATATCGGAATATTGAGGAACCATATTCTTTGATTTTCTTGAAAATCGGTGTAACTGAATTTGAAGTCGAACACGTTTTGCTCTGTTGTCCCGCCCTGTATCGAAGAGGAGAGTATGGAATAGTTGTCGGTATATTGGCTGATGTGAACTTTGGATTGATAGAATGACAATTCGGTTCCTGTCCCGATACCCCAAAGATGGTTTATTCTCAATAAATATCCGAGTCCGAAAGCTCCACCCCCTTGCGGCGTGAATTTGCCTTCGGTTACCTTATAATGCAGAGCCGACATTCCTCCGGATACCCCGAACGAGATTTCATGGCGTTTTATTTGAGCTGATAACGCTATGCCAATAGAGCAAAAAATGCCGATAAGGTATATCTTCTTTATGGAATACATATTATTTTTATTTCTTGAGAAATACCGCTTGGGGTTTTTATTTTAACGATAAAACTTCCGGGTGTATCGGATAATACGAACCTTGAGGTATCTCCGGTCGTATAGATTTTTTTGTTTTTCCCGGTGAGATCGGTAATGGTTATTTCGATATTCTCGTTTTCTTTTATGCTTTTCTGATCGATATACAACTGGATATTTTCTCCGGCTTTTATGGGATTGGGATAGAGACGTATGGCATCTTTTGCTGTTTCGATTTCCTTTTCGCAGCTTGTGAGTGAGATGCCTTCGTCGGTAGTTACCCGGATATGGTATGTGTCAGAACTTTTATGATCTTCGGGTAAAGTGATGTAAGATGTCCCGGAACTTAGGTAGCTGTTGTTACGGTACCAAGTGAAATCGGTAAAGTGCAGGCCGTTGTTGTTATCCGGATTGTTGATGATGGTAAGAACATCATTCCATCGAAGCAAAAGAATGTTTTCGGGCAGTTTGTACAGATTTACCGCATATTCTTGGACGTTTTCTCCGCTTTCCGATATTATGGTGACCGGTTGATGGAATTTCCCGCCCGCTTCGACATCGATTTCGGTCGTCGAGGATATTATATCTCCCATTTTTACCGTAGCTCCGGGATGAGCTTCAACCTCGATTTGTGCAAAGTTTATTTCGCAGTCGAGAGGGATATTCAAGGTGCTGTTTCCTTGAGTTATTTCGATGGGTTCACCGTTGATCTTTAATGCGCGTATTTCAGCTTCGAAACTTTCTGCCGTTAAAAAGAAATCTTCGGTTTTACATTGCGCGCTTGCCCCGTCGGGATAAATAGCCTCGATCGTATAACTGTATGTGTCTCCTTGGGAGAGCCCTTTGTCTGTTATTGAGGTGTCCGATGTCAATTCGGGGGTAATATTCGTTAAGTCCCGATATACCCGGAAGTCAGGTTTGTTGAATCGGATAGGAATAGACGAACATACTTGCGTATTCGCCTTTAATCGAGAGACTGTGCGAGAAGGGGTTTGCCACTCGATTTGTAAAGGACTGTCCCCGGCATTTTCGATGATCGACTGTTTTTTGACCTTTTGTTGCGGTGTCGGGGTATTATTGTCCAGTTTTTGGGAAGAGATGCCTACTTGCAAAAAGAAATTATGACCTTTACTGATGTTTTGAGACAAAGTTCTCCAGTTTTCGCCATCAGTAGAATAGATATCTCCTTTTTGAACTATGGGGAACGCATCGTCTACCGATGCCGGACCGTTGATATAAGATTTGGCGTATATAGCGACAATCAAAGGGGCATCTTTTTCGATGGTGATAGGGTTGTGAAGTTTCACTTCAAGTACCTGGTCTGTATTTGTCGGGTCGATTTCCTGACGGTAAGTGTAATCTCCTTGATTGATATAGATGCTGTAAGTAGCATCCTTTACCGAAAGAAAAGAGACCGATTCCAATGTATAACCGTCTATCTCTTGCAGGTCGTCGGCAGTCCAGCGTTGTCCGAAATAAAAAGGTATCTGTTGTCCGTTCTCGTCTTTAAATAGCACCCGGTAAGCATCGGTTGCGTTTCCCCAAAATATTTTTTGATGGGATATGGGAGTTTGCCAACTGATTTGCAGGTCGGTTTCTCCGACCCGTTTTACTGAAGGATTTTCAGGGGGCAGGATGTCATATACATATATGGTGGCTATATTTCCCGGAGCTGAGCTTTTGTCGTCGGCATAAGTTGCCGTAACACTGTAATGATGTATGCCTACGGGTAATGCCGTTTCGGTAAAGGTGGTAGAAGTTGTTGTTGCTATTTCATCATTGTTCCGGTATATCGTGTAGGAAACCGGTTGTTCGTCGCCCGACGGAGCACTCCATGACAGAAGGGCCTTTTGTTCGTCGGAAATCCATTTTGCAGAAACCTCTTCCGGTACGGCTTTGGGTGGAAAAGCATAGCGCCCGTCTATATATTCGGCTCCTGATCCGATCGGGTCTAAGTATTTATCGATTCTTTGGTTGTCATCCGATCCGCACTGATCCCAGAAAACAGACAATTTCCCGAACAGATTGCGTCCGTCCTTTCGATCGGTACAATTAACGTTACCGCCGGTTAAGAACCCGGTTATCCGTTTGTTTTGGTCGAATAACGGTGCACCTGAAGATCCGCCTTCCGTTACCCCGTGACCATTTATCGTGCTGCTGAAAACAACGGTCCAGTGCCCGTCTTTCATCCCGTTTGCCGTGCTCGATTCCCAAGTGTCGGATACTGCCGGTTGAGTATAGGTCGATATTTTTTTGACGTCACCTTGTGGGTGATGTATGCACACGCCGCTTTGGGGAGCTATTTCACGACGGTCCCATCCATTATAATATACATTCAGATTGTTGGGAATTTCTTCGTTCAGCAACAACAGTGTGCCATCGACACCGTCTTCCAGAGGCACCCCTGCGATGTATGTACATCCGGTCATCGATATAGGAGTGGTCTGGATATCGTTTTTGCACGCTGTCTTTTCGTAACAGAAGAAAAATTGTGTTTGGGCCAAGTCTGATTCTGTGGCTTGTCCCTTGGATGAAAGCAAACAGTGGAAAGCGGTCAACAAATAAGGTTTCAGGTCTTCTTTCGTATTGTTGAGGATAGCTCCCGTGCATAAAAAACTGCTTGTCCCTATCGGGATCACCATCTTGACAACTCCGTTTTTGTGGTCTTGCCATTCTTCTCCCTCTTCGCAATTGATATCGACCATGCAACTGCCGGATAATTCTTCGTTGCCAATATCTTTGATGCTCAGGTGATTATATCCATAACCGATCTCTTCGATTTCTATTCCCGGATTTTGAGGGGTTGTATCGCCTTCGGGGGCGACATATTCGAGAATAATATCATCTCCGGCCACAAATTCAGTTGCAAATTTTCCGGGTTTGGTGTGTGTATTATGCGTGTAAGCCCCCAGTATATGCGTATGTTCTGCATTGTATATAAATAACCGGCTTCCAACCGGGAGATCGAATTTTTTGTAATAGAGGGATATTGCCTTGGCATTGTCGGCCATGATTCGAAGTTGCCAGATTCGTTCTCCTCCCGGCAAAGTACGCCACACTCCGGAGTTCTCGGGAGAGAAAGGTGCCGGGAGCAATATGGCGACACGAGGCGGCTGGTTTTCTTCTTTCAGTCGTTCATCGTCAGCCTTCAGGTCTTCGATCGAAAAGGGTATATATATATTCTTGACCCCGCTCTCTTGGATATTTTTGGTTTTCTTGAGGTCGTGGCTCGGGTATAAAAAGCTGGGAGGAGTCCCCCCCTCGCTTATTTGGGCATGAGAAGGTATTGATATTCCCGATAGTAAAACGGCACTAAGCCATAACAAGACTTTACGGATCGATAATATGTAATATTCCTTGCTATGCAGCATTGATCTATTTGTTTTTTTTCTGATTGCGATGCCCCCAACGTTTCTTTTTCTTTGATAGGTTTTCTAAGAAAAGCCTTAATCCGATAAATCGGGTATAATCTCGTTGGACGTCCATAGAACGAGGATCGCTGAAAAAAGAGAGCTGATTTTCTTTGCCAAATTGCTCCGGATAGAGGACAACGATATTGTTCTCGGCAAAATACCTCGACAGAAAAGCGGGAAGTTTGTCAAATTCGGTATTGTAAGATACCGAGGTGTGTCGTGCGCTTACGATGACGAACAAGTCGTCTTGCAAGACGATTCCGGTCAGCATCAGAATGTCTTCCCAGTTGTCTAAGATTTCGAATTCGTTCCGGATATTGTATTTCCCTTTGCGCAGTACGGCCTTTAACTGTGTTATGGTGTTTGGGTGAGCATAGAATATTGCCCTGCATCCCACCTGCTTGGCAATGTTGGCTATTCGGTCGACCCATTTGACGAATCCGGTTTCGTATTCGGCTTTTTCAGGGACGGCGATTACAATGCGGGTTATGGTGTTGACCGGAATTGTACATTTGGTTATCGCGATCATTTTGTTGGTCCCCTTCAACAGGTTTTCGGTCTTTGTCCCGAAAAAGCTGTCGACGATATTGGCTTTATGGTGGAGTCCGATAACGATTTCTGAAATGTTTTTCTCTTTTATCGTGTGGATGATTCCACTGGCAATGTTCATGTCGTATCGGGCTATCGTCTCCATTTCTATATCTGCTGACGATGCTATCTTGGCTGCTTTTTGCAGAGCGCTTTTGGTGTTGAATTCGTTCCCTTGTGCTTTGTCGTCGGTGACGTTTATGGCATACAGGGGAATTGTTTTGTTTTTCGGATTTTTAAGTAATATGGCTAAATTTACGAGGTTCTCTATCGTGTCGGGATTGGCTATCGGGATGAGGATACGCTCTTCTCCCGTATCGATTTTTTCCTTGGTATTTTCATCTCTTTGTTGTTGGGTTACCAATTCCCGGGCAGCTTTTTCGGTTACGAAAGAACTGATCGTGCAGGTCACGAGTATCATGATAACGGTTCCGTTCAGTACGTTGGCATTGAACAGCCCGATATCGTATCCGATGAGTACGGCCGCCAGTGTTGCCGCAGCTTGAGCGTTGCTAAGGCCGAAAATCATGTTTCGGTCTACCTTCGGCAGTTTGAATGTTTTTTGGGTAAACCATGCGGCGATCCATTTAGAGGCGGTAGCGACAACCGACATGTTGATCGCTACGATGATGGCTTCGGGGTTGTTGAATACCCCGTGCAGATTTATCAACATTCCGACTCCGATAAGGAAATAGGGGATAAAGAGAGCATTCCCCACAAATTCGATCCGATTCATCAGTGGAGATACTGCCGGGATAAATCGGTTGAGAACGACTCCGGCGAAGAATGCTCCGATGATAGCTTCGAGTCCGGCCAGTTCGGCCATGAAAGAAGCGGAGAATACCAATGCCAATACAAAAATGTATTGGGCTACGTTATCATCGTATTTTTTGAAAAACCAACGAGTGATGCGCGGGAAAGCGTAGATGACGACCGCACAATAGATGGTTATCGATATAATCAGACGTATCCAGAAAACTTCGTTGATCTCGCCCTTTTGCATTCCGGCAATCACGGCAAGGATAATGAGGGCTCCCAGTACGGTGATAATGGTACCGGCAATGGTCGTTGTCACCGATGTTGCTCGGGATATGCCATAACGGCTTACGATCGGGTATGCCACTAAGGTATGTGAGGCATACATACTTGCCAGCAAAATAGAAGTTGTCAGGTCGAAGTGCAGCGTATAGTAACTGATGACTGTCCCCAAGATCATCGGGACAAAGAATGTATATAGCCCGAATACGATGCCTTGTGTCTTGTTTTTCTTGAAATCGTTGATGTCCATTTCAAGACCGGCCAAGAACATTAAATATAGAAGCCCGACATTACCGAATATCTGAAAACTGCTATCTCTTTCGAGCAACCCGAATCCGTTAGGTCCGATAATCATTCCGGCAATGATGAGCCCGATAATGTGCGGAATGCGAAGCCGGTTGAGAAGTAGGGGCGCAAAAAGGATTATGGTTAATACGATAAAGAAGATCAGTACCGGATTTGTAAATGGTAAAGAGGGCATCGCGGGTATTATATTTTCTATATTCATATTTAACTCTTTTGTTTTTTGATCGAGAAAAATAAATTGATTTCCTCAAAATCGATAACTTTACAAAAGTACAAAAAAAGAGGATTAAAATGAAATGATCTGGGAATTTGTAAAATAATATGAGTAAATTATTGCAGATTTTCTCTTTTTTATGTGGATAATCATACAAAATGTTTTAATTTTGCGCGATGAATATGTATTATTGTTATTGAAACATAAAAAAATACTGAACAAAAGAAACTGTATTGAGTAGGTTTACTAAATAAACGAAAAAAATGAAAGTAGCTATTGTTGGTGCAAGCGGCGCGGTAGGGCAGGAGTTTCTCCGCGTATTGGATGAAAGAAATTTTCCGGTAGATGAGTTGTTATTGTTCGGGTCTTCTCGCAGCGCCGGAACAGAGTATGTATTCCGGGGTAAGAAAATCGTTGTCAAAGAACTGAAACACAATGACGACTTCAAAGGGGTAGACATTGCCTTTACTTCGGCCGGTGCAGGAACATCGAAAGAGTTTGAATCGACAATTACGAAATATGGTGCGATAATGATCGATAACTCGAGCGCTTTCCGTATGGACGAGGATGTTCCTTTGGTAGTTCCGGAGGTGAACGGCCCGGATGCGAAAATCCGTCCGCGCGGAGTCATTGCCAATCCGAACTGTACGACAATTCAGATGGTTGTCGCCTTAAAGGCAATCGAAGATTTATCGCATATAAAGAGCGTACACGTTGCCACATATCAAGCTGCCAGCGGTGCCGGTGCTTCGGCAATGGCAGAGTTGGTGCATCAGTATGAAGAGCTGATGAAAGGAGAAAAACCTACGATAGAAAAATTCTATTATCAGTTGGCATATAACGTAATACCTCAAGTAGACGTATTTACCGATACCCTCTATACGAAAGAGGAGATGAAAATGTATAATGAAACACGTAAAATTATGCATTCCGATGTAAAGGTGAGTGCCATGTGTGTGCGTGTTCCGGTCATGCGTGCCCACTCCGAATCGATTTGGGTAGAGACCGAACGCCCGATCTCGGTTGCCGAGGCTCGTGAGGCGTTTTCCAAGGCAGAAGGTGTTGTCTTGATGGATGATCTTGCCAATAAAATTTATCCTATGCCGTTGGATATTGCCGGTAAAGATCCGGTTTATGTCGGACGTGTACGTGAAGACCTTTCCAACCCGAACGGACTGACATTCTGGACGGTGAGCGACCAGATAAAGAAAGGTGCGGCACTGAATGCGGTTCAGATTGCCGAATATCTGATACGCGAGAATGCTCTTTGATAAATATTAGTCATAACATAACCTATGATGCGAGGCGATTCAGACAATGGATTGCCTCGTGTTGTTCAAAAAAACGAATACCCTAACTTATGGAAAAAGGAAATTATCCTACTGATCTGGAAAGCCTTTTCGGCATGGCCGATAAAGAGATCTGTTGTTCTGATGACCGCCGAAAACCCTTGATCGGAATAACGACTTATATCAAAGATGGTGCTTCGTGTGTTGCCAACCTTTATGTAAATTCGGTCGTTCAGGCCGGCGGATGTCCGGTGTTGATCCCTTTGTGCGATGATATTGCTTTATTGTCGGGGATCGTCGCTCGTTTAGACGGACTGTTGCTTACCGGTGGCGGGGATATCTCTCCTTTGTTCTTGAATGAAGAGCCTCATCCCCATCTTCAAGATGTCGACTTGTCGCGAGATTGCGGGGAAATTGCGGTATTGCGGATGTCGGCTTTGAGACAAATTCCGATTTTTGGCATTTGCCGCGGACATCAGTTGATAAATGCTGTGTTCGGAGGGAAAAATTACCAAGATATACCGAGTCAGCATAAGGGTGATGTTATCCAGCATTCACAAAAACAATCCCGGGAATTTGTTTCGCATACGGTCATGGTAAAGCCGGGTACGTTGCTGGCTTCTTTGGTCGGAGATGGACGCATTGCCGTCAATTCGATTCATCATCAGGGTGTGTGTGAGGTTGCTCCCGGATTTGAGGAGAGTGCCGTTGCCCCTGACGGTATCAATGAAGGATTGGAGTCGAAAACGTCATCGATATACAGTGTACAATGGCATCCGGAGGGCTTGGTCGGTGCCGGAAACAAGAAAATGTTGAATTTGTTCCGCCATTTGGTCGAAGAGGCTGAGCTCTATGCCCGGGCAAAAGATTTTCATTCTTCACATATTTCGTTGGATTCTCACTGCGATACACCGATGTTTTTTCCGGAGAAGATCGATATCGGTACAAGAGACTCACGCTTGAAGGTAGATTTGTTTAAAATGAGAGACGGGCTGATCGATGCCGAATGCATGGTGGCCTATTTGCCTCAACAGCAGCGCGACGATGCCGCTCTTTGCCGTGCTACCCGGAAAGCGGATGAGATCTTGTCTGAGTTGAAACGTCAAATTTCCTTGCATCACGATCGTGTCGGGCAGGCATCGTCCGAGGAAGATATCGTCGCGTTGAAGCAAATGGGGAAAAAATCGATTCTTCTGGGCATTGAAAACGGCTATGCTATCGGTAAGGATATTTCGAATATATCTCGTTATCGCGATATGGGAGTCGTGTATATGACTTTGTGCCACAACGGGAATAATGATATTTGCGATTCGGCGAGCGATGAGCCTGAACATCATGGACTGAGCGATTTCGGGAAAGCGGTCGTTCGGGAAATGAACCGTGTGGGGATGATGGTCGACCTTTCCCACGCATCGGAATCCTCTTTTTACGATGCGTTGGAGGTAAGTTCTACGCCGATTATTGCCTCGCATTCATCTTGTCGGGCAATTTGTGACCATCGCCGGAATTTGACAGATGAGCAGATCGTTGCCTTGTCACGGAAAGGCGGAGTTGTGCAGATATGCCTGTATTCGAATTTCTTGAGTCAGACAGAAAATGCCGATGTAAAATGTATCGTAGATCATATTAATCATGTGGTCGAGCTGGTGGGAATCGATTATGTCGGTATCGGTTCTGACTTTGACGGCGGTGGAGGAATACCCGGTTGTAATGCCGCCAATGAGTTGATAAATGTAACGAAAGAGTTGATCCGGCAAGGATATTCGGAAAATGATTTGGCAAAAATCTGGGGAGGAAATTTCTTGCGCGTGATGAAACAAGTGCAAAGAAACTTTTGATATTACCCCTTAAAAAGTGTAAACAAACGATTTGTTTTACTATATTCGTAGAAAAATCGTGTATCTTTACAAGGTTTTGTTGCTTATAAAAGAGATATATAAGATGTCTATAAGTACATTTTCCCGAAAACAGATATTTATTTTGGTTTTTTGTATGGCCGGGTTGGCGATGCTTCAGTTGGTCTCTTGTCAAAATAAAAAGACAGCGTCCTCATCGGTCAAAGAGAGCGTTGCAACCGTCGATGTCCCTGTTTTTAATGAAGACAGTGCATATTCGTATATGCAGAAACAGGTCGATTTCGGTTATCGAATACCCAATACTCCGGAACATCTGGCTACGGCCTCTTATTTGGCTGCCGAATTGCGTCGGCATGGGGCAGAGGTGCAGGTGCAGGATGCCGATGTTACCGCTTTTGACGGAACCATATTGCATGCAAAAAATATAATCGGCGCTTTTGATCCCGATAAAACCGATCGTGTACTGCTGTTTGCTCATTGGGATAGCCGTCCCTTTGCCGATAACGATCCGGACAAAGAAAATCATCGGAAACCGGTATTGGGAGCGAATGATGGCGCCAGCGGTGTTGGCGTTTTGTTGGAGATTGCCCGGCAAATCGGCGCAAAATCTCCCAAAGTGGGTGTGGACATTATCTTCTTCGATGCAGAAGATTACGGACAACCCTATTTCTCGACTCTCCCCGAAACCGAAGATTCTTGGGCATTGGGTACACAATATTGGGTGCGTCGACCCCATTATCCCGGTTATCGGGCCCGTTTCGGCATCTTGTTGGATATGGTAGGCGGTGCGAATGCTGTCTTTTTCCGGGAGAAAGCTTCGGTGCAATATGCCTCTGCCGTCGTAAATAAAGTTTGGAAAAGAGCCCAATCTTTGGGTTATGGAGAATATTTCTCTGACGATGAGGGAGGCTATGTGATCGATGATCATGTATATGTCAATAAAATGGGAATACCGAGTATCGATATTATACAATATGACCCGACTACCGATACGGGATTTAATGCCCAGTGGCATACCGTTCATGATACGATGGAGCATATCGACAAAGCAACCTTGAAAGCTGTCGGTCAGACCGTATTAGCAGTTATATATAATGAATAAATAGGAGAAGATAGAGTATGAAATCGATAAATGAAATACAAGATGAAATTATAGAGGAGTTTTCGGCTTTTGACGATTGGATGGACAAATATGCCCTGCTGATAGATTTGGGAAATTCTTTGAAACCTTTGGATGAAAAATATAAAACGGAGAATAATTTGATTGAAGGCTGTCAGAGTCGTGTGTGGTTGCAGGCCGATTATGAAGATGGAAAAGTGATTTTCCGGGGAGAGAGCGATGCGGTGATTGTGAAGGGGTTGGTTTCGTTGTTGATCAGTGTGCTTTCGGGACATACGCCGGATGAGATATTAAACTCGGAATTGTATTTTATTGAGAAAATAGGATTGAAAGAACATCTGTCGCCAACCCGATCGAATGGACTTCTGGCCATGGTAAAGCAGATGCATCTGTATGCGTTGGCATTTAAAGTCAAAGAAGAAAAGTAACTATTTAATTATTTAACTATAAATCTTAAATTATGTTTAAAAAGCACCCTAAAGGATTAATTGCTGCGGCTCTTGCCAATATGGGAGAGCGTTTTGGCTTTTATATTATGATGGCAATTTTGACGTTGTTTATTTCTGCAAAGTTCGGATTGTCAGAAACTACGACCGGATATATCTATTCTGCGTTTTATGCTTCGATCTATATATTGGCATTGGTGGGAGGCTTGATTGCCGATAAGACAAAGAATTTTAAAGGAACGATTCTTGCCGGTTTGATTATGATGGCGGTAGGTTACCTTATTATCGCTATTCCTACACCGACTCCCGTTCCGAG
Source organism: uncultured Bacteroidales bacterium (assembly GCA_949297285.1). Taxonomy (GTDB): domain Bacteria; phylum Bacteroidota; class Bacteroidia; order Bacteroidales; family Coprobacteraceae; genus Coprobacter. The sequence continues at coordinate 24,434 of CASFRL010000044.1, forward strand.
TTTAGGCCTTTATTTGGCGCTTACTTGTTTCGGTTTACTGGTAATCGCTTTCGGAAATGGTTTGTTCAAAGGGAATTTGCAAGCCTTGGTCGGTCAGATGTATGATAATCCGAAATATTCTAGTTTACGTGATTCGGGATTTCAGATTTTTTATATGTTTATCAATATCGGAGGATTCTTTGCCCCGTGGATTGCGATCGGAGTGAGAAACTGGTGGTTGAAAGTGAACCATTTTGATTATGATGCATCGTTGCCTGAGCTTTGCCATCAGTATTTAGAGCAGGGAAGCAGTATGCCAGCACAGGCTATGGATAATTTGAGCACTTTAGCTAATAATGTTTGTCTGGATGGCACGCAGGTAACAGATATGGGCGCATTTGTGAATAGTTATCTGGATGTATTTAACCGAGGATTTCAATATGCTTTTATGGCTGCGATCGTAGCTATGTTGATTTCTTTGGTTATTTATGTGGTAAATAAAAACCGTTTCCCGGATCCGGCTAAAAAGGAGAACAGCAATACCGATACTGTTTCTGCAGTGAGCAGAGAAGAGATAAAAATGAGCGCCACAGAAATAAAGCAGCGTATTTATGCCCTGTTTGCGGTGTTCGGTGTGGTTATATTCTTTTGGTTGTCTTTCCATCAGAATGGATACTCGTTGACCTATTTTGCCCGGGATTATGTAGACTTGAGCGTAATAAATATCAATTTAGGATTTACCCAAATTAAGGGAGCCGAAATATTTCAATGTGTTAATCCGTTTTTTGTTGTCGTCCTTACTCCGCTGATCATGTGGCTTTTCGGGATGTTGAAGGCAAAAGGGAAAGAGCCTTCTACTCCGATGAAGTTCGCTATCGGTATGGGTATAGCAGCTTTAGCGTATGTCTTTTTGATGGTATTTTCTTTGACTTTGCCGGCAAAGGACGCTTTAAGTTCGATGACTACTGCCGAAATTGATGCAGTTCGGGTGACTCCTTGGATTATGATCGGGTTGTATTTTATTCTTACCGTGGCAGAGTTGTTCATTTCTCCGCTTGGATTATCTTTCGTATCGAAAGTTGCCCCACCTCATTTGCAGGGATTGATGCAGGGCTGCTGGCTTGCCGCGACTGCAGTAGGTAACTCTCTATTGTTTATTGGAGGTATTTTATATACGACTGTTCCGATTTGGGCTTGTTGGCTGGTGTTTGTAGGAGCAACTGCTGCATCAATGATTGTGATGCTTTCTATGGTAAAATGGTTGGAACGTGTAGCTAAATAATTGTATTATTATATAGGTAGTTGACAATTGAGCATTGAAATATTTCTGGTTTGATCTATTTTGTGCTCAATTGTTTTTTTATGAAAGATTCAGAATAGAGTGTTTATAAAAAAATCGACAGAAGAGATTATACAGGGAGAGAATAGTTTTGATATTATTCGCTACTTCATGTCTTTTGCCGTGTTGGTCGCCCATTTCAGCGAAATAACCGGTATTCGGTATTCTTTTTTTATGGGATCCGTAGATGCCGTTCGCGGATTCTTTATTTTGAGCGGTTTTCTCGTCTTTTATAGTTTTATGAAAAAGCCGAACCTTCGGCATTATATCGATAGGCGAGCCCGGCGGATACTGCCCCCGTATTTGTTTATCGTAACCTTGTGTTGGACTTTAGGTTTCCTTGTTTCAGAATTTCCTGTAAAGGAATATTTCATGTCGACACAATTGTGGAAATATGTGGTCGCCAACTATTCTTTCCTTAATTTTATCGAACCCTCTTTGCCCGGATGTTTTGGTGGAGAGTCGGTAAACAGTTCGTTATGGACGATGAAAGTCGAGATTCTACTCTATACGACTGTGCCGATAGTGTATTATCTGATGAAAAAATTCCGGCCATTCCCTGTTTTTGTTATTATATTCATATTTTCTACCCTATATAATGAACTGTTTTATTATCTAAATGAAAAAACCGGACAAGAAATATTCTATGTTCTAAAAAAACAGGTAGGGGGGCAACTGTTATATTTTTATGCCGGGACATTGATCTTGTTTTATTTCGATTATTTTAGGAAATATATCAAATTTATCTTCCCGATAGCAGTGTTTGTCTGCTATTTCAGATATGATATTCCTTTATTGGTATATATCGAGCCATTGGCTTTTGCCGCTGTGCTTATCGGATGTGCATATTATATAAAATGGTTTGTCTTTTTGCGTAAATTCGGAAATGTCGCCTATGGAATTTATTTGTTCCATTTTCCGGTAATCCGTCTTTCGGTCTGGCTGGGGATGAATGAAAGTAGCCCGATCCTTTGTTTTGCTTTTTGTGTTGTAGGTACTTTGTTGCTCTCTATTTTATCATGGCTTTTGCTCGAAAAGCCGACTTTGTCCAATCGCTTATTTTCGTTTAAAAGCAGAAAGAGTTGAAATTTCGTTATTTCAGAATAGTTCGAGTTGACGCTCAAGAAGTTGGAGCGTTTTCCGATGATAAGGCGTAGCTCCAAATTCGCGAATTGCAGCTCTGTGGGCTTTGGTCGGATAACCTTTATTCTCGTTCCATTTATATTGAGGATATTGGTTATGAAGTGCATTCATATAATCGTCTCGATAAGTTTTTGCCAGTACCGATGCTGCTGCGATCGACAAGAAACGTCCGTCTCCTTTTACTTCGCAACTGTGGGGAATGCCGGGGTATGGTTTGAAGCGGTTTCCGTCGATTAAAAGATATTCGGGAGATACGGTCAATTGCTCGATCGCTCTGTGCATGGCGAGAAAAGAGGCATTCAGAATATTTATTTGGTCGATCTCTTCCGGTGAGACAATGCCTACGGCCCAGGCAACAGCCTCTTTTTCTATTATCGGACGCAATTCGTAACGCTGCTTTTCGGTCAGTTTTTTAGAGTCGTTTAAAGTTTCGCATATAAAGTCGGGCGGTAGAATAACCGCTGCGGCATATACGGCTCCGGCCAGGCATCCGCGTCCGGCTTCGTCGCATCCGGCTTCGATGATATTTTTGTTTTTATATTGCAGTAGCATATCGGGTTATATTTTCATGGCGATATTTAGTTTTATAAACCATTGACCGTTTTCTTTCTCTATAAATCCGAATTTGTGCGTTTGGCAGTCTCCGATAAATAATCTTGTGTTTTGAAAAAGATAGTTGTCGAATGTGACTCGTTGGGCCGGATCGAGTATGGTGATCTCTCCGTTTGTGCCGATGATGGCAAATGTGCGGGGTGTCCCATATCCCCGATAACGTTTTGTAGGGCGCATTCCTGTGGTCAATGCATATAAAAACTGTTTTACCTTGTATTCGTAAAAATTATTTTTACAGATTAACTCGTCTTTTATTTTATATGGATTCGATTTTTTAATTTCGTCGGTAATTTCATGAATTGCCGATAATCCGCTTGTGTAAAATAGTCGGGTGATTTCGGCCAGCAATTTGGGAAAATGCAGGTCGATCATGTATAGATTTTCTAAAAAGAATTTATTCTCCGTTGTCGTATATTTTAATTTTCCGCCCAAACGATAAATTTCCGTGAGTCGTTGCCGTACTTCCTGATCGCCGTCTATTCTGTTGATCCGGTTGCTTTCCGGATTGGAAAATTTGACGTTCAAGATGTCGAACTTCAGATTATTCGCGCGATTGGCCGGTAGTATATACCATTCGGATTGTTGACAGACGGTAATCTCTTGACGTTGGGTAATCTCTTTTTCGGGATCGAAGTATAGAACCGAAAAATCACTTTTGTCAGTAGATGTGCTTGAAAAATCGGAGAAATACAACGTTTCGAGAATCGATTCGCATGCAGGAACAGAAAACTCTTTGGAGGGCATTGTTTGCAGGGCGGAGAATATCTCAATAGCTGCATTCCGGCATTCTTCTCGGGCGATCTCGACGGTTTCACTATTTCCCCGTTTGATGGATACGTTTGACGGACCTAAATGGTATATTATGGTTCCGCATTCATCATTTCGGATAAGTTGAGTAACCGGATAAGGCATTTCCCCTTCGTCCGAATCCTTATAAATGCAGATATTGCCTTCGCCGATTATTTGTAACAAAGCGAATGCTTTAGCCCATTCCATCTGATTTCCGAAAAGTTGCATACGTTTGAAGTTGAATGTTTCTGAACAAAAATACAAGATATTTGTTTATCTTGTACATCTTGCAGGAAAAAGCCTCCTGCGATGTTGCCCCAAAACGGGGCAGGTTGATTTTTTATGTGATTTGTTGTGTTGTTATTTAGTTTGATTTAAGTTGGGAAGAACACGGCGGGTAATTCTGTTGCAGGATTATCCGCCGTGCCGTTTTTATAATCCGGTGTTGCTAAAAGATATATAATTACACAATTTATTCTGTTTTTATTTGGTTACTAATGATTTAGTGATTATCTTTGCATCGTTTTTGATGGTAAAAAAGGCCTATACTCTTATATAACTGTTTGATATAGAGAGTGTAGAGTTGCATTTTTTAGCGTCTTTTGTGTAGATAAAATTGCGGTTTATAAATTTAAAAGATTAAAAAAAGTTCTAAGAAATGCCTACAATTCAGCAATTAGTAAGAAAAGGACGGGTTGTTTTGGAAGACAAAAGTAAATCTCCTGCATTGGATTCATGTCCTCAAAGACGTGGCGTATGTGTAAGGGTTTATACTACGACTCCTAAAAAACCTAACTCTGCAATGCGTAAAGTAGCAAGGGTACGTTTGACAAATGGTAAAGAGGTGAACTCTTACATTCCGGGAGAAGGACACAATTTGCAAGAACACTCTATCGTGTTGGTACGTGGTGGTCGTGTAAAAGACCTTCCGGGTGTGCGTTATCATATCGTTCGCGGTACTTTGGATACTGCCGGTGTTGGCGGTCGTACACAACGTCGTTCGAAATATGGCGCAAAGAGACCGAAAGCCGGTCAAGCTCCAGCAGCAAAAGGTAAAAAATAATTTTGCCTAAAAACAAGAGAAGTTAAAATTAGTGTAAAACGCTAGTTTGAGTTTATTGGATAGGCTGATTAGGTTGAGTAAATAAAGCCGGCGGGCTTTGTTGAAGATGTGATAAGCAACCAAAAACAAGAACAACAATTTTTTGTAAAAAATGAGAAAAGCAAAACCAAAGAAGCGGGTCGTACTTCCAGATCCGGTCTTCAATGATGTAAAGGTTACGAAGTTCGTTAACCATTTGATGTATGATGGCAAAAAGAATATTGCCTATACTATTTTCTATACTGCTTTGGAAAATGTAAAATCCAAATTGTCAGACGACGAGAAGTCTGCTCTCGAAATTTGGAAAAAAGCATTGGAAAATATTACTCCTCAAGTAGAGGTGAAATCTCGCCGTGTGGGTGGTGCTACATTCCAAGTTCCTACGGAAATCCGCCCTGATCGTAAGGAATCTATTTCAATGAAAAATTTAATATCGTATGCCCGTAAAAGAGGCGGTAAGACGATGGCCGATAAATTGGCTGCAGAAATCGTTGACGCTTACAATGAACAGGGTGGAGCATTCAAACGGAAAGAAGATATGCATAAGATGGCTGAAGCTAACCGTGCATTCGCTCACTTTAGATTTTAATTGAAAATTAACAAGGAAATACGACGATGGCAAAAGTTGATGAATTATTGAAATATACCAGAAATATCGGTATTATGGCTCATATCGATGCCGGAAAGACTACGACCTCTGAACGTATTCTTTTCTATACCGGATTGACTCACAAAATCGGTGAAGTTCATGATGGGGCAGCGACAATGGACTGGATGGCGCAGGAGCAAGAACGTGGTATAACGATCACATCTGCGGCAACAACCACGTGGTGGAATTATGGAGGCGAAAAATTTAAAATAAATTTGATCGATACTCCGGGGCACGTGGACTTTACAGCAGAGGTTGAACGTTCACTCCGTATCTTGGACGGTGCCGTTGCTACCTTCTGTGCTGTGGGTGGTGTTGAACCGCAGTCTGAAACTGTATGGCGTCAAGCTGACAAATATAGTGTTCCCCGTATCGGTTATGTAAATAAAATGGACCGTTCGGGTGCAAACTTCTTTGAAGTAGTTCGCCAATTGAAAGAAGTTTTAGGCGCAAATCCATGTCCGATTCAGATTCCTATCGGAGCAGAAGAAACTTTTAAAGGAGTTATCGATCTTATAAAAATGAAAGCGATTTATTGGCATGATGAAACAATGGGTGCCGATTATGAGATCGATGAAATTCCTGACAGCTTGAAAGAAGAAGCAGCCGAATGGCGTGAAAAAATGCTCGAAAAAGTCGCTGAATGCGATGATGCTTTGATGGAAAAATTCTTTGACGATCCGTCAACTATTACAGAGGATGAAATTCGTGCAGCAATCCGTAAAGGAACTTTGGCAATGCAGATCGTCCCGATGACTTGTGGATCTTCCTTTAAGAATAAAGGCGTGCAGACCCTGTTGGATGCTGTTTGTGCATACTTGCCGAGCCCGGTAGATACACCGGCTATTATCGGTCATGATCCTAACGATCCGGACAAAGAAATCTCCAGAAAACCTTCTTCGGAAGAACCTATGGCCGCTTTGGCATTCAAGATCGCTGTCGATCCTTATGTAGGACGTTTGTGCTTCTTCCGTGTTTATTCCGGAGAAATTCCTGCAGGATCGTATGTCTTGAATACCCGTTCGGGAAAGAAAGAACGTGTTTCTCGTCTGTTCCAGATGCACTCAAATAAACAGAATCCTAAAGACGTTATCGGTTGCGGTGATATAGGTGCCGGAGTTGGATTTAAAGATATCCGTACCGGTGATACTCTATGTGCTGAAGAAGCTCCGATTGTTCTTGAATCTATGGACTTCCCCGATCCGGTTATCGGTATTGCTGTTGAGCCTAAGACTCAAAAAGATATGGATAAACTGAGTCTCGGTTTGCAAAAACTGGCAGAAGAGGATCCTACCTTTACGGTTAAGTCTGATGAAGAAACCGGACAAACGGTTATCAGCGGAATGGGAGAACTTCACCTCGATATCATTATCGACCGTCTGAAACGTGAATTTAAAGTAGAATGTAATCAAGGACGTCCTCAAGTTTCTTATAAAGAAGCGATCACTCAACCTGTTGAACTTCGTGAAGTCTACAAAAAACAGACCGGTGGACGTGGTAAATTCGCCGACATTATCGTTCGCGTAGAACCTGCTGATCCGGATTTCGAAGGCAGCTTGCAATTTATCGATGAAGTGAAAGGTGGTAATATTCCTAAAGAATTTATCCCTTCTATTCAGAAAGGTTTCACTACCGCCATGCGGAACGGTGTATTGGCCGGATATCCGTTGGATCAACTGAAAGTAACCGTAATTGACGGATCTTTCCATCCGGTCGATTCAGATCAACTTTCGTTCGAAGTTTGTGCTATCCAAGCATTTAAGAAAGCTTGTGAAAAAGCAAAACCGGTATTGCTCGAACCGATTATGAAGATCGAAGTCGTAACGCCGGAAGAAAGCATGGGTGATGTGATTTCGGACTTGAACAAACGTCGTGGGCAAGTAGAAGGTATGGAATCGAGCCGTTCGGGTGCTCGTATCGTAAAAGCAAAGGCTCCTTTGGCCGAGATGTTCGGATATGTAACCTCTTTGCGTACGATCACTTCGGGACGTGCAACGTCTACGATGACATTCTCTCACTATGCCGAAGTAAGCACCGCCATTGCAAAACAAGTGCTTACCGAAGCTCAAGGTCGAGTAGATTTATTATAAAATAAAAAGTGGCAGGTTAGCGAATGACTCTTAACCTGCTGCTTATATGTTTTTTTAATTTTTAAAATCAATAAAACACGAATGAGTCAAAAAATTAGAATTAAATTGAAATCTTACGATCACAACTTGGTCGATAAATCGGCTGAGAAGATCGTAAAAACTGTGAAAGCAAGCGGAGCTGTCGTAAGCGGACCGATTCCATTGCCTACACACAAACGTATTTTCACGGTAAACCGTTCGACTTTCGTTAATAAAAAGTCGAGAGAGCAATTCGAATTGTCTTCTTACAAAAGACTGATCGATATCTACAGTTCTACCGCAAAGACTGTTGATGCGCTGATGAAATTGGAATTGCCGAGTGGTGTAGAAGTAGAAATTAAAGTGTAAATTTTTAATTAAAGAGAAATGCCAGGATTATTAGGAAAAAAAATCGGAATGACATCCGTTTTCAGTGCCGATGGAAAAAATGTTCCATGCACTGTTATCGAAGTAGGTCCTTGTGTCGTTACTCAAATTAAAACTGTTGAAGTTGACGGTTATGCAGCCGTTCAGGTAGGTTTCGAAGACAAAAAAGAGAAACATACCAACAAACCAGAAATGGGACACTTCAAAAAAGCAGGAGTAACCCCCAAGAGACACTTGGCCGAGTTCAAAGGTTTTGAAACTGAGTACAAATTAGGTGATGTTATCTCTGTTGATTTGTTTGCAGAAGATGATTTTGTCGATGTAATCGGAACTTCAAAGGGAAAAGGCTATCAAGGAGTTGTAAAACGTCACGGATTTGGTGGTGTCGGTCAAACAACACATGGTCAGCACAACCGTTTGCGTGCTCCGGGTTCGATCGGTGCATGTTCTTACCCTGCCCGTGTATTTAAAGGAACCCGTATGGCAGGACAAACAGGTAATGCGAGAGTAACTGTACAAAACCTGCAAGTGTTAAAGGTAATGCCGGAACATAATCTGTTGATGATCAAAGGTTCTGTACCGGGAAGTAAAGGTTCAATCTTAATAATAGAAAAGTAATGGAACTGAGCGTATATAACATAAAAGGTGAAGATACAGGGAAGAAGGTTACGTTGAACGATGCTGTTTTCGGCATTGACGTTAACGAACATGCCATATACCTGGATGTAAAGCAGTTCATGGCGAATAAACGTCAAGGGACGCATAAGTCAAAAGAAAGAAGTGAAGTTTCGGGAAGTACCCGCAAATTGAAAAAACAAAAAGGTACCGGCGGTGCCCGTTCTGGAGATATCAATTCACCAGTAATGATCGGCGGAGGTCGTGTTTTTGGCCCGAAACCAAGAGATTACAGCTTCAAATTGAACAAAAAATTGAAAGCTTTAGCTCGTAAATCGGCTTTGACATTGAAAGCTCAAGAAAGCGCGATTGTTGTAGTTGAAGATTTCTCTTTTGAGGCTCCTAAAACAAAAGATTTTGTCAGTGTTGCTAAAAACTTGCAACTTGCTGATAAAAAGTTGCTTTTAGTTTTAGCAGACCAAAATAAAAACGTATATTTGTCCGCTCGTAATGTCGTGAAGGCAAAAGTTGTAACAGTTTCTGAACTAAACACTTACAAAGTGCTTGATTGTGCAAGCCTTGTTTTGACTGAAAGTTCGGTTGCTGCTATTAATAATTTTTAATGTAAAGGAGGCGAAATAATGGCAATAATTATTAAACCGATTGTTACAGAAAAGATGACTGCTATGGCTGATAAGTTAAATCGCTATGGCTTTGCAGTGCGTCCGGATGCAAATAAACAGCAAATTAAAAAAGCTGTTGAAGAGATGTATAATGTAACAGTTGTGGATGTAAATACAATGAACCACAAAGGCAAGAAAAAAAGCCGTTACACGAAAGCTGGTTTGATCGTAGGTAAAACTGCATCATACAAAAAGGCCTTGGTTACATTGAAAGATGGTGAATCGATTGATTTTTATAGCAATATTTAAGTAAAAAATGGCAGTACGTAAATTAAAGCCCACAACACCGGGGCAGAGACACAAGATTATTGGTGCATTTGATAAAATCACTGCTAGTGCACCAGAAAAGTCTCTTGTAATTGGTATCAGAAAAACGGGTGGACGTAACAACGAAGGTCATCTTACGATGCGTTATATCGGTGGCGGACACAAACGTAAATACAGAATTATCGATTTCAAGAGAAATAAAGACGGAATTCCAGCAACAGTAAAAAGTATCGAATACGATCCGAACCGTTCGTCTCGTATCGCATTGCTTTATTATGTTGACGGAGAAAAGCGTTACATTATTGCACCTAATGGCCTTGAAGTAGGCGCGACAGTTATGTCAGGTGATACTGCAGCTCCCGAAGTCGGAAATGCTTTGCCTTTGCAAAACATACCTATCGGTACTGTAATTCACAACATCGAACTTCGTCCGGGACAAGGAGCCGCTTTGGTTCGTTCGGCCGGCGTATTCGCTCAGTTGACTTCGCGAGAAGGAAAGTATGCAATTATCAAATTACCTTCTGGAGAGACAAGAAAAATTCTTGCTACATGTAAGGCTACGATTGGTAGTGTAGGTAACTCGGACCACGCATTGGAAAGATCGGGAAAAGCCGGTCGTTCACGTTGGTTAGGACGTCGTCCTCGTAACCGAGGCGTTTCTATGAACCCTGTCGATCACCCAATGGGTGGTGGTGAAGGACGTTCATCAGGAGGACATCCAAGATCACGTAAAGGCTTGTATGCAAAAGGTCTGAAGACGAGAGCTCCGAAGAAGCACTCTTCAAAGTATATTATTGAAAGAAGGAAAAAGTAATCTGATTAATTAAGCAACTATGAGTCGTTCGTTGAAAAAAGGCCCATATATCAGTGTGAAACTTGAAAAGAAAGTTTCTGCAATGGAAGAATCTGGCAAAAAGTCTGTTATCAAGACTTGGTCGAGAGCGTCTATGATTTCTCCCGATTTTGTAGGACACACTTTCGCTGTTCACAATGGTAATAAATTTATTCCCGTGTATGTTACTGAAAACATGGTAGGACACAAGTTAGGTGAATTTGCACCTACGCGTATTTTCCGTGGCCATGGTGGTAATAAAAAGAAATAAGGGCCAATCGGGAATTTGAGAATTTCAAATAAAAAACAGAATTAAAAATGGGTGCAAGAAAAAAAATATCAGCCGATAAAAGAAAAGAAGCCCTGAAAACAAAGTACTTTGCCAAACTGAACAATGTACCTACTTCGCCCCGTAAGATGCGTTTGGTCGCAGATATGGTAAGAGGAATGGAAGCATTTAAAGCTTTGGGCGTATTGAAGTTTTCTTCTAAAGAGGCTTCTGCAAGACTGGAAAAATTGTTGCGTTCTGCTATTGCCAATTGGGAACAGAAAAATGAACGCAAAGCTGAAAGCGGAGAGCTTTATATTTCAGAAATCTACGTGGATTCTGCTTCAATGTTGAAAAGACTTCGTCCTGCTCCGCAAGGTCGGGGATACAGAATTCGTAAGCGTTCGAACCACGTAACTTTGTTTGTTGACACAATGAGTAAAAACGATAACCAAATTTAAGCAGGATGGGACAGAAAGTAAATCCGATAAGTAACCGTTTGGGAATCATCCGTGGATGGGATTCTAACTGGTATGGCGGCAAAAATTATGGAGATACATTGTTGGAAGACAGCAAAATCCGTAAATATTTGAATGCCCGTCTTGCAAAAGCAAGCGTATCACGTATAGTGATAGAACGTACGTTGAAATTGATCACGATAACGGTGTGCACAGCACGTCCGGGTATCATTATTGGTAAAGGAGGTCAAGAAGTTGACAAGCTCAAAGAAGAGTTGAAGAAAATTACCGATAAAGATGTACAGATCAATATCTATGAAGTAAAAAGACCTGAATTAGACGCAACGATCGTTGCTAGTAACATCGCTCGCCAGATTGAAGGCAAGATCGCTTACCGTCGTGCAGTTAAAATGGCCATTGCCTCTACGATGCGTATGGGTGCCGAAGGTATAAAAGTTCAAGTTTCGGGTCGTTTGAACGGTGCAGAAATGGCGCGTTCTGAAATGTATAAAGAAGGACGTACCCCGCTGCATACACTGCGTGCCGATATTGATTATGCTTTAGTTGAAGCACTTACCAAAGTCGGTTTGATCGGTGTTAAAGTTTGGATTTGCCGTGGAGAAATTTACGGTAAAAAAGACCTCGCTCCTTCATTTACCAGTTCGAAAGAAACTCGTGGTAATAATGGCGGTGGTATGGGAGCTAAAAAAGGCTTCAAAAAACAAAAAAGTAATCGTTAAACGAATTGAATTAACAGAAGATGTTACAACCGAAGAAGACAAAATTCAGAAGACAACAGAAAGGGCGTATGAAAGGTTACGCTCAGTGAGGTAATCAGTTGGCCTTCGGTTCTTTTGGTATAAAATGTTTGCAATCAAAATGGATAACCGGACGTCAGATCGAAGCTGCTCGTGTGGCTGTTACCCGTTATATGCAACGTCAAGGTCAAATCTGGATCAGAATATTCCCGGATAAACCAATTACCAAAAAACCGGCTGAGGTACGTATGGGTAAAGGTAAAGGTTCGCCCGAAGGATTTGTGGCGCCAGTAACCCCGGGAAGAGTTCTTATCGAAGTGGAAGGTGTTCCTTTCGATATTGCCAAAGAAGCTTTGCGTTTGGCAGCACAGAAACTTCCTGTGACTACGAAGTTTATTGTTCGTCGTGACTACGATGCTAATCAAAATGCGTAATTAAGTTATGAAAACTGCAGAAATTAAAGAACTAAGTACCAAAGAATTGGTCGAAAGAATCGAAGCGGAAGCTGTGGCTTTGAACCGTATGGAGATTAATCACAGTATTTCTCCTTTGGATAATCCTGCACAAATAAAACTTACCCGCAGGATGATTGCGCGCATGAAAGGTGAGTTGCGCCAGAGAGAACTTAACAAACAATAACCAATTGAGCCTGATGGAAACAAGAAACTTAAGAAAAGAGAGAATCGGGGTGGTTACCAGTAACAAGATGGACAAAACCATTACGGTTGCTGTGAAATGGAAAGAAAAACACCCTATTTATGGTAAATTCGTAAACAAAACGAAAAAATACCATGCTCATGACGAAAAGAACGAGTGCAACATTGGTGATACTGTAAAGTTGATGGAAACTCGCCCTTTGAGTAAAATGAAAAGATGGAGATTAGTTGAAATAATCGAAAGAGCTAAGTAATTATGATACAACAAGAATCAAGACTTACAGTCGCAGATAATAGTGGCGCAAAAGAAGCCCTTTGTATCCGTGTATTGGGAGGAACCGGAAGACGATATGCATCGGTAGGCGATATTATCGTTGTTGCTATTAAGAGTGTTGTTCCTTCGAGCGATATTAAAAAAGGTGCTGTGTCTAAAGCCGTTATTGTGCGTACAAAAAAAGAGATCCGTCGTCAGGATGGTTCTTATATTCGTTTCGACGATAACGCGTGTGTATTGTTGAATGGGGCTGGCGAAATCAGAGGTAGCCGTATTTTCGGACCGGTGGCAAGAGAATTGCGTGCAACCAATATGAAGATTGTTTCGTTAGCACCTGAAGTACTTTAATAGTATAAAAAAGAGAATTAATGAGTAAATTACACATTAAAAAAGGCGATACCGTTTACGTTAATGCCGGAGAAGACAAGGGTAAAACCGGTCGTGTATTACGTGTTCTTGTGAAAGAAAACCGTGCTGTCGTAGAAGGTATCAATATGGTGTCGAAGCATACCAAGCCTAATGCCAAGAATCCTCAGGGAGGTATAGTGAAAATGGAAGCCCCCATTCATATTTCAAACTTGAACTTACTTGATCCGAAGAGCAATAAAGCGACTCGTATCGGTCGTCGGGTAAACGAAGCGGGTGTTTTAGTGCGTTATTCTAAAAAATCAGGAGAGGAGATTAAGTAATGAGCAATACTGCAAATCTTAAAAATGATTATAAAGAAAGAATCGTCCCCATTTTGATGAAAGATTTCAATTACAGTACTGTTATGCAGGTTCCGGTTTTGAAGAAAATCGTAATCAACCAAGGTTTGGGACAGGCTGTTGCCGATAAAAAAATCATTGAAACTGCAATTGCTGAGTTGACCGCAATTACGGGACAAAAAGCCGTGGCTACCCTTTCGCGCAAAGATATATCGAATTTTAAATTGCGTAAGAAAATGCCTATCGGTGTGATGGTGACTTTACGTCGTGAAAAAATGTACGAATTCTTAGAACGTCTCATTCGTGTGGCTTTGCCTCGTATTCGTGACTTTAAAGGTATCGAAGGTAAACTTGACGGTAGAGGAAATTATACTCTCGGAATTCAGGAACAAATCATTTTCCCTGAAATAAATATCGATAGTATTAGCAAAATTTTGGGAATGAATATTACCTTTGTAACTTCTGCTCGGACAGATGAAGAAGGTTATGCTTTGTTGAAAGAATTCGGCTTACCTTTTAAAAACGCAAAAAAGAATTAAGATATGGCAAAAGAATCGATGAAAGCCCGTGAAGTGAAGAGGGCCAAACTGGTTGCCAAATATGCTGCTAAAAAAGCTCAGCTTAAAGCAGAAGGTAACTATGAAGCTCTTCAACTTCTGCCTAAAAATGCTTCACGCGTACGTTTACATAACCGTTGCAAATTGACCGGTCGTCCTAAAGGATATATCCGTCAATTTGGAATTTCTCGTATTCAGTTCCGCGAAATGGCATCGGCAGGTTTGATTCCGGGTGTAAAAAAAGCAAGCTGGTAATTATTATTTTAGTGTTAAATATTGTCCGGAGTGTCCGGATCAATTTAAACAATCATTTTTATGACAGATCCAATAGCAGATTATCTTACAAGATTGAGAAATGCAATTAAGGCTCAGCACAGAGTTGTTGAGATACCTGCCTCAAACTTGAAAAAAGAAATCACGAAAATCCTTTTTGATAAAGGTTACATTCTTAATTATAAGTTTGTAGAAGATGGTCCTCAAGGTTCTATTAAGATTGCCTTGAAGTATGACCCGGTAAATAAAGTTAACGCAATCAAGAAACTGGTTAGAGTTTCTACTCCGGGTTTGCGTCAGTACACAGGTTACAAAGATATGCCCCGCGTATTGAACGGTTTGGGTATAGCTATTCTTTCGACCTCGAAAGGTGTAATGACCGACAAAGAAGCCAGAGAGTTGATGATTGGTGGTGAAGTAATGTGTTATGTCTACTAAAAAAGGAGGTTTATTATGTCAAGAATAGGAAAATTGCCCATAAATATACCTTCTGGAGTAACAGTTACCGTTAACGGAGACCAAGTTAATGTTAAAGGTCCAAAAGGAGAGTTGTCACAAGTTGTTACCGGTGGTATTGCAGTAACAGTCGCTGACGGAAAAGTCGTTGTCAGCAGACCTAGTGATGATAAAGAACACCGCGCATTGCACGGTTTGTACAGAGCTTTGATTCACAATATGGTAGTAGGTGTATCAGAAGGATATAAAAAAGAGTTGGAATTGGTCGGCGTCGGTTATCGTGCCGCTAATAATGGTCAAGTTCTCGACTTGTCGTTAGGATACTCTCATAATATTTATCTGAAATTACCGAAAGAAATCAAGATTGAAACTAAGTCTGAGAGAAACAAAAACCCGTTGATTATTCTCGAATCTTGCGATAAGCAACTGATAGGGCAAGTTTGTTCTAAAATCCGTTCTTTCCGCAAACCTGAACCGTATAAAGGGAAAGGTATCAAGTTCGTTGGTGAGGTAATCCGCAGAAAATCGGGTAAATCGGCTGGTGCTAAATAATTCACGTAAATTGGTATTATCATGACAACGAAGATAGAAAGAAGAATAAAAATTAAAACCCGCGTACGTGGAAAAGTTTCGGGTACTGCCGAATGTCCTCGTATGACTGTTTTTAGAAGTAATAAACAAATATATGTGCAACTTATCGATGACTTGGCAGGCAAAACTATCGCTGCAGCCTCCTCAAAAGGGTTAACAGGCGGCGCCAAGAAAGAATTGGCTGCGCAGGTTGGTCAGCTGATCGCTAAGAAAGCACAGGAAGCAGGTGTTACTTCAGTCGTATTTGATCGTAACGGTTACCTGTATCATGGACGAGTTAAAGAGTTGGCAGATGCTGCACGTAATGGTGGACTTAAATTTTAATGAACATGACAGGAAGAAATAATAGAGTAAAGTCAACTAACGACTTGGAATTAAAAGACAGATTGGTGGCAATCAACCGGGTAACAAAAGTTACAAAAGGTGGACGTACTTTCAGTTTCTCTGCTATTGTTGTAGTAGGAAATGAAGACGGCATCGTTGGTTGGGGGTTAGGAAAAGCCAGTGAAGTAACGGCCGCTATTGCAAAAGGTGTAGAAGCTGCAAAGAAGAACTTGATTCAAGTGCCTGTTCGCAAAGGAACTATTCCTCATGAACAATTGGCTAAGTTTGGTGGAGCATTGGTATATTTGAAGCCTGCTTCGCACGGTACAGGAGTAAAAGCCGGTGGTGCTATGCGTGCTGTACTTGAAAGTGTCGGTATTACTGACGTGCTTGCCAAATCGAAAGGTTCTTCGAATCCTCATAACTTGGTAAAAGCTACTATGGCTGCTCTCGGAGAATTGAGAGATGCTTATTTGGTAGCTCAAAATAGAGGGGTATCATTAGAAAAAGTGTTTAAAGGTTAATAAGGAGGACGTATGATGGAAACAATCAGAATTAGACAAGTAAAAAGTAGAATTAAATGTCCTGCTGTTCAGAAAAGAACACTTGATGCACTGGGATTGAAAAAACTCAATCATGTTGTTGAGCACACCGCGACTCCTCAAATATTGGGAATGGTAGCAAAAGTAAAACACTTGGTTGTAGTAGAATAATTCATCGATTGATAAAAAAATTAACAATATGAACTTGAGTAATTTAAAACCTGCAGAAGGTTCTACTAAAACAAGAAAAAGAATTGGTCGTGGACCGGGTTCTGGTTTGGGTGGAACTTCTACAAGAGGTCATAAAGGTGCCAAATCAAGATCGGGATATAAAAAGAAAATTGGTTTTGAAGGTGGACAAATGCCTTTGCAACGCCGTATCCCCAAATTTGGTTTTAAGAACATTAACCGTGTAGAATACAAAGCAATCAATCTTGAAACACTTCAGGCTTTGGCTGATGCTAAAAAACTGGAAAAAATCGGAATTGAAGCTTTGGTTGATGCCGGTTTTATTTCGGGAAATCAATTGGTTAAAATTCTTGGTAAAGGAGCAATTTCTGCAAAATTGGAAGTTGAAGCCCATGCTTTCTCCAAGACAGCTGAAGCTGCTATTGTTGCCGCAGGTGGAACCGTAGTTAAACTCTAATCTCATGAGAGCAATAGAAACTATAAAAAACATATGGAAGATTGAGGATCTGAGAAATCGGATTCTCACTACCATTTTACTGGTTATGGTATATCGTGCAGGTACGTATGTCGTATTGCCGGGTATCGATCCTCAGTTCTTAACACAGTTGCAAGCCCAGACAAGAGGTGGTCTTTTGGCATTGTTGGATATGTTTTCCGGAGGTGCATTCTCAAATGCGTCTATATTTGCCTTAGGGATCATGCCTTATATCTCGGCATCGATTGTAATTCAATTATTGGGGATGGCTTTGCCTCATTTCCAGAAACTTCAGAGAGAAGGAGAAAGTGGTCGTCGTAAATTGAATCAGTATACTCGTTATTTGACAGTAGCTATTCTTTTGATCCAAGGACCGTCTTATTTGGTAAACCTTCGGGTACAGATGGCAGGCGCTTTCCCTGCGGACTTTTTCTTTATAGTTTCTTCTACAATCATTCTCGCCGCCGGCAGTATGTTTATAATGTGGCTGGGTGAACGCATTACCGACAAAGGTATCGGTAATGGTATTTCGTTTATCATCTTGGTCGGAATTATCGCACGTCTTCCGCAAGCTCTTACGCAGGAATTTATCATGCGTACGGCTACAACATCGGGAGGTTTGGTGATGTTCTTGGCTGAGATCGTTTTCCTTTTGTTTGTGATTTCAGCATCTATCCTGTTGGTACAAGGAACACGTAAAGTCCCCGTACAATATGCAAAACGCGTAGTCGGAAACAAACAATATGGTGGTGCAAGACAGTATATCCCATTAAAGGTTAATACCGCAGGGGTTATGCCTATTATCTTTGCACAAGCTATCATGTTTATTCCTATTACATTGGTAGGATTCTCTACTTCAAATGCCACAAGTGCATTCATGCGTTCTTTCATGACAAATACAGGATTCTGGTATAATTTCGTATTTGCGTTCTTGATTATTGTATTTACATATTTCTATACGGCTATTACAATACAACCCAATCAAATGGCCGAAGACATGAAACGCAATAACGGATTTATTCCGGGCGTTAAACCGGGAAAGAAAACGGCTGAATATTTAGATTCTATCATGTCTCGCATTACATTACCGGGATCTATATTCTTGGCAATTGTAGCGATTATGCCGGCTTTTGCTCAGATTCTCGGAATCAGTGCTGAATTCTCTCAATTTTTTGGTGGTACATCTTTGCTTATCCTTGTAGGTGTCGTTCTCGATACTTTACAGCAGATAGAAAGTCACTTGATGATGCGTCATTATGATGGACTTCTGAAGTCGGGTAGGATTAAAGGACGTTCAGGCTCGATTGCCGCATATTAAAAGTTAGGAGTTTAAGACTAAAAATGATTTATCTTAAAACAGACGAAGAAATAGAGTTGTTGCGTGAAAGTAATCTCTTGGTAGGGATGACATTGGGCGAGTTGGCCAAATGGATAGCTCCGGGGATTACAACGCTGAAACTCGATAAGATTGCAGAAGAATTTATTCGTGACCACGGTGCCGTTCCCGGGTTTCTGGGATATGGCGGATTTCCGAATACGTTATGTATTTCTGTCAATGAGCAGATCGTTCACGGGATACCTTCGAATTATGAACTTAAAGACGGAGATGTCGTTTCCATAGATTGTGGAACCCTCAAAAACGGATTTAACGGAGATTCGGCTTATACCTTTTGTGTTGGCGAAGTCGCTTATGAAGTGAGACGCCTGTTGAAAACAACAAAAGAGTCGCTCTATTTAGGGATAGAACAAGCCGTCGAAGGTAAACGGATCGGAGACATCAGTAATGCGATACAGACCTATTGCGAGAAAAAAGGATTTTCGGTTGTTCGAGAACTTTGCGGCCATGGAGTCGGAAAGCGTTTACATGAAGATCCGGAAGTCCCTAATTACGGTCGCAGAGGATGTGGACCTTTGTTGAAAAACGGTATGGTTATCGCGATTGAGCCTATGATAAATCTTGGATCGCGTAATATCGTGATAGAAAGAGATGGTTGGACAACTCGTACGCGAGACCGGAAACCCTCGGCTCACTTTGAACATACCGTTGCTATTCGAGAAGGAAAAGCCGACATACTGTCATCGTTTAAATATGTCGAAGAGGTTTTAGGAGAAAAATCAATTTAAAGTTAATATATGGCAAAACAGGCAGCAATAGAACAAGACGGAATTATTGTAGAGGCATTGTCGAATGCAATGTTCAGAGTAGAATTGGAAAACGGACATGAAATAACTGCCCATATCTCCGGAAAGATGAGAATGCATTACATAAAAATTCTCCCGGGAGATAAGGTAAGAGTGGAGATGTCGCCCTATGATTTGTCAAAAGGAAGAATTGCTTTTAGATATAAATAATACAAGATAGATATGAAAGTAAGAGCATCATTGAAAAAGCGTACGCCAGATTGTAAGATTGTAAGAAGAAATGGCCGCTTGTATATTATTAACAAGAAAAATCCTAAGTATAAACAACGTCAAGGATAATTTATTATTTTTGCAAAATAATTTTTCTATTATATGGCTATAAGAATAGTTGGAGTTGACTTGCCGCAAAATAAAAGAGGCGAAATCGCGTTGACCTATATCTATGGGATCGGTCGTAGCGCGGCAAATACCATTTTGTCAAAAGCCGGTATCGATAAAGATATCAAAGTTAAAGATTGGACTGACGAACAGTCGGCTAAAGTTCGTGAGATTATCGGAACTGAGTATAAAGTAGAAGGAGATCTTCGTTCCGAAGTGCAATTAAACATCAAACGTCTCATGGATATTGGTTGTTATCGTGGTATCCGTCATCGTAACGGTTTGCCTGTGAGAGGTCAAAGTACAAAGAATAACGCCCGCACACGTAAGGGTAGAAAGAAAACAGTTGCTAACAAGAAAAAAGCTACTAAATAATAAGTAAGTATGGCAAAAAAGACAGTCGCAGCAAAGAAAAGAAATGTAAAGGTCGATGCAGTTGGCCAAGCA
Organism: uncultured Bacteroidales bacterium; assembly: GCA_949297285.1. Taxonomy (GTDB): domain Bacteria; phylum Bacteroidota; class Bacteroidia; order Bacteroidales; family Coprobacteraceae; genus Coprobacter. The sequence goes on from CASFRL010000044.1 coordinate 44,434, forward strand.
CATATTCATTCTTCGTTCAACAACATTATTGTATCGCTTGCCAATGGAGAAGGTCAAGTTATTTCTTGGTCATCTGCTGGTAAGATGGGATTCAGAGGGTCAAAGAAAAACACTCCTTATGCAGCCCAAATGGCCGCTCAGGATTGTGCTAAAGTCGCTTTTGACCTTGGATTGAGAAAAGTAAAGGCTTATGTAAAAGGACCGGGTAACGGTCGTGAGTCTGCTATCCGTACGATTCATGGAGCCGGTATCGAAGTAACCGAAATAATTGACGTTACTCCGCTTCCGCATAATGGATGTCGTCCTCCTAAAAGAAGAAGAGTTTAATCTCTCTTTGATTGTATTTTGAATCTCGAATGGTGAATAGATTGCATTCTCTCCTCTCTGCAATCGCGGCTGCACCATCAGGGTTCGTTAAATTATAAATTTTAAAAAATTTAGAAATGGCAAGATATACCGGACCTAAAACAAGAATTGCCCGTAAATTTGGTGAGGCTATTTTTGGACCAGATAAAGTGTTGTCTAAAAAGAATTATCCTCCCGGACAACATGGTGCAAACAAAAGAAGAAAAACTTCAGAATATGGTATTCAGCTTCGTGAGAAGCAAAAAGCTAAATATACTTACGGAGTATTGGAAAAACAATTCCGTAATTTGTTTGAAAAAGCTTCTCGTACCAAAGGTATCAAAGGTGAAGTGTTATTACAATTGCTCGAAGCAAGATTGGATAATGTCGTATATCGTTTAGGGTTGGCCCCTACGAGAGCTGCTGCCCGTCAATTGGTGTCGCATAAGCACATCGTTGTTGATGGCAAAGTTGTGAATATCCCGTCTTTCTCGGTAAAACCGGGACAGATTGTCGGCGTTCGTGAGAAAGCGAAATCTTTGGAAGTAATTGCAGATGCACTATCCGGATTTAACCACAGTAAATATCCTTGGATAGAGTGGGATGAAACTTCTAAGAGCGGTAAGTTCCTGCATTTGCCGGAAAGAGCCGATATCCCTGAAAACATCAAAGAACAGTTGATCGTAGAATTGTATTCTAAATAATAATTGATTCCATGGCTATATTAGCATTTCAAAAACCCGATAAAGTATTAATGTTGGAGGCGGATGCATTTTTCGGTAAATTCGAATTTCGTCCGTTGGAGCCCGGTTATGGTGTTACGGTAGGTAATGCTTTGCGCCGTATTCTCCTTTCTTCACTTGAAGGCTTTGCCATAACCTCGATTCGCATCGATGGTGTTGAGCATGAGTTTTCGACAGTTCCTGGAGTAATCGAGGATGTAACCAATATTATCCTTAACCTGAAAAAGGTAAGATTCAAACAGATAGTAGAGGAAATAGAGAATGAAAAAGTAACGATTGCTGTTTCGGGTTCGGAAGTGTTCAAAGCTGGAGACATTGGTAAATACCTTACCGGATTTGAAGTTCTCAATCCTGATTTGGTAATTTGTCACATGGATTCAAACGCGAGTTTCCAGATAGACATTACGATTAATAAAGGTCGTGGTTACGTCCCTGCAGATGAAAACCGTAACCCGAACGACGAAGTTAATGTAATTCCTATCGATTCTATTTTTACTCCGATCCGGAACGTAAAATATGCAATAGAAAACTTTCGCGTCGAACAAAAGACGGACTACGAGAAACTGGTATTGGAAATTACGACCGATGGATCGATCCATCCGAAAGATGCGTTAAAAGAAGCCGCAAAGATCCTTATCTATCACTTCATGTTATTCTCTGATGAAAAGATTACTTTGGAGACTACCGATGTTGATGGAAATGAAGAGTTTGATGAAGAAGTTTTGCACATGCGTCAATTACTGAAGACCAAACTTGTAGATATGGATTTATCGGTTCGTGCGTTGAATTGTCTCAAATCTGCCGACGTTGAAACTTTAGGCGAATTGGTCGTATTCAACAAAACCGATCTATTGAAATTCAGAAATTTCGGAAAGAAATCTCTTACCGAATTGGACGAATTGTTGGCTAATCTGAACCTTTCGTTCGGAATGGACATTTCGAAGTATAAATTAGATAAAGAGTAAAACGATGAGACATAATAAAAAATTTAATCATTTAGGTCGTACTAAATCTCACAGAGACGCATTACTGTCTAATATGGCTTGTTCTTTGATTAGCCACAAGAGAATATTTACTACGCTGGCTAAAGCAAAAGCTTTGAGAATGTACGTCGAACCCCTTATCAATAGAGCAAAAGACGATACGACTGCTTCAAGACGTGTTGTATTTAGCTATCTCCAAGATAAAAAAGCTGTTACAGAGTTGTTTAAAGAAATTTCAACGAAGATCGCTGATCGCCCGGGTGGATATACCCGTATCTTGAAAACCGGTAACCGTATTGGTGATAACGCTAAAATGTGCTTTATCGAACTCGTTGATTATAATGAGAACATGCTGAAAGAAAAAGTTGCCAAGAAAGCTACTCGTACTCGCCGTTCTAAAAAGAGTGCCGCAGCTTCCGTAGCAACAGAGGCTGCTGTCGAAACTCCTGCAGTAGAGACACCGGCAGCAGAAGAAGCTCCTGTTGCAGAAGCACCTGCAACGGAAACTCCCGCAGCAGAAAAATAAAATTTGATATTTCTATATCGAAATGGGTATGCCTTTGGGTATACCCATTTTTTTTATCGGGAGAAATGAGAAAAACGGGATGAAGCATAAATTGGGAATTCTGTTTTTTATAGAAAATTCCTATAAGGTTGTGCTTCGTATTGGCATACTCGTTTCTGACCTTTGTCGTAGAAAGATAACCAGATCAAGGTGTTGGTGTTGGAAGTTTTATGGGGCAAGAGATGTTTCAAGAACATTATTCGGTAATGATTTATACTATTCGATCTTGAATCGACTATTTTAAATCAGGAAGATGATGAAGAATCTTTGAGACATCTCTTTTTTTATATTTTCTCAGAACATATTATCGATAAACTTTGTTTAATCGTATAATAATGAGATTTATATAAACCCAAAATATTAGTCGTATGAAAATTGTTGAAATTACAGGTCGTGAGATTCTTGACTCTCGTGGGAATCCTACGATAGAAGTAGATGTATTGCTTGAATCCGGAATCATGGGGCGTGCTGCTGTCCCTTCAGGAGCTTCCACGGGCATTCACGAAGCATTAGAACTTCGAGATGCCGATACCCACCGTTATATGGGAAAGGGGGTACTCAAAGCAGTAGAGAATATCAATAAGAAAATTGCTCCTGCCTTGATGGGCATGTGCGCGTTGAACCAAATCGGGATAGACCGAAAATTGATAGAGCTTGATGGAACCGAAACCAAATCGAATTTAGGAGCAAACGCTATTTTGGGTGTTTCGTTAGCTGTTGCCAAAGCCGGTGCCGCTTATCTGGCTTTACCTTTATATCGCTATATCGGAGGCGTAAACAGTCATGTCTTACCGGTCCCGATGATGAATATTATTAATGGCGGATCACACTCCGATGCTCCGATTGCATTTCAAGAATTTATGATTCGTCCTATTGGAGCCAAATGTTTTAGAGAAGGTCTGAGAATGGGAGCAGAAGTATTCCATTCATTAAAAAAAGTCCTGCATAGCAGAGGATTGAGCACGGCTGTGGGTGATGAAGGCGGGTTTGCTCCTGCGCTGAAAGGAACAGAAGATGCCATAGAGAGTATCTTGCAGGCTATCGAAAAGGCAGGCTATAAACCGGGAAAAGAGGTTACAATCGCATTAGATTGCGCATCGTCCGAATTTTATCATGATGGCATTTATGATTACACCAAATTTGAAGGAAGTAATGGCGCTCAAAGAACTCCGCAACAACAAGCCGGATATTTACAAGATTTAGTTGCCAAATATCCGATAGATTCCATAGAAGATGGAATGGCCGAAGAAGACTGGAACGGATGGCGCATATTGACCGACATGGTCGGTGACAATTGCCAATTGGTAGGAGATGATCTTTTTGTAACCAATGTCGCATATTTGGAAAAAGGAATACGTCTGGGATGCGCCAATTCTATTTTGGTCAAAGTAAACCAAATCGGAACATTGACCGAAACTCTGAAAGCCGTAGAAATGGCACAACGCCATGGGTACACTGCTGTGATTTCCCATCGTTCGGGAGAAACAGAAGATGCGACTATCGCTGATATTGCCGTTGCTGTAAATGCCGGACAAATAAAAACCGGTTCTTTAAGCCGTTCAGACCGTATGGCAAAATACAATCAACTGCTTCGTATAGAAGAAGAGTTGGGCGATAATGCCGTCTACGGATACAGGAAGTAAAAAACTTCCCCATATACAATCCAAGCAGATAAGACCGATCTCTTATCTGCTTTTTTTATCTGTAATGCGCAGGACCCTTATCCCCGATTGTGTTTTATATCGCTGTAATTGCTCGATTAAAGGAATACTTTCGATCGTTACCTGTTTTTTGTTTAGGGAAGCATGCAAAAGGTGAAGATTATCTTTCATCCAATATGCCAATCCTACATGAGAAATATCAAGCCCCTGTATAGTGGTCGTAATGGCAATAATATCCCCATTGCGTATCGAACGTATATTGCGAGAATTCAAGCTGTCTTTCGGAATATATCGTACCGGTATCTGGCTTAATCGAGTCTCGGTTTCTTTTATATTGTTCAAATAAGAACAGTTATTTACTAAAGCCGGATATTTATCGGCATGCGAGGACATGAAGTCGATTTGGCGTTTTTCTGTCACACTACCATCTGTCGGCGTAACCTCTTCGATAATCCCTTTTTGTATGTTGTTTTGTATCCAATCGCTGAAATAATGCAATCTTGAAGGGTATTGGTCGATAACACCGTCTCGATAACGAATCTTTTGAAGGGCTGAGCAAAAATCGTAAAAAGAATGAGCCTGATGTTGCGAAGCTAATACCAGCGCTGTCACCGTTTCGACAAAAGTCGTACAGTCCATTTCTCGTAAATTCACGACAAGATGTTCCTTACCTCCTGTTTCTAACGTTTGCCCGGTATAAGGTGTCCCGATAAAAAATTCCCCAACTTGTATGATACGCTCCTCGATCGGAGATTGTTTGACAATGAGCTGTTGCAAAATATCTTCTGTTAAAATACTGTCTTTAGCATTGTGCGAGGTGACAGTATGCTGGGCTTCTAAAAAAAGAGTAGAATACCCGAAAAAAAGTATATAAATAAAAAGTCTCAGCATGATTATCAGTTGTTTTTTGCTTACTGAGACAAAGATACGATCTTTATACCTACATGGTTATAAGTTGGTCGAATAAAAAGCGGATAGTTTTATTCATTCGGCTTGATAGGCAGGCAAAAAAGTAGGCTTTATAAAGGGTTGATAATAAGGGTAATAAAAACACTTATTAAAAACTTTCAAAAAAAGTTTGGAAAAAATTTGGAGAGGAATATAAATAAGCATTACATTTGCACTCGCTTTTCGGAGGAACGGCCAAGAAAGAGAAAAAAAGACTCATAAAATTTGGGAAACCCCGGGAAAGCGATTAAATTTGTAACCCTTTTCGGACCAGAAAAAGGGAGAGACAAAGAAGAGATCATTGAACAACTTACAATAGACAATGTAGTACGAGACGAAAAAGTCAACGTCAAGACCTAAAAAGAGAGCGT
>CASFRL010000045.1 GCA_949297285.1 uncultured Bacteroidales bacterium
AGGCTAAAAAGGATATCCGATAGCCAAATGGAATCCCAGACTGTTTTTAAAACTGGATAAATTATAATATCCTTTTTTATCGGGATTGGGATAAGGGGTATGAAGTCCGATTCCGAGATCGGCCCTCAATACAATGTAGCTGATATCATACCGCAATCCGAACCCTGTGCCCAAGGCAATATCTTTTCCAAAACTTTTCAATGTCAATTTTCCTCCGGGACGTTGGGGGTCTTCTTTTAACAACCAGATATTTCCGGCATCCATAAAGATGGCCCCATGCAAATCGCCGACGATCTTGAAACGCAATTCGACATTGGCTTCCAGTTTGAAGTCTCCGGTTTGGTCAAAATAGGCATTCGGATTATCTTGTGGCGGGCGATAACTTCCCGGCCCCAACGTACGTATGGTGAATGCTCTGATACTGTTTGCGCCACCGATATAAAATTGCTCGCTATAAGGCATTACCGTCGAGTTTCCGTAAGCATATCCTGCCCCTATCAGGAAACGAGATGCCAACCAGTTGTCGCCCCACAGACGACGATAATATTTCAGTTCGGTGCTTCCTTTTACAAATTGTGAGAACTGATTCCCGAACAGATGTTTCTCGCCTTTATCGCCGAAGAGCCCCATTACTCCGGCAAGGATATTTCCGGCTTGGGTTCCTGATGTTTGCCACAAAATGCGATTATCGTCTCTCTTTCCGAAAGATTTATTAAATGTATAGGTGTAGTTTATTGTAGGGATAAACTGATTTCTAAAACTCAGGGCAATCGCCGGATTCTGATCCATCGTCTCATCAAAACTTTCTGTGGTATTCAGAAGTTTGTTATAAGTCAGTTTCAGTATCGTGAGGTTGTGATAACTGACAGGCGATGATTGAAACTCGTAGCTGCCCGATGCATTAAAAGAGATCATTCGGAAGAAATGAGGTCTGTTCATCAAGTCTGCCCCCAACTGGAAATTTGTGCGTGCTCCGTATTTACGGGGCTTCGGAATAAAATCGGGAGCCAACAACCGCGGGAATGCCAAACTGGCATTCAGCCCGATTTCATAAGAATTCAATAACGAAGATTTCGAACCGCCCTGTTTTTTCCCGGTTTGCCACTCGTACGATCCATTCAATTTCACACTCAACACTTCTCCGCCTCTGAATATGTTTTTATGATTTACGCCAAAGGTCATTCCCGGACCGATAAAGCTGTTCGACTTTGAAGATACATCAACTTCAAATTCCGATTCGAGGGGAATATCCATGGCCCCGTCTATCTGTACATCTAAGGAATCGGAACCTTGAAGTGAGTCTATGGGTGTGACATTTAAATTTATATACCTGAATATTCCCAACCGGCTCAGGTTTGTCTGTGTCTGATCTTGTTCGGTTACCGAATATAATTGACCCGGACGCAAGGTGATATTCGTCGGCATGATAACCCGCTTGACCCGCAATGGCTTTTGATAGGCCATCGTCATATTTTTATAATAAATTGTATCCCAAATGCCCTCACCGGTAGAGTTGAGCAATGAGATATTGATATTTCCCACTTTATAAGCCTTCAAGGCCATTGCCGGCACTCCTTTCTTTATAATTACCCGAAGATTGACTTTCAAGTGTTCTGTCGTATCGGCCAGATATTCTATGTATTCGGGGCGGAAATAATAATATCCGTTATTGCGTGCAAGTGTGGCGATTCTTGTCCGTTCTGCCGATAGAGAGTCAGTATTGTATTGAGCACCGATATGCAAAAACGAACCGTTTTTTGTACTGTCTATCAATTGAGTAATGCCATCGGTCGGTTTAGGATAAGCAATACTGTCATAAGTCCAGGCTTGCGGTATTTCTACAAAATAGCTGACCTTAGCCATTTTTTTATTTCTTTTGTTATAGAGCAATGAATATGAGGCTTTGGCTCCAAAATATCCGTAATTTTCCAAAATATCTTCGACAACTTTTACCCGCAGTTCGGGCTGCACGCCGGATATAAGTACCGGATCTTTGGCAAATTTGTTATAAAACCAATGTTTGAACCCTTTATTTTTTTTCGGGACGAAATTATTGTAAACCCATAATCCGAAAGGGAAAGGCGTACGATAATAGGGACTATACAAGGGATTATTGGGCGGTACCGACAAGGGAGATTTCACGGCAGAGATGACATCGCCGTCGACTTTAACCCCCGCCTCCGGTTTTATCTCCATTTTTTTGACTCCGGTATAGAGGACCTCATCTTCGCCCAATCTCTTGGTCGTAGAACAACCGGTTATGAAAAAGAGACCCGACAGTATGATTATTATGTCTGCTATGTATTTTCTCATCACTCTACCTCTTTTTTTTCTTTACGGTTATTTATCCGGAATAGTTCTGATAACTTAAGCAACTTTTTTCGGACGACAAATCCGATTCCTGTTTGCGTAACTTCTCCCTCCAATATACTTTCATAACCTGTATGTCTGAAAATCTTGATCAACATATTGTCTCGTTTATCGAGCCTGTATTCTAAAGAAATATCATCGACAAGATTCTCTTTCAGGTTTTCATCTGCTGCGGCATCGGGACTGAAACTACCGCCGATGATTACTTTAAAGCGATCATTGAACAATGTTTTGGAGACTTTATAGGAATAATCGGTGCGCATGCCCTGCCCTCCGTTCAGGGTATTGTCATAACTGTCGATACCGAAACTTACATCGACATTTTTCAGATTGTTCTGCGCCCACTGATTCAGTTCTTTTTGGATAAACGAATTTAAGGGATTTCCGGAGGTCAGACTTGAAGACGAAGAAGCTCCGGGTCCGCTATACGTATTGTAGATGAGCAAGTTCATCGCTTGTGTAGCTCTTTGTTCGGCGGTCATGGAGGTAAGTTCATTTTGAATCGTCAAATCTTCGGGAGCAGCTACATTGAACGTAATGGCCAGATTCTCGAGCGTATTTTTTATATTGATAATAACGTTGAATGTAACCGGACGACTGTTGTTATCGCCTTCGGTAACCGTGACTCGAAGCGGTTCGATTGCCGTAATGTTCATCGTAGGATCGGCGATATCGCCGCTCCACGAAACAAAACTTCCCTGCTGTATATTGAATATTTTCTCGGATATAATAGGCGGACTATATTTTACGGTACCGCCGGTCAACTCGTATCGGCCAGTAAAACGGCTATCGCCGAGCGTATTCATCGAGTAGGTGAGATTGCCTCCCCCTTTAAGATCGATACGGTTTTTCCCGTCGGCAGATAAGTTCACCGCCATTTTCACCTCATTGCCAATGTCTACATTCATCAAAATATCCATTCCGCTAATCGGCGCAGCTGTTACCAAAAGCGTGTCGGCCAAGGCTGTACTGTCACTGAAAGATACGAATGTCACCATGTTGGTATTGGCCTGTTGCTTAAGTTCCAAAGGAGAATCTTTCATGACATAGGTTACCTCTGTGCCATTCAACAATCCGATATTTCCCCGCAATTTCAATTCATCGATAGCCCCGTTTGCCGAGATGTCTATATCGGCATTTGCTTTACCATACAACATCGTTTTGTTATTTTTGGGGACATTTATCAATTGGAAATCTTCTCCTTTTATCGTCATATCTGCCATGATTTTTGAGAAATCTTTCAAGTCTAAATTTCCGTCTATCACGAGAGGTTGCTTGTTTGGTCCGTTTATGGCATAGCCGTTCAGTATAATATTATTTTCAACAATTTCGATTTTTTTATCCGACAAATCAAAAGAAGTCCCGATCATCGGAACGGATACGGATGTATTTGCAAATTGCAAATATCCGGAAGCAATCGGATTTTTTATATCTCCGGCAATATCGATTTCACCATTAAGCGCTCCGCTTATGCGGGATGCATCTGCCGGCAAAAAGGGGTTTGCTATGGCAAGAGGCAACGAAGACAACTGCATTTTAAGCTGAACGGCATTTGTACTGTCCGGCTGATAATAACCCCTTAAGGCAAGCGCTTCTTGCTGATCGACCAATAATCCGGCTCGTATTTGCTGCCGGTTCTCTTCATTAAGTCGATACTGCATATTCAAATCGAGATTTCCTATCCGTTGTTTGTCATACTGCAATTCACCCAACGAAACACTACCGGACACATTGACCTGCTCTTTGGGAAAATCGAGGACTAAATCGGTCGATAATGTTCCGGAAACGGGAGGTGCCAAAGGCCATGAACTGAGCAACGAAGCGATGTCAAGCCCTTTCATGTTGATATTAAGGGCACCCGGTCTCCCTCGCCGGTTGGTTGTCGATTGCAAAGAAATATACTGCTCTCCGTTTGTCATGCTGATATCGGAGGCCATGTGTTTATCGAAATAGTAATCGAAATAGTTATTCTCGTTCAGCGTCCACGTCGAAAATCCCAAAATAGGATCGGTCGGGGCAAATGTAATATGCACCAAGGAGTCCTGCATATAGAGATCGCATCCGAAACGGAATCCTTGTTCTGCTTGTCTATTTCTTTGCAAACATCTCAGACGTAAATGATTATCGGTGATATAACCGTTAAATCCCAAAGATGCGACTTGATCTAAATTTCCCGGTCTGTTTCCGATATGCAATCCGTATAAAAACAAACTGCTGTCTTGTCGTGCATTAAGCGTAACCGTATCCAAACGGATACCTCCCGTAATCAACTCACTGACATGAGCCGACAAGCGTGGCGGCTGGTTTTCAAGCGTGGCGATATGCATATCGGCATATTGTGCCTGAACATCGTATTTTACAAGATAACTATTGATAATTTCATTGAAATTTACAACAGCATTCAACTCAAGTCGAGGAAGGGTTTTCTGTAATGTTTCGACATCGATCTTTTGTTTGTCTATCTGCTCCGTTACCAACAATCCGGTTTCACGAGCCCGCTTTACAAACTCATCCAATCCTGAAGGAGAAGAAAAATCGAGATGAATATCCGGAGTTTTTAAATCGAGCCACATTTTATCACTCAACAACTCTCCTTGCAGGGCAAGATTCTTAAACTCACCGGCTATTTGAGGCGATTCCAATTTTAAGTTACTGAGTTCCGCTTTTAAAGCATATTCATTTTTATCATTTCCTCTCCCTGAGACGTCTAATTGCGTCGAAATTGCAAAAGGCTCATCCATAAAGCCCAATTCTCCGAGTTCGGCGGTTGTTATTTCCCCGCTGATTCGACCGTCGTAGGTCTGAGAATTTAAATTGCCGGCAATGTCCATGTAGAATTTCAAGGCTCTGGAATCGCTCGACATTTTTCCGGACAAAACGCCTTCTTTCAAAAGCAGCGTCGCCACAATACCTTCATAGTTATATTTTTGATAATCGAACTCATCTATTTTAAGCCCCATATCGGTATAAGTACTTGAAGACAGCGGATCGAAACCTTTTCCTTCACCTCTTATTTGCATACTCAAAAAACCTAAAGAGTCTTTCGGTAAAAACCGATATACCGGAAACCGGGTCACATCGACATCCAATTTGTATGATTCAGAAGCAAGATTTACTTGCCCGTTAGCAGAGAGGGTCCCCTCTCCTGCCGCCAACCAAACACGAGGAGCATAGTGTTTTCCGTTTATCCGCACCGATCCGTTACACATGATACCGTTCGGAATATCGATTTGCTCCCGCATCTCTTTCGAAAGCATATTCTTCACAAAAGTTCCGTTTCTGAGTGTACTTTTCCAGGAAAACACACCGCTTAACTTATCCGGATTCATCACCTCACGCAGGGTTCCATCTCCCGAGAAATAGACTCTTCCGGGCAAATTCAAAGAGAGTTGCTCTATCCCTAATTCGCCTAACGACCCGGTTATCCGGGTATCGGCATCCAACAATTCTATCGGCAATAGGGCAATTTCTTTCTGTAAGTCGGGATACAAGGCATACAAGTCTTGCATGGCTATATGCGAAGATAATGATACGGCAACCGGAGTTTCCTTCTCTTGTACGGTAATGCCACTTCCCAAATCGACATCGGCATTTATCTGGGAAAGGGATGTATTCAGTTGGAATCCGGCCAATGAGATTCGAGTCGAATCCATGACAAAATTTCCTTGTGTATGCATGACCGATAAACCGGAGCGCTCAATGAATGCCAATTGCCCGATTTCGAGTTTTATATCGCTCCCCTTATTATAGAAAGAATTTACAATGACATCTAATCCAGATACCTGAATATAATTCGGGTCGAATCCTTTTTGCGGAATATAATGCAGTAATCCGTATGTTCCGGAGCTGTTGCGTAATTGTATCGAACGAACATCGATCGTCCACGGAAGAGAGGCTACCGTGTCTGCTTCTATCGTCTCGGGCTGAGACTGGGATACCGATACGGTATCATTCAAATAACTGAATGCCGTCTTCGAGATCTCTACCGATTCTGCAAAAACCGACTGTTTTCCTAAATTTACGATACCGTTTTTCAATAGTGCCGACGAAAGCTCTACCTGCAAATCGCTGACCGGATGCGATGTTGCCATTGCAAAAGCAATATTCTTCAATTGCAATTGTCTAATATCCAACACCCAAGGTATTACAGACGATTCTGTTTCTACGGTATCGGGTGCACTTTCACCCGGATTTAAAAACAGAGAGCCGTCATAAAGTTCGATATCGGGAATTTCAACCCGCTCATTCTCAAAATCCACAGGTTTCGCATTCAATGCCAAAGAGCCGATAGCCCCTTTCAATTCGAATTGTGAAGTCGTGTCATTATAGTGAAATCGGGTATTTCGAAAAGAGAAGCGTTCGATCTGGATTTTTTTTTGCAATAAGTATCGGAAACTTACATCGAGTTGCAAATTGTCACAATACAGCATCGTATCACCGGCAGCCGTAATAATACGGCTATCATCCAGCATAAGGTTTAAAGGGAATCCGAGCCGTATGCGCCCAATAGCGATATTCATATTCAATTGTTCCGAAGCATACGATGTCGCAATATCTTTGACCTTGTTTTGTATTACCGGTATATATAATGCAAAAGGTAATGCCAACAAAACCAAGAATAATATTCCTATGGATACAAAGCAATATTTAAACCATTTCTTCATCTCGTATCTTCAACTCAATCTCCAAGGTCATAAAAAGAGTATCATGTAAAAATAAATATTATTGCTTAAAAAGCGGATATATTTCTCACGATTATTCAAAAAAAAGCCCGTCTTTTCTTTAAAGATATAAACATTCTATCTTTTATTTTGTTTTTAATGAACATAGAATTATAAAATACGATAGATATGAAAAAGTTAATGATGATCATGGTTCTTCTGGCAACTGCCGTATTGAGCTTTTCTGCCACAAAAAGTTCAGAAAAACAGATTTCTTTTGAAAAATTGCCGAAAGCGGCTCAAGAGTTTATTCATACCCATTTTGAAGGGGTAAATATAGTAAAATGCAAAGTAGAGGCTCCTTGGACACAATTCGATGTAAAATTGTCCAATGGCTACGAATTGGAGTTTGACCGGGCTGGAAACTGGAGCGAAATTCAAAGAGGGAAAGAGGGCCTTTCGTCATCGATATTAGGGTTACTTCCCCAACGGGCTTACAGTTACTTGCAATCGAACTATTCAGGTGTTCCGGCAAAAGAGATAAAATCTCAAAAAAACGGATTTAAAGTGACGCTCAATACTCAACATAAAAAGACCGAAGTCTATTTCAGTAAAGATGGCAGTTTCTTGAGCAAAAAAGCCGATTGATTTTTATCTTATCTTATAATCTGAAAAGAGAAAAGCCCATGCAATATGGGCTTTCTTCTTTTCAGATATATATGAATTCAAATAGTTAAGATAATTTTTTTGTATGTTGTTCTATTCTTTGTTCTGAGCTTCTGTAATATCTTTCACGAGGCTATTGATGTATACTTCTATATCGGTATAACCCGAGCTTAACGTATGGGCATTGGGATTGTTATAACTATTGGGATTTAATCCCACTTGTTTTTCCCACTCATCGGGCATTCCGTCGCCATCTGTATCGACAGGAGGATCGGTACTTTTCAGTGTAGGCCATCCGCCGACTGTCTCTTGCGAATCTATAATACCCGGATAACTGCTTCCGCTATAAGTTGCCGTTCCGGTTCTCACCTCATTGACAATACGTGTATCGACAGCATCACGAACCAAAGAACATCCGGCATATTCGCACACACGAGCGTATGCCGTTTCTGCAGAATGGGTAGTCACTTTTGTCGCATCTCCCATATCCGTAAACATAACCGTAGATTTGATCGAAGAAATTGTTCCGTTCGGAAGCGGAGCGTTGCTTTCATCGGGATGCACTCCTATCCAATTGTCTTTGCATACGTTATTGGCTTGCTCACTTGTCGAAGATGTTGCACCCATATAATTGCCATGGATATAAAATACCCCCCACTGGCCGGTCATCTGACCGTTACTATATTCTCCCAAATCGGCATTGGGTGAAAATATCCGGTATTTTACTTTAGAAGAGCTCTTTTCGGTTGCAGGACCGGGCTTGTAATAATTATTTACCAGATTATAGGATCCCCCTTCTCCGGCATAACTGCTGTTTCCTCTCCAATTATAAATAACATTGTTTCTGAAATCTACTTTCTCGAGATCAGGAAGTGCCGACATCCGGCTACCATTGAAACGTGGATTACGGCTATCATGATGGGCTAACAGATTATGGTGAAACGATGCATTTTTCCCGCCCCAGATTCCGCCATAACCATGAGCTTCTTTACTATGAAGCGATAATCTTAAGCTTTCGGCAATCAAGCACCATTGCATCGTAAAATTCGTATTGTCATAAAATGAGGCGCATTCGTCGATACACCAACTTACCGAGCAGTGGTCGATGATTATATTTTTTCTTCTTACGCCCCCCAAAGCATCGGCACCGTCGGCATAAGTCGCATCGAGTTTTCCGGAAGCGATATCTTCTTTCATTTGGGAGTCACCCAACCTGAATCTGAGATAACGGATAATCACGTTATCGGCCTTTATCATAACCGGGTATCCGGCAAGGCATATCCCGTCGCCGGGTGCGGTTTGTCCGGCAATAGTGACATCGCCATTCTCGATTGCCAATTCTCTTTTAAGGTTAATTGTTCCCGAAACTTTAAAGATAATGATCCGAGGCTCATTTCTCGACAAAGCATATCGTAATGAATTGTTATCGCTCAATTCATCATTAAGAGAAGTTACATAATATATTTTTCCGCCACGTCCTCCGGTTACATTGCGTCCGGCTCCTTCAGCTCCCGGGAAAGCGTATGCCGTTTCCTGTATTTGTGTGCCATTGTCATTTCCGGATACATCCATTCCTCCGGCCGAAAATATCTGATTCTCTTTACCGCAAGAGACAAGGCTTAGTGGTATGCACAACAAAACTCCGAACAAAGACTTTTTCTTCATTTTCATATTTCTTTATGCCGTTACAAAATATTTTTATTGCATTACATATTCTCGAACAGTCCACAAATGTAGTGCGGTTTTTTGTGCAATAGCAGGATTATTTGACATAATTGTACCCATTTTTTCCACATCGTCCGATTTCTCCAAACCGATAAAAAAGAAAGCCCTGTCTCGTAATCTACTGAGACAGGGCTTTCTATGATCGAAAATTTTATTTATCAATTATTTTCGGGACGTAATTTACGTACTACAACCCCGGCTTGCCACATTTCACTGTCGCGAAGATCTTTCAATTCTTTATTCAAACCTTCACGGTAATTCGGTTTACTGTTGGTATCGATAGAACGTTGAGCTTCGTTTCCTTTAGCCACTTCACTATACAATTCTTCAAATACCGGTTTGGTTGCATCACGGAATTTTTTCCACCAATCCAATGCACCGCGTTGTGCTGTTGTAGAACAGTTGGCATACATCCAATCCATTCCATTTTCTGCAATCAACGGCATCAACGACTGCGTAAGTTCTTCAATCGTTTCATTGAAAGCCTCCGATGGAGTGTGCCCGTTTGCCCGCAATACATCATACTGAGCGGCAAAGATTCCTTGAATAGCTCCCATCAAGGTTCCACGTTCTCCTGTCAGGTCTGAGTATACTTCACGTTTAAATGTTGTTTCGAACAAATAACCCGAACCGACACCAATACCCAATGCGATAACCTTCTCTTTAGCCCTTCCGCTCGCATCTTGGAATACAGCATAACTGGAGTTCAATCCTCGTCCCTGAAGGAACATACGACGCAAACTGGTTCCCGAACCCTTAGGTGCGATAAGAATCACATCGATATCGGCAGGAGGAATAATTCCCGTACGTTCTTTGTAAGTAATGGCAAACCCATGCGAGAAATAGAGAGTTTTGCCTGCTGTCAGATGTTTTTTAACTTTAGGCCATACTTCGATTTGAGCAGCATCCGAAAGTAAATATTGGATAATAGTACCCCTTTCACAAGCTTCTTCGATATCAAACAACGTTTCTCCCGGCACCCATCCGTCGGCAACGGCTTTATCCCAAGTTTTAGATTCTTTGCGTTGGCCTACAATTACGTTGAATCCGTTATCACGAAGATTCAAGCTCTGACCGGGACCTTGCACACCGTATCCGATAACGGCTATAGTCTCATTTTTTAAAACTTCTCTTGCTTTTTCCAAAGGAAATTCTTCGCGGGTTACTACATTTTCTTCAACACCGCCAAAATTCATGATTGCCATAATGTTTTAATTTATAAAAGTAGTTAATAAAAATTTCGTTTATATGATTATATCTTTTCTCGATCACGTTCTGCAAATTCTATCCGTCCCCGACAGATGGCATCTCCACTCTCATTCCGTATTTCTACGGCATAAATCTTTTCTGCAAGTTGCTCGCGATAAAAATGCAAACAATTGCCATAACGGGCTTCGCTGACATAATTGATCTCAAACCGGCGAACAAAGTTCTTGTCATATAGGTCTAAAGGGAACTTATCCAGCATATGCTCGATATATTTTACACTGTTCACATGACGGTTAATGTCGATGTCGCCATATTGCACGACATATACGGCAGGATTTTCGTCGTTTACCGGTCTTATCTTCGATTGCGGAGCAATGGGGCAATCCTTATCCGACACGTTATTTGCTATGTGCCGAAAGGTGGTAATATCGACCGACGCACGACTTTGGATATCGATAACCGACCAAATCGAACGAGCATATCCGTATATCTTCCCTTCAGGACTACGAAAACAGAAATTACGTGCCGAGAAATGTTTATTATACCCTTCTATCCACGTCTCTATCACATATTTATCGTAAACCCTTGGATAAGAAATCATCTCTACGGCCAGTCGGGCCAATACCCATGCTTGATTGCCCTTGATCAAGGAGCTATACCCTACCCCCCAACTCTCGGCATGATAGGTTGCCGTTTCAAGTATTCGTTTTACAAGAAGGGTCAATGGGGTCTCCTGTTGGGCGTTTCCTTCGGCAGGTTCCAGCTCGTAAGTATATGTCGCTATTTTTTGCGGATCGTTTTCCATAAATGTCATTCTTGAGTAGAAAGACGACGACTTTCCTGTGCTTCGAGGAACAGGCTTACATGTTCTACTGTCGATTTGGTAATCGCTACACGTCCCGAACGGACAAACTGCATGACTTCGAATTTGCTCAACTCCTCGAACAGTTGTTGGGTTTCTTCGGTATGGCCAGATTTCTCTATCACCGTATAGGTACGATTTACTTCCAGAATACGAGCATTATGACGACGGACGAGCTCTTCGATACCGCTATCATCCAACAACTTCTCAGTGGCAACTTTATAGAGGGCTACTTCTTGATAAAATATTTCATCCTCTGTATAAAAGAAGGCCCGAATCACATCGATACGTTTTTCTATTTGTTGCACCACTTTTTCGATTGTATCCCGATCGCTATTGGTCGTGATGATAAATTTATGTATCCCTTCGATGGCCGAAGCAGAAACAGAAAGGCTTTCGATATTCAAACGACGACGTCCGAAAATAATCGATATCTGATTCAGAAGACCTACTTGGTTCTCTGTATATACCGTTACTGTATATAATATAGATTTCATAATGCTTCGTTCAATTAATATTTTTCAGTACTGTTCAATAAAATGTCGGTAACGCATCCTCCTGCCGGAATCATAGGAAATACCATACCTTTTTCTTCTACGGCTACGTTCAGTAAATAGGCTCCTTTATGTGCCATCATTTCGGCAATGGCCTCATCGAGTTGAGAACGGTCTGTCACATTGCGTCCTTTGATTCCGTAAGCAGCAGCTATTGCCGTAAAATCAGGATTGAGCATATATGTCTCAGAGTATCTTTGTTTAAAAAATAATTCTTGCCATTGGCGTACCATACCCAAGAAATTATTGTTCAGGATAATAATCTTTATATCGACACCTGTCTGCATAACGGTTCCCAATTCCTGAATAGTCATCTGAATGCCTCCGTCTCCGGTAAAGAAACAGACAGTACGGTCGGGTGCTCCCATTTTGGCTCCAATCGCAGCCGGCAATCCGAATCCCATAGTTCCCAGACCTCCGGATGTGACAATGCTTCGGGGACAGGTATAGTTGAAATACCGGGCTCCCATCATCTGGTTCTGACCTACATCGGTAACCAATATGGTATTATCTTCTGCGGCTTCAGAAACTTTTCTGACAACTTCACCCATTTTCAAGGGTCCACCTTCGGGATATACCTCCGGGCGTACGACTTTTTCGAACTCGGTTTTCTCACAGATTTCAAATTCTGAGATCCAATCGGTATGCTTATTGTTATTGACCTTATCGATCAATGCCAACAACGTTGCCTTGGCATCTCCCAACACCGTAACATCGGCATGAACATTTTTATTGAATTCTGACGGGTCGATGTCGAAATGAATCACTTTGGCCTGCTTGGCGTATGTATCCAACCCGCCGGTTACCCGATCATCAAAACGCATCCCGACAGCAATAAGCAAATCGCATTCGTTGGTTTTTATGTTCGGACCGATATTTCCGTGCATTCCCAACATCCCTTTATAGAGGCGATGGGCTGTCGGTATTGCCGACAAACCTAACAATGTGCAACCGGCCGGAATATCGGCTTTTTCCATCAACTGCAAAACTTCGTTTTCGGCATGGCTCAAAATAACACCTTGCCCTATCAGCAACAATGGCTTTTTAGATTGATTGATCAATGCCGCAGCATCATCGATCTCTTTTTCATTGACCTTCGGATAGGGATTATAACTGCGTATGAAATTGCATTTCTGATAATGAAATTCCGTGGTCCCAACCTGAGCATCTTTGGTAAAGTCCAGCACAACCGGTCCGGGACGTCCTGAACGGGCAATATAGAATGCTCTCGCCACAGCCCAAGCAATATCTTCGGTACGACGTATCTGGTAACTCCATTTGGTAACCGGTTGTGTAATACCAACCACATCGGTCTCTTGAAAAGCATCTGTTCCCAATAATGAAGAGTTGATTTGCCCGGTAATGACTACCATCGGAGTACTGTCGACCATAGCATCGGCAACTCCGGTGATGATATTGGTTGCAGCCGGACCGGAGGTTACTAATACGACTCCTGTCTCACCCGAAACACGAGCATACCCTTGCGCTGCATGAGTTGCTCCTTGTTCGTGCCTTACCAATACATGCTTCAGTCGGTCTCTATAATTGTGCATACAGTCGAAAACCGGCATAATAGCGCCACCGGGATAACCGTATATCAATTTTACATTTTCTTCTAATAGCGAGCGGATCAGAGCTTCGGATCCTGTTATCTTATCTGTTGTCATATAAATTTTTTTCTGCAAAAAATAGTGCTTATTATTCAATAATACGTACTGCTCCTTTGTCGGCCGAGCTGACCATGGCAGAATATGCTTTCAATGCTTTCGAAATGTTCCGTTCCCGTT
Source organism: uncultured Bacteroidales bacterium (assembly GCA_949297285.1). GTDB lineage: Bacteria > Bacteroidota > Bacteroidia > Bacteroidales > Coprobacteraceae > Coprobacter. The sequence continues at coordinate 13,835 of CASFRL010000045.1, forward strand.
TCTTGGGGGTAAAGGACTTTTTACCTCGGGCTTCTTCTTCCGTGCGCCGTTCGGCTAATTGCTGGTCGCTAAGTTTAACATTGATCGTGCGTTGCGGAATATCTATCTCTATAATATCCCCGTCTCTGACCAATCCGATATTTCCTCCGGCAGCAGCCTCTGGAGATATATGTCCGATCGAAAGGCCCGAAGTTCCGCCCGAAAATCGCCCGTCGGTAATCAGAGCACACTCTTTTCCCAAATGTTTCGATTTTATATAAGAGGTCGGATATAGCATTTCCTGCATACCCGGTCCGCCTTTCGGCCCTTCGTAAATGATGACGACGACATCGCCTTTTTCTACATCTCCTCGAAGAATTCCTTCACAAGCCTCTTCCTGTGATTCGAACACTTTGGCTTTTCCGGTAAAATGGAAAATACTCTCATCCACACCTGCCGTTTTAACGACACAGCCGTCTATTGCGATATTTCCCTTAAGCACGGCAAGACCTCCGTCTTTAACATAAGCATGCTCGAAATCCCGGATGCATCCGTTAGCTCGATCAATATCCAATGAATCGTATCGGTTGTTCTGCGATGCCATTTCCAAGTTGTATTTATTCCCGGGTGCGCTTTTCCACAATTCGGCCGCTTCTTCAGAAAATTCGGCCCCATCGACCGCATACCGGGCGATAGCCTGTCCCAGTGTCAACCCATCGACTCGATGCACATGGGTATCCACTAATCCCTGTTTTGCCAATAAACTCATGATCGACAAAATACCTCCGGCCCGGTTTACGTCTTGAATATGGTAATGAGAATTGGGCGCAACTTTACAAAGGACAGGCGACTTGCGTGACAAACGATCGATATCGTCCATCGTAAAATCGACTCCGGCTTCTTGCGCCACAGCTAAAAGATGCAATACGGTATTGGTAGAACCACCCATTGCAATATCCAAAGTCATGGCGTTAAGGAATGCATTGCGGGTTGCAATACTGCGAGGCAATACCGAATCATCTCCGTCGCGATAATATTTATAACAATTTTCAACAATCTGGGAAGCTGCTTTAATAAACAACTTTTCTCGGTTGGCATGAGTTGCCACGATCGTTCCATTTCCGGGAAGAGCCAAGCCTATGGCTTCATTCAGGCTGTTCATGGAATTTGCGGTAAACATTCCTGAACAAGAACCACATGTGGGACAAGCTGACCGTTCGACTTTAGCCACTTGTTCGTCACTTATCGTCTCATCGGCCGATTCGATCATCGCATCGATAAGGTCCAAAGCCCGTCCGTTTAAATTCCCAGCTTCCATAGGGCCTCCGGATACAAATATAGTCGGGATATTGAGCCTCATACTCGCCATTAACATACCCGGAGTAATCTTATCGCAATTACTAATGCAAACCATAGCATCGGCTTTATGGGCATTGACCATATATTCGACACTGTCGGCGATCAAATCCCGGGAAGGGAGAGAGTATAACATACCGTCATGCCCCATGGCAATACCGTCATCAATGGCGATTGTATTGAATTCGGCAGCAAAACATCCGGCCTTTTCTATTTCCGCTTTAATTTTCTGTCCGATCTCATGTAGATGCACATGTCCCGGGACAAATTGTGTGAATGAGTTGACAATAGCTATAACCGGTTTCCCAATTTGATCTTCTTTCATTCCGTTGGCTCGCCACAAAGCTCTTGCTCCGGCCATCCGGCGTCCTTGTGTGCTGGTTGCACTACGCAATTGATGTTTCATCTCTCTTACTGTTTTTTATATGCGAAAAGACCTTTCTGTTATATGAAGAAAGGTCTTTTTACTTTATTTTTTCCTAATTTTATGTTGCTCACATAAAGTAACTACATACCTTTCTTCCTTTACTCTTGCACGACGACATCGAGTAGAGACAAACCCAGAAGGTTAATGATATGTAGAATAACACTAATCATAATCTTTGTTTTATGGTGCAAAGGTATGGGTTTCATTTTATATTCCAAATAAAATAGTAGAAAAAAAACATCAAGAGTAAAAATATATTATCTATAAGATGCTTTTACTGTCAAATTATCATAATATAAACTACCTTCTATTTTATTTTGTCCGGAATTCTATTTGCAAAAGAATCGCCATGATTCTCAATAGAATATTTACATCAGAGGGCTATAAAGCCGTCTTGGTCCATCATTTCACTCCATTTAAAGATAAAAAGATGCCGTTTTGCGATCGGTAACATATTTTTGAGTGATGAATTTTGTCTGTAAAGCAATATTTCTGTACGTTTGTAATATAATTCTGAAGTTACGTTATTTCCCGAAAGTAAAGATATGAAATATTTTTGCCGTTTATCTTGTATGCTCGGACTATTGCTTGCTGTGTCCTGCAATACGACCCGGCATGTAGGTGAAGGGGAATATCTTCTGAATAAAGTATCGGTCACTTCCGATAATAAAAATATAAAATCTTCGGAGCTAAAATCGTACATAAGACAAGAGCCTAACCATAAGACTTTCGGTCTGGTAGGACTTCCCCTATTCTTTTATAACCTTTCGGGCGATAAAGATAACCGATGGAACCGATGGCTGAGGAAAATCGGAACGCCTCCGGTAATTTATGACCCGGAACTAACGGAAAAATCCCGATCGGAAATTACGAAAGCCCTACGTAACCGAGGCTACGAACATGCCGTGGTAACCGTCGATACGATTACACGAAAGAAAAAAATCAAGGTACGCTATCAGATCAAATCGGGAGAGCCTTATTTCATAGAAAATATTTCTTACAACATCCCCAATGACAGCATCGCTCAGATAATATTTGCCGACACGTCGGCCTTTTTACTGAAAAAAGGGGTGATTTTTGACCGGAATTTATTGGAACAAGAACGCCAACGCATCTCCAATATACTGAGAAACAGAGGATATTATGCGTTCAACAAAGAATATATTACCTATACGGCAGATACAACATCGCAAAATCAGAAAGTTGATTTAGAGCTGAACTTGATGCCTCCGCTTATACAAGACACAGCTCGTTCGGCTATGGTATTCAGCCAGCATGAAGTATATCATATACGAAATGTCTATTTTATGACCGACTATAATCCGATGAATATCGAACAGGACCGACGTTTCAATGTCAAGGATACGGTCGATTATAAAAATTTCAGAATATTTTATGGAGACAAGAAATATCTGACACCTGCCACTTTAGTCGAAAATTGCTACATCCACCCCGGTATGCGTTACAGTAGCAGGGCGGTGGACAATACATTTGCGGCATTTGGCCGTCTTCGTGTGATCAAGTATGTCAACATTCAGTTTTATCCGTTGAATATCGATGGAGAACCTATGCTGGACTGCTACATTTTATTGACCGAAGGCAAACCTCAAACGATTTCGGCCGATGTCGAGGGCACCAACTCTGCGGGAGATTTGGGCTTCGCTCTCGGACTGACGCACCAACACCGTAACATGTTTCACGGATCGGAAACATTTACGACCAAGTTAAGGGCTGCATACGAAAGCCTTTCGGGCAATTTGGGAGGACTTTTAAATGACAACTATCTGGAACTGGGAGCAGAGGTCGGAATCTCGTTTCCGAAATTTCTTTTTCCATTCATCAGGACATCTGTACGCCGCCGCATGCGTGCAACAACTGAATTTACCTTAAATTTCAATTATCAACAAAGGCCGGAATATACTCGTGTAATTGCCGGTGGTGGTTGGAATTATAAGTGGTACAGCCATAATAATATGTATCGGCATTATTTCGATCTGATAGATATCAGCTATGTCTATTTACCCAAAACGACCGAACGGTTTATCAACAATCTCGACAGCATTGCATCCAGCAATCCGCTGCTGAGATACAGCTACGAAAACCACTTTATCATGCGTTCGTCTTATGTCTTTTATCGATCTAACTTGAGAACCGGGATGCAGAAAACAACCGGAAACATTTATACATTACGGGCTGCGGGCGAAATAGCGGGTAATTTACTATATGGTATTTCTAAACTGACCGGCCAAAAACCGGGAGAATATGGGGAATACAGTATCTTGGGAATCCGTTACGCACAATATGCCAAAGCCGATTTAGACTATGCCTACACGATACCTTTCAACGACCGCAACTCTTTGGCTTTGCACATCGGGGCAGGCGTTGTAGTACCATACGCCAATTCAGAGATGGTACCGTTCGAGAAACGTTATTTCTCGGGAGGAGCCAACAGCGTACGCGGATGGTCGGTCAGAGGTCTCGGGCCGGGACGATACAGAGGCACAAATCCCATGACCGACTTTATGAACCAATGCGGTGATATACGATTGGACATGAATGCCGAATATCGCAGTAAATTGATCTGGAAACTTGAAATGGCGGCATTCTTAGATGCAGGAAACATTTGGACGATAAGAAACTATCCGTCACAACCCGGCGGCAAGTTCCAACTGAAAACCTTTTATAAAGAGATCGCAATGGCTTATGGCTTAGGAATAAGGCTCGATTTCAACTATTTTATTTTACGCCTCGATTTAGGGATGAAGCTATATGATCCGTCTGTCGTAGATAAAAGCAGATGGGTGATTTCATATCAAAACTTCAACAGAGATGCGACATTACACTTTGCCGTAGGATACCCGTTCTAACCATTTGCAAACGCTCTTATAACCTTTTGTATCCCGGAATATCCGATACTTTTCTTTCAGAGTCGGGCAGACGGTTTTACGGATACCACTCGATTATACCGTCTGCCGGATGCTTTTCTCTCCATTTCATAAAATCGAAGTAGTTATCTATTCCGTCCTGGATCACTGCCTGATAATACTCTATACCCATAATTTTCATCTCTTCGGGAGTCTCATTTTTCAGCGACAGAATCGTCAGTCTATTTTCCGGAGTAAGAACCGAGCAAATCCGGTCGGCAACATGCTCAAAATACCCGTCATATCGAGAACCTTTCAAAATCTGTATCATATCGATCTGCCAAATATGGTGATCTTTATCCTCATACCATGCATGCCACTCGATACAATGTTCTTCGGTATCAGCCAAGTTTATATATTCTATTTTTTTTACAGCCCGATTCTGGGCCAATCGCGAAATCGCTTTAAAGCCATCGGCGATATCAAGAGTTTCGGTGTAAATATGAAAATCTATATCCCGATGTTTCATCAAAAGCCCCATTCGCAACGATCCTACCAGATTGATTTCCGCCCCTACCGACCGCCAGATATCGACTACCTCGGTTTCTGCAATGACCGCTTTGGCACGCATTTGATTTTTCTCGGCAAGGGTAAGTATTGAGTTTTTCATAAACAACTGAATTATAGGATACAAAGATAAATATCAAATCGATGTATTCAGAAATGTATCGAAAAATAATAAAAAAATGCGCGTGGAATTTGCAGAAATAAAAATAAAGCGTACCTTTGCAACGCATTAGAAAAATGCACTCGATGATTCGCTAGCTCAGCAGGTAGAGCACAACACTTTTAATGTTGGGGTCCTGGGTTCGAGCCCCAGGCGGATCACAAAATTCCAATATAAATTTATAGAAACCGCAATACTTACATTGCGGTTTTTTTTCATATCGCAAATTAGGGCAGATACAGGGGATCAACAAAAAACTGAGGAATTGTTATTTTAAGCATAAATATTAGCCCGTCTGAACCGAACAAGGGTCGACGAAAAAGGTCTAACTTCAGCATAAAAATTCAACAAGCTTTAAATACTATGATCTACAATTATTTAAACACCAGAACATACCTCAATAAGAATCTCATCAAACACTCGTATGCAACACTCATAATAGCCGTCACCTGTTCTTCTTGGGCCATCGAGAATTTCATATCCTTCAGAAGCAAGCCTCTCAGCAAAATCATCAACGGCACTATCAGAACCTACGGTAAAACTTAAATGATGAAGTCCTGTAAAAATATCTTTGTCTGGTTTCTCTTTCACATCTTCTTTGTGCATAATTTCGATGCGAAACTTTCCAGAGTCTGACGTCAATAAATAAGATGAAAACTTCTTCAACGGATTGGTATATTTCTCGCCGGAAGTAAACCCAAAGAATCTTTCAAAAAAACTTTTGGCACCATTCAAGTCTGAAACGAAGATACCCAAATGATTAACGACCATATCATTCTCTTTTAAAACATTTATTAATCAACCACTTGCGGACAGGAATATCATAAAGTCTCAAACAACTGTATGCAATAGCGATAGAAAGGAGGAAACAACCAATTGCGACCATCACATGAGCATATACGGGAGCATCAGGATGTGACAATGCCCAATTCGTCTGCATATATATCAGTGGATAATGTGTTATGTAGAGTGGATATGACAATTCTCCGAGAAATGTGCATACTTTAGCACTTTTCTCATCACTAATCCGACTGCCGGCACCCATCATAACTACAAGTGGGAAAAGAACAAGGATACAGAAAGCATTATACATTCCGTTAAGTACATTTTCTTCTCCTCCGATGCAAGGCAGTGAGAAAACAACGACAAGAATAAGCGAACACCACCAAAAGCCCCCTCTAACTTTTATATACTTTCCTATTCGAGAAATCAATAGTCCGACCAGAAATGGATAAAACAGGCGAGTAAGTCCTATATAAACCTGCTCCGAAGTCAGGCTCCACCCCCCGATTACGGTATATATTTGTGCGTTACGTTCTTCCGTCAATAGTCCGAAAATATTCCAGTTCAGACAAAGATCAAGTGTGCAAAACGCAGCTAATATTGTCAAGATGGCCAAAACGACTTTTCCTATCTTTCTGAGGACCAAAGCATAAAGTATATTGGCTACGTATTCCCAAGTCAATGACCAGTTTGGGCCATTAAAGGAGTTCATTTCTCTCCATCCCCGGATATCCATCTTAAGGCTACAAGGTATCATAAAGCACCCCATAATAAATGCAAGCAGGACTTTCCATCCGGGCACATTGCCGATAAGCCCGAATACCTCACCTTGTCCAAAGAAATACAAACACGCTCCAATTACAGTTCCCATTATTACCATAGGATGAAGCCTTATCAGACGCCTTTTAAAAAATTCCCAAACGGTCATCCTGTCCCACCGATCGTCATACGCATATCCTATGACAAATCCGGAAAGGGCAAAAAAGAAATCCACAGCGAGATAACCGTGATTGATCAATTGATAGGCCGGACCCTTGGAATAGGTCTCGAAAAGATGAAAAAGTACTACCAGCACAGACGCGACTCCACGAAGTCCATCTAAAATCTCATACCTTGGTTTAGAGGCTAAATACATTTCTATGTTTTTTATAAAATATAATCCGGCAATCGAGGGAAGACGCTTGCCGGATAGAAAACTGTCTCAAAGAGTTTTTGGACTGTCTCTATTTTTAGCTAAAGACTCCGCTCAAATATTGTTTTGTCAGTTCATGTTTAGGATGGTTGAACAACTCATCGGCCGTTCCTTGCTCGATCATTTCCCCCATGTACATAAATACGACATAATCGGCAATACGCAAAGCCTGGCGGAGAGTATGCGTTACCATAATAATACCGTAACGCTCACGTAACTTCAAAAACAGGTCTTCAATATTCTTACTGGAGATAGGATCAAGCGCCGATGTCGATTCGTCGGCCAAAATAAATTGAGGCTCAACGGCCAATCCCCTTGCCAAACACAATCGTTGCTGCTGCCCTATGGAGAGCGCAGAAGCCGGACTATGCAAACGGTCTTTTACCTCATCCCACAACCCGGTAGCCAAAAGATATTTTTCGACGATCTTGTCTAAGGTTTTCTTATTTCTTATGCCATGTATGCGGCTACCGAAAGTAATATTGTCATAGATAGACATTGGCAATGGCGTAGGACGTTGCGAGAGCAACCCTATTTTCTTGCGGATATGGGTAATCTCGGCCTTTTTATCATAAATATCTTCTCCATCTACAAAAACCCGTCCTTCTACACGTACATGCTCTGTCGTATCGATCATTCTGTTAATGCTCTTCAGCAATGTCGTCTTACCACAACCTGAAGGGCCTATAATACAGGTGATTTTCTTATCGTGCAACTGCAAACTTATATCTTTCAGTATGTGAGTATTTTGAATATAGATATTGAGTTTTTCTATATTTATCGTAGCATCTTTCTTCGCATCAGCCTCTATGTCCAAATGTTCATCGGTCTTTTCCTTATCGGTTTTGGAAATATCACTGCGCCATTCTTCGAAACGCTTAAAAGCATTTGTGAATTTAGAACTATCTTTCTCCATTATTTAATTTTATTTTTTGAGAATCTATATGTAATCATTCGCCCTATAATACTTAACACCAACACAATTATGGTCAGTAAGAGGGCTGCGGCATAAGCCCGTTCGCGTACCTCCGGAGTAGGACTGCTCAATTGAAAGAATATCGAGAGCGGAAGCGTTGCCGCCGGTTGGTTCAATGAGGTCGGAATACTGTCGGTAAAACCGGCCGTGAACATAACTCCGGCAGCATCACCGATAGCCCGGCCGATAGAAAGCAACGTTGCAGTCGTAATACCCGGCGCAATCTGACGTATCGCTACTTTAATGGCTTCCAACCGCGTAGCGCCAAGCGAATAAGTTGCATCAAGCAATTCCTTGGGGAGTTGACGGGCAACCTCATCCATAGAACGCACAAATATGGGTATGATCAACAAGGTTATTACGATAATACCGCCCAGCAAAGAGGTACGCAGACCGAAAAATATCATGATCGTAAATGCAAATGCACCATAGACAATCGACGGTATTCCATACAATACGTCGAAAGAAAGGCGTGTCAAACTTGCCAGTTTCGAATCTTTCTTTAAATAAATATTGACAAAAAAGACTATCGGAATACTTATGCATAAGCCCAATATCGTCGAGGCTCCAACGATATAAAGCGATCCGACAATCGCGTTTAATACGCCGCCTTCTTTCCCAATATAAAATCCGCCGCCCGGCAATTTAGTCACCATATCCCACGACATGGCCGGCCATCCGTTCTTTATGATTGTGATCAAAATACTTCCCAAAAATGCAAAGACCAGCAACAAGGAGAGTACCATCAAAACATAAAATATTTTTTCTACAATAAATTTCATTTTCATTTTGAGACCTCCTACAATTTAAACTTTTTCTCCACATGCTGTAACATTATGCGTGAGGCAAGATTGAATACCAAGATGATAAAAAACAGGATAAATGCGGCAAACATCAACGCCGACTCGTATAACGGCAGAGACAACATCTCTCCATAATTGTTGGCGATAAGCGCCGGAAGAGGATAGCAGGAATCAAAAAGGGAGTGCGGAATTTCGGCATAGTTTCCGCAAACCATCAATACGGCTATCGTTTCACCGAATGCCTTGGATATTGCCAACACAACAGCGGCGATTATTCCGGGCATCGATTTTCGGAGAATCACTTTGGTAGAGATTTGCCATTTGGTTGCACCTAAAGAGGCTGCAGCATCCCGATAATCTTGAGGGACAATCGTAAATATCTCGATAAACAGACTGACTAATATGGGCAATATCATAACGCCGAGTACGATACCACTGGCCAAGACTGTGTATCCGCTGGTATATTCTACAAAATGAGGTCCTAACTTATCGGCAATCCAAGGTACGATAATCAATGTACCCCATACGCCAAAAACGACAGAGGGAATTCCGGCCAAAATATCCAACACCGGAAATACGACTCGCTTTGTCCACGAATGGGCATATTCGGACAGATAAATCGCAGATAGCAAAGAAATTGGTAATGCAATAAGAATAGAAAGAGCGGTTACGGCTAAAGTACCGACAATAAAAGGAAGAAAGCCGAACTCTCCGCTCAACGGTTTCCAATCGGCATTGGTCAGCAACGACCACAAAGAATGTTCTTCCAATATCATCCGAGACTTCATATACAGCCCGATACCCATGAAAACTAAAACAAGTAATGACAAAATCGTCAAAATAAACATAAACGATTTTGTCATTCTATCTTTCAGTAATCTTCTTTTTAACAAAGACACATCCATTATTTTATTTTTTCAGTTTGGCAAGTTCTTGATTTATTGTTGTTTTCGACAAGCCGATATATCCGGTAGCATTGGCATATTTCTGACCTTCAGTCAGTATATATTTTATAAACTCAACAACTACCTGTTTTTTGGGTACTCCATTAGAAACCAAAAACAAATTACGGGCAGGAGGTGAAGGATATTTTCCGCTAACAATGGCCTTAATCAGCGAAAGACTGTTATCGTAAAAATTCTCTGCCGGATCTATTTTACCGTTTCCATTGACATCCAACGGAATAATAGCAAGACCGGCATAGGGCCGCCGTGTTTTTTGATCATAGGCATAAGCTATATTGTTAAATCCTATACCCACTTTGTCTTTCTGAATTGCAGAGGCAACTCCCGGATCGCCGAAAACTGCCGTCCCTTCAAGATCTTCTTGTCTCTTTCCGAACCATGCTGCCCACGTTTCTGCTGCACCGCAAGCATCGGAACGGGTGTAAACATGCAAAGGCACTTTCGATGCTGTACCCAATACCTGACCCCAAGTCTTGTATTTTCCACTCCATAAATTCAAAGCTGCACTTTTTTTAAGACCTTTTGCCTTAATATCCCGAATCAAGGGATTGGCAGCATTTACAGTAGGAACAACAGCATCTTTAACAACAGCAAATGCAACGGCTCCTTTCTGTATTTCTACATCATGAACATCTCGTGATACCATACCCAGATCGACAACTTTGGCTAGTGCATCGGTCATTCCTTTTCCGGCACCGCCTCCGGATATATCGATACGAACATTCGGGTGTATTTTTTTGAATTCTTCTGCCCACTTAACCACCATGGGATACAGAGCAAATGCTCCGGACAGAGATATTTCACCTTTTAAATTATCTTTTGTTTGTGCATTTGCCGGATGTATCAATCCTCCCACATATACAACTAACAATAATCCTGCAAAGATTTTTTTCATACGCATAACTCATTTTAATTATATTCTTCAGAAATACGAAAGGGAACATCCTCTCTCTCCGGACTCGATTTCAAGCCTTGATTTTTTATTTTTATAACGCTTACAAATGTATAAATTAAATTGAAAATAAAATAAATGTTTACAGTTTTTTAGATAATAGATTGAAACAGGAAGAATTTGTTTCTCCTTAACGGATTATTGCATCAAAAGTGATGCAAAATATCCCCGATCATGACATCTTCGACAACTCGGCTTATCCGCAAATCATATCCATATCTGCTTTTTGAGCCACACATTGATATTGCCGTAAAAGATGCAGACTCGAGAAATACGAAAAACAGGCACAACTATTTTTCGAGCGAATGGTACCTTGAGAAAAGAGCTCATTTATCCCCTTCAATCAAAACGGGACAATTCTCTAAAAAAGAACTGTCCCGTTTTTAAATATATATATAATCGTTAGTCTAATCTATCTAAAATCGGAGTATTATTTTCGATCACTCTCCGCGCTCCGACATAACGCTTTGCATAATACAGGGCATCGCTCGATTCTTCGCAAATGCCTTTTGAACAAGACGCATGTATAAATTTAAATTTTCCATCGGGCAATACATCCGATACCAAACCGACATGTCCAACCCGTGAAGAAGCCGCATTGCGACCTTTAAAAAATACGAGGTCGCCACGTTGTATATTCTGCTTATCGACATGGGCACCTTGTAAATATTGTGCAGCAGACGAAGCATTCAATTTCAATGCTATTTTCTTAAATACATAATATGTAAATCCCGAGCAATCGAAACTCGAAGGGCCTTTACTCCCCCGACAATAGGGACGCCCTTTCAGCCGTGATGCATACTCGAGCAAAGAGTCTACGGTAGTTTTTCCCGTATATGAAGACAAGTCGGGCAATAATTTATCTATATCTCCTGTAAGAGAAATTTGCGTTTGTTTATTCTCTGCTGTCTTGGACGCCTCTTTTTTCTGCGACCAAACATCGAACGAGACAACCGGAAGCAAAAATATAATGATGAATAAGAGATGTAGTATATTGTTTTTCCGACGAGTGTTATTCATGTTTTACCACTTCATTTAGTTTTCGATGATTCAAATTTAAGATAAAAATTTCGAAAAAGAAAAACTAAACCATGATTTAATCGCACTTTTAACGTAAGACACAATAGATTCACAAATGTTAAAACAAATAGACATTTAACTAAATAGCCGAAATCTATTTTAATTTTCTTCTGTCAAAAGAGAGTTACTTTACACCAAAACATCTGTTAAACAGATTCTTTCATCTGAAATCGAGATCGAGTAAAACGACCGTTATCGACAACATCGATACTGTATGAAAAGGGACAACCTTTTTTTACGCTTCGTTCAGGAATCCTGTACTTTCTTTAAAATGCTTCGTTTATATTAAAGAGAAAACCGGTCTGGTTTTTCCCGAAACCATAGTCTAAACGCACATTGACCCGTTTCTTAAATTCCCAACGATACCCCAAGCCGTAATTGGGCAAAGTTTGTTTCCATTGGAAAGATTTGAAATCATGAAATACGTTTCCGGCACCTCCCCAAACGACAATTCCGTGCCGTTTCCAAATCCGTTGACGAAACTCGACCTGTATCTCTCCGATATTGCGATCTCGATATTGCCCTTCATAATACCCCCTCATGCGAAACGATCCTCCCAATCGGGGCATCATAGTCCATGGGGTATTTCCAAAGGTAAATTTAGTATGTATATCGATTGCCAGAATGCAATTTTTCCACACCTTTTGAAAAATATCCGCCAATAAATCGGTCGAGTAAAAGACGTTTTTATTCCCTGTAAAACCGGGATATAAACTTTGTTCTAATTTTAAATAGACACCTTTGTACGGATTGGACTGGAAATCTCTGGTATCGTAAGATACAGATCCCCCCACTCCTACCGAAAATGTAGATTTGGATGCACCGTTCAACGCTTGAGGCTTTTCGAAATCCATCCCCGCAACATAGTCAAAACTTGCCAAAGGACCGGCATACAGATTATGTGCCAACCGAAAAAGGAAATCTACTTTAACTTGATTTTGTATGCGTTTATAGTGACCCTTGTTATCGGGATTATCTCCGGCATCATATCCTACTCCCCAAAAATAACCGGGGAAAGAGAAAAAATACAAATTATATAACAACCTGTATTTATCTTCCGGAAAGAAATGTGTTCCCTTTACCCCTAAAAGGTAAAATCCGGTAGTAGATATGTCTCCATACAATGAGACGATCGAGGGTTGCAACAGCGTATCTTTACCTTGATAAAGTCCGGCAGCAACGATACCAAGCCCTAATTTCGTATCGCTCGAATAATGAGGTCCTCCGATAATACTGAAATCGAACTTTTTACGAGGCTTCGGTTTATTGGCATCACCGAAATAATTTAAAAAACGGCGAAAAAAAGAGACCTTTGTAACAACATCGGAACTGTCTTGAGTAGAAGAAAAGGACGTTTCTGCCGCAGAAGGAGTTACAGAAGGTTCTGTAATAAGAGCCGGATTATGTTTTACAGAATCGACATCCGAATATGTCGAAGCAAAAGAAACACACTCTCCCGAACACACTAAAATCATTAATATAAAAATCCAAACCTCCTTCATATAATTCGACAAATACCTATTTATCAATAACAAGTATAACCCTAAAATGTTTACAATCTCTTTTTTACCTGTCTATTCGAACTGTAAAACAGAACGACCGGGCAAATTTACGACAAAACGTTTTAGGTAAAAATAGTTTTCTGTAAATTATAATTAAATATTATATAATACAAAAAAGTTATATTTTGATATTTTAAAGTAAACTACCGTACAACTTTCAGAAAAAAAATATTTTTACCTTTGCACTTTCTATTATAACCGATATTACAATGGAAGATATAAGTATTATTTTTAAGAATCCGGTTCCCCGGTTGTCGGAAATTCAACTCAAAGAACCATTTAACTGGAGTTTAAAAGCTGGTGAACAATGGGCTATAATAGGGCCAAACGGTGCGGGAAAAAACATTATTGCCGGTCTTTTACAAGGTAATTTTGCTTTGAAAGAAGGCGAGATCATCAACAATTATCCCGGAAAAATATCTGATATTGTAAAAGCTATCGCCTTTAAAGATATCCACTCCATAGCCGACAGCCGGACAACCTTTTACCAACAACGGTGGCACTCTTCCGAGAGTGAAGGAATTCCGACAGTAAGAGAATTGTTAGCCGATAAATACGATAAAAAATCTATTCAGGAATTATTCGTTCAATTTCGGATAGAAGAAATGTTAGACAAAAAGATTATCTATTTATCAAGCGGAGAGCTTCGTAAATTCTTAATTATAAGAATCTTATTAACACATCCACGCATATTGATCCTCGATAATCCGTATATCGGCTTAGACACAGAATCGAGGGCATTATTGTCCGATATGTTAGCGCAAATGGCCGAAGTCGAAGGTCTTCAGGTTGTTTTGCTGCTTTCCAATCCGAATGATATCCCGGAAATGATTACACACGTTCTCCCGATTAAAGACCGTGTGTGCGGGACTCCGATGACGCGCAATGATTTTTTACAGCATAAAGAATTGCAGGCGTCTCTTTTCCCTCAAAATTCAACTTACGTCGAATTACCCGATCCGATCCGTAAAGAATCAAACCACACCATCACATTCCGAATGGAGAAAGTCAATATCTCATACGGAAATCGGCCGATACTTAACAAGTTGGACTGGGAAGTAAAAAATGGAGAAAAATGGTTATTATTGGGAGAAAACGGAGCCGGGAAATCGACTCTTCTAAGCCTTATCTATGCCGACAACCCCCAGTCCTATGCAAACACGCTCTACCTTTTTGATCGAAAACGAGGCAGCGGGGAGAGTATCTGGGAAATAAAAAACAGAATCGGCTACGTATCTCCGGAAATGCACTTATACTATACCGAAAATGTCCCTTCTTTGCAAATTGTCGGCTCGGGCTTTTTCGACTCGATCGGCTTATACCGAAAATGCTCTCCGGAACAAGAAAAAATTGCCTTGGAATGGATGCGTACTTTCGGAATCGAATCTTTACAGAACAGGCTTTTTCTCACGTTGTCCTCAGGAGAACAACGGCTTTTGCTACTGGCCCGGGCTTTTGTAAAAGATCCTGACCTTTTGATTTTGGACGAACCATTACACGGCTTGGACATCAGCAATAAAAAACGTGCCAGAGAAATCATAGAACAATTTTGTAATCGCCCGGGAAAGACGTTGGTATATGTCACACATTATATTAACGAAATACCTTCTTGCATACAATACCGATTTAATCTGACTAAATATCGGGAACAAAAAGCGTAGATTTTTTGTTCAGATTATAAAATCAGATATCGGCAATTTGCATGCCGCCATTAAGCAAAAAAAGAGAAAGGAATGTTCTCTCTTGAGCCAAGAGATTCTCACTATCGTCAAGTGGCAATCAAAAAAAAGGCTCATATACATTCATTTCCTTGATCCTTTGCAAAAGTGAATTTATCTGTTTTTCGTAAGTTATCGAGCCGTAAAGTCGCCATTATTTTTAATCGGATTTTTCCAGAGATATATCGTATTTTTATTTACATTTGTAATACCAAAAAACAGCTTATACATTAAACATCATGAGTATTCTCAAAAAAAATATTCCGGTAGGCCTTGCCAGCGACCACGCCGGTTTTGAAATGAAACAATTTATCAAACAACTTCTGTCCGAAAAAGGAATCGAAACCAAAGATTTCGGTACATTTTCGAGTGAGAGTGTTGACTATCCCGATTTTGCACATCCCCTCGCTACGGCTCTGGAGGCAGGAGAATGTTATCCCGGATTTGCTTTTTGCGGCAGCGGTAATGGTATCAACATGACTTTAAACAAACATCAGAAGATCAGATCGGCTTTGTGCTGGAATGAAGAGATCGGACGCCTTTCTCGTTTACACAATGATGCAAATGTCTGCGTAATGCCGGGACGGTTCATCTCTACCGAAGAGGCAAAGAAAATTGCCGAAATATTTTTAAATACCGAGTTCGAAGGTGGAAGACACCAAAGACGAATAGATAAAATCCCGGTAAAATAAGTAAAAAAAACATCCCCTTCTTGCCAAGCAAAAAGGGGATGTTTTTTATCTTTAAATAATCAAAGTGTTACTCGCTGTGTGACCCCTCCGGCATTCACCAGATAAAGCCCTCTCGACTTCAGTTGAAATTCCGATAATCCGGGACCGGCATAAGACTCCATAACCAAACTCCCGACAATGGTATAAACCTTAACTTTAACTTTCTTGGAAGAGCGGACATAGATCGATCCGTTATTGGCATATATCTGAATCGAATCTTCCGGCAAGTTATTCTGTACCATATAAAACTCTGGGGATACAGGCATAGAGGTCGCCATCGGGAAATCTTGCCACAGCACAGCCTCTTGACGTGCAAAAGCCTGAAGCAATGCTGCCTCAAACATCAACAACGTAAAAATGAGTAATTTTACTGTTTTCATATTTCCTTATTCTATACAGATTTCCAAATTTGCGTTTAAAGGTAACGCTTTTCTTCTATTTAAAAAAATATTTGAGTGTTAATTATAAAAAAAATGAGGAATTTCAGATTTTTGGATATAATAAAATAGCGATTACTCCGTTACATCCGATTGGTTATCCCAAGGATATATGCGATTCGGATTTTTAGGAAACCAGCCTTTTTTCACCCGTTTTTCTTGTTCGAACAATTCTTTTATTGTCCAAAACGATGAGAATGAGAATACACCGAGCAACGCTGCCAGCAGAACATTTGTGGTCAACAAGGAGGCGACGGTACCGAGTAATCCTAACAATAAAAATATCCACCAACACCGTGTTCCCCAATAATACTCGACCTTTATGACAACCGGATGAAACAATCCGATAATTAAAAAAGTTGAAATTCCGATCACCAAACCCAACAAATGATACTCTGCTAAAAAATCCATTACCCAATTTTTATAATTACTCAACGTTAATTTGCTCCGTTTCTCAGAGAACGAGCTCTGAATAAATAACAAATTTCTAAACTTTCAGTTTTCTTTATACTTTAATATCGGCAAAATTACACGTATGGTTTCTAAAAACAGACATATTGAGAATCTTTTTTATAGAACAATCAGCTCAGCATCCTATACCTACCCCGCAAAACAGATAAAATTGTTTCCCGTGTACGAAACAAACGATTTATTGAAACACAAGAAAAACAAAACTTGCCTTAATGAGCTCTACCGAAATAGGAAAGAGCAACATCAAAGCAAGTCTTGCTTTATTATAGAATATAGTTATAATTAATAATTGTTTTTCTTCCGTTCAAAATAGGCTTGAGGATGAGTACATGCAGGACATTTCTCCGGAGCTTTTTTACCTTTGTGCACATATCCGCAATTACGGCATTGCCATTCTATTTCTTCATCTTCTTCAAAGAATTTTCCGGCCTCTACTCTTGCCAACAGTTTACGGTACCGGGCTTCGTGTTCAGCTTCTACTTTGGCAACCATCTTAAATGTCACGGCAATAGCAGGAAAACCTTCTTCTTCGGCTATCCGGGCAAATTCAGGATATAAATCGGCCCATTCTTCATTTTCACCATCTGCGGCAGCTTTCAAATTTTCTACTGTGGTAGAGATGATTCCGGCCGGATAAGATGCCGTGATTTCAACCATACCCCCTTCAAGATATTTAAAGAATTTCTTGGCATGTTCTTTTTCTTGTTCGGCAGTTTCCATAAATACGCCTGCAATTTGTTCATACCCTTCTTTTTTGGCTACACTTGCAAAAAAAGTGTAACGATTTCTTGCCTGAGATTCTCCAGCAAACGATTTTAATAAATTCTGTTCTGTTCTGGTTCCTTTAACACTCTTTTCCATAAATCTACTTTTTTAATCTGATTAATAATTTATATCTCCTATCAACTGTATTTTTATATCTTTCAACTCAAATCCCTGTATTTTCTTATTCTGAATATATGTCCATATCAATCCCGACAATTCATCATCATAAAAATCGCGTATTTCATGAGTATCTTCGCTATATAAATGATAATGCCGTTTTACATTCGTATCAAAGTACATTTTATTATCGACAGTCAACACCTTTTCGATCACCCCGGCTTTTGCCAAACAATCCAACGTGTTGTAAACCGTAGCAACAGTTGTCGTTGGAGAGATGGCTTTCACTCTTTCAAGCACCATCTCGGCCGAAGGATGTTTGAGCGAAAGCAATGCCTCATATACCGAGATGCGTTGCGGAGTTGCTTTTACCCCTTTCGACTGAAACAATTCTATGATTTCGTTTACACTCATCTATATAGATATTTTAAATACGACGCAAATATAATTAGAATATTTCTAATATTAGAATAATTCTAAAACTTTTTTTCATAAAAAAGAAGATTGAGAAGATAAATGATTAAAAAACAACAATCTACGAGCCCTCTTTTTCAGGATTATTTTCAGGATAAATCAAATTTAATTTTACACAAACAACACAATCCATATCTTCAGGTTGTCCGTTACGGGTACCGGGAATCCACTTCGGCATATTTTTTACCAGCCAATAGGCTTTGTCTAAAATCTCTTTCGAAATATGGCCTTTCAATTTAAATAACGGAGTTTTAAGTTTTACTTTTGTAATCTCTCCGGACGCTGTAACCGTTAACGAATACAATATTCTATCGACCAACCATTGCGGCGTATTTTCCTCAGATTCGGACATCTGCACATTGAGGACCAAATATTTATTCATCGCTTCTTCTCCTCCGGGGAACTGAGGCATGACAATAATATCACTATCTTTTACAACAGACAAAAACTCTTCAGGAACAAATTCTCGAGAAGAATATGCATATAATGGAAGAAACAGGAAAAGAGATCCTAAAAAGACCTTTCTAAATTGCCGAATCATAATAATCCTCCATTTCTTTTAACGGGTTTTCTTATTTTTCAAATTTAATAAAAAAAAAAGAGAATTACAATTATTCACAGATTTAAACTACTAAAAGCGTCAAATATTCCACACTTGAGCCCTAAAAGCAGATTTAAATTTGCATACAAATTGTAATTCTAAGATTTATGAAAAACTCATTCTATTATTTATTATTAAGTTTACTATTTTTTTGCGGATCGGCATACTCTAAAGATATTACGATCCATACCATCGGAGATTCTACCATGGAAAGCAAACCGGAAGATAGCGAAAGCAATCCGAACGGCCAGCGAGGATGGGCACAAATGCTGCAACAATTTGTTATAAACGGAGCAACTGTCAATAACAGATCAAAAAGCGGGACCAGCTCCAAATCTTTTTATGAAGCAAAAGACGATAGTGGCAATTACCGCTTTTGGGCCACCGTCAAACCCCAAATAAAAGAAGGCGACTACGTAATCATCCAATTCGGCCATAACGATGAAAAAGATGGCGGAGAAGAGGGTGAAATCGGAACAAATCCGTGGATAAGCTACACGGCCTATCTGACCAAGTATGTAAATGAAGTCAGAGATTTAGGCGCTACACCCATTCTGTTCACCCCAATCGTACGTAACTATTTTGAAAACGACGGGAAAACAATCACCGCACGCGGTGCGCATAACCTCGGCATGGGGAACGACGGGAAAGAGCTCGACTACGTTGCAGCCATGAAAAAAGTAGCAGAAAACACCCGTTGCCTTTTGATCGACCATACAGCTCTCACCAAAAAAGTGTGCGAAGAGTATGGAAAAACAAAATCGACAGAGTTGATCTATAATGTAGGCGACGGCACACATTTAGGAGAGTATGGCGCCACTTTGTATGCCCGACTGGCTGTTCAAGAACTGATAAGGCAGAACATACTGACCGAATATTTGAATGCCGATCCTGAACTAATATTGAGCAGTATCGAATATGACTTCGGGAAATGCTACGCCAACACAACGAATATTCACTCATTCTCTGTTAGCGGAATCGATTTAAACCCGACAAACGGAACGGTTACAATAACTGCTCCTGCCGGATTCACTATTTCGAAAGAGCAAGAGGGTACTTATAATCAACAAATAACAATCTCTTACGAAAACGGGAATCTCAGCATTACACCGTTTTTTATAAAATATTCGCCCGAGGTTACCGGTATTTCGACAGGGAATGTTACGGTAAGTAACGGAAACAACACAAAATCTATTGCTTTAACAGGAGAATGCGTCTCTTTTGAAGGTGGTCTCAAAGCCCGAGCATTCTGGGAATTATCGAAAGATGACGGATACATATCGGAAGGTCCTATCAGCGTCCTGCCCGAAACTTTAAAAAACATGTTTACCGACAGATATGCCAAACCGGGATCTACAACAATATGGGCCGACAATCTTATCGACGGAGAGACAAAAACACAACGCAATATTATTGAAGGGAGTATTTGGCCCAGCGGGGAAATCGATATTGTACACGACCGTTATATTCAATTCGGAGTCAAAGCCACCAAAGGTACCGTTTTCAATATCGACTCCATCGGATTATATGCCGGAGGCTCGGGTAGCAACGGCATACGGTTTAAGGTCTATTATTGCAAAAACGAGCTTTTCGGTGATGATGCCGTAATGATTGCCGACAGGCAAAGCAATACCAGCAACACCATGTATCCGATTACCCATACCAATATTATCGAGGTAAAGGGCGAAGAATCTTTCTATATAAGGGTATATCCTTGGTTAAACAACGGAGGATCGAGCAAATCGATCTGTCTGTATGGAGTCTGCATAAGCGGTGTCGTAACCGAAGAAAAAGAGACCGATGGAATAACAAGCTCAACTTCAGAGGAGATTCCTTTTTGCTATCCCTCAAAAACGACGGGATTAACGACCTTGAATTATGTACTGAACGAATGCTCGGATATTATTATCGATATTTTTTCGACCGACGGCAAAAAAGTCGATAGCTATCAAAAAAGAGCTTTACCAGCCGGAAAACACCAACAACAAATCGACTTGGGAAGATTGAGCAGTGGCATATATATATGCTCTCTTGCCTGTAATACCGGACGGACAACCATGCGATTGATAAAAGAGTAATATTCCTTTCTACTCAGAAGTTTTATTTGATATAAGAACAGGGGGGGATGATGGTGCACCATCATCCCCCCCTGTTCTTTATCTATTATCAGTCTATACTTATCACATTATGCCTTTTTCGCGCAAATGCAATTGCCATTTCCAGGCCGAAGCCAAAGTATCTTCGATAGTCTCTTTAGCTTTCCAGCCCAATACATTATTTGCTTTCTCAGGATTGGCCCATACCTGCTCGATATCACCTTCCCGGCGACCGACGATTTTATAGTTCAGTTTTTGACCGGTAACTTTTTCAAAAGTCTTGATCAATTCCAATACAGAAAGGCCACGACCTGTCCCCAAATTAAATGTTTCCACATTTTCAAGCGACTTACCGGTAAGCATACGGTCTACGGCTACGACATGAGCTTTTGCCAAATCGACCACATTGATATAATCACGGATACAAGATCCATCGGGAGTATTATAATCATCACCAAAAACGCTCAACTGTTCCCGTATTCCCATAGCGGTCTGCGTAACGAAAGGGACCAGATTCTGCGGAACGCCATTCGGTAATTCTCCGATTTCGGCAGTAGGATGAGCACCAATCGGGTTGAAGTAACGCAAAATAATCGCCTTATAAGGAACACCCGAATAAATGGTATCGCGAATAATCTCTTCATTGATTTGTTTTGTATTTCCATAAGGAGACATTGCAGGTTTTATCGGGGCATTCTCATCTACGGGAAGGACATCAGGCTGCCCATATACGGTACATGAAGAGGAAAAAACCAAGGCTTCTACACCATAGCGTGGCATCAATTCCATAAGGGTAATTAGAGAATCGATATTGTTGCGGTAGTATAGCAACGGTTTTTGCACCGACTCTCCGACAGCCTTGCTGGCTGCAAAATGGATAATACCTTTTATATTTTTCTGTTCTTCGAAGAGTTTTTCCATGCCGGCCTTGTCATTGCAATCCAGCTTTACAAAAACAGGTCGTACGCCCGATATTTTTTCAATACCATCGATTACGTTTTCACTCGAATTGGAGAGATTATCTACAATAACCACTTCATAACCGGCATTCTGCAATTCCACGGTCGTATGCGACCCGATATATCCGGCACCACCCGTAACTAAGATTTTTCCTTTCATGTTAAGAATAAGTTTAAGATGAATTGCAAATATACAAGATTTTTATCAAAAAAAAATTCCTCGGAGCACTAATCCTTGCTTCCGGACTGCAACTTTTCGAAAGTTCGATAAAAGTCTCAATCCGAGGAGAAGCAGAATAAAAAAGCCAAACATTTCTTGCCCGACTTTTTTGGATGGCATAAAAAATAATTATAACTTTGTCGCGCTTTTTGAGTATTCCGTGCGATGGGAAATTAAGAAGCTGATTATCTTAATTTTGAGTAACACAAAAAAATTAAAACAATGAAAACATTTTTATTAGAAGGAACTCCCAGAACTGATTTAGGGAAAAAAGCAGTAAAAGCTCTACGTAAACAAAATCTTATTCCGGCTGTATTAAATGGCGGACAAGTTGTAACCTTACCTTATAACGGACCCCTCCAAGCTGGTGAAAAAGTAGTAGAGATTGCCAATAACCAAGCACTGATCGTAACAGACTTTTCTATATCGGCAGACGCTGTTCGGAAATTGGTCTACACTCCCGAAATTTTTGTTATCGACTTGACTATCGGAGCCAAAAAAGTAAATGCTGTCGTAAAAGATATTCAATTCCACCCGGTAAACGATACCATACTTCACATGGATTTTCTTGAAGTAAACGACCAGAAACCTATCGTTATGGAAGTTCCGGTTGCTCTCGAAGGTCACTCAGAAGGTGTTAAAGCCGGTGGTAAACTGAGCCTCGAAATGAGAAAACTGAAAGTAAAAGCTATCTATTCTCAGATTCCTGAAAAACTGGTTATCAACATCGATAATCTGGGCTTGGGCAAAACAATACAGGTAGGAGAACTTCATTTCGAAGGTCTGGAACTGATGAATGCTAAAAACGCAGTCGTTTGCGCAGTTAAATTGACAAGAGCTGCTCGTGGATTGCAAGCAAAAAGCGGTAAATAATAATATTGCTTAAATGAAATATTTGATTGTAGGGCTGGGTAATATCGGGCCTGAATACGAAAATACCCGGCACAACATAGGATTCAGAGTATTGGACGCTTTAGCTAAAGCGTCCAATCTTGTTTTTACAGACAAAAGATACGGCGAAATCTGCGAAATGAAAATCAAAGGACGCACCTTGATTTTACTAAAGCCATCTACCTACATGAACTTGAGCGGGAACGCCGTACGCTATTGGCTGCAAAAAGAGAATATTCCGGTAGAAAATTTACTGGTAGTAGTCGATGACCTATCTCTTCCGTTCGGAAGTTTACGTCTAAAACCCCGAGGGAGCGATGCCGGACATAATGGGCTGAAACACATTCAACAAATATTAGGAAGCGACAACTATGCCCGACTTCGGTTCGGTATAGGCAATGATTTTTTCAAAGGACAACAAGTCGACTACGTATTGGGAGAATTTCCGGAAGAACAACAAAAAGAACTACCCGGACGGCTTGAACGTGCAGGAGAGATCATTAAAAGTTTTTGTCTGGCCGGGATACAACTGACCATGACCCAATTCAACAACAAATAATTTACCATGGGAAGAGAGAATGAAGCACGAATAGACAAATGGATGTGGGCTACCCGTATTTTTAAAACACGTACGATTGCGACCGAAGCCTGCAAAAAAGGACGTGTTTCTATTGCAAATACCCCGGTAAAACCCTCCCGTACCATAAAAGTAGGCGACATCATACAGGTAAGAAAGCCCCCTATCACCTACTCTTTCAAGGTGCTTGCACTGACAGAAAAGAGAATGGGAGCAAAACTCGTTCCGGAATATCTTGAAAACATCACGCCTCCCGAACAATACGAAATATTGGAGATGAGCCGTATCAGCGGCTTTATAAACCGGAGCAAAGGTCTTGGTAGACCAACGAAACGAGAAGGACGGGAATTGAAGAAATTTACCGAAGGTGAGTTTTTTGATGACGACTTCGATTTTGATTTCGACTTCGACGACTACGATGAAGATTGAATAAAACCGATATAACTCCCGATTGTTATATTACACACAAGACTCAATAACACAGCAAAATGAACGCTTTTATGTTGCTGTGTATTGCAAAAATTTTTCTTGATCAAAAAAATTATGGATCCGCAGAGACAGAAAGATATAAAGGAAAAATTATATTCCATTATATTCAAAACCGACACAATAGCGGGAAGAAAGTTCGATATTATCTTACTTAATGTCATTCTTCTCAGTATTATACTGGCTGCCATAGAAAGCGTTGTAGACTTCAACATTCGATATGCACTTCCGTTTCGCATTTGCGAATGGATCATAACAGTATTGTTTACGATCGAATATGCAGCCCGTATATATTGCAGCCCCAACCGAAAAAGATACATATTTTCGTTTTATGGAATTATAGACCTGCTATCTATCTTACCCTTTTTCATAAGTATCGTATATAGCAGTACCCACTATCTTATTGTGATTCGGGCTTTGCGACTGCTGCGGATTTTCAGGATATTAAAATTAACTCATTTCCTGAAAGAGGGGAATTACTTGGTCGACTCTTTACGCCGAAGTGTCAAGAAGATCATGATATTCACCTACTTTATCGTTATTCTGGTAACAATTTTAGGAGCCTTGATGTATCTGGTCGAAGGAGGTGTAAACCCGCTATTCTCGAACATTCCCAAAAGTATCTATTGGGCAGTTGTTACCATTACAACCGTAGGATATGGAGATATTACACCCATTACGTTTTGGGGACAAACCATCTCTGTAATAGTCATGCTGCTCGGATATTCGATATTGGCCGTTCCTACGGGTATTATCTCTTCAGAATTGATAAAACCGATGCGAAAAAAAAATACGGTATGCCCTAATTGTGGCGAAAGCAAGCACGATATTGATGCCTCGTATTGCAAAAACTGCGGAACATCTCTAATTTCAAAAGATAACAACTTGTCATAAAAACTCTTTTTTCTCTTTTAAACCGAAATTTTGCTTAACATTTCGGAAGAAAAATAGTTACAATATGCATAAAAATTATAACTTTGTCGTCGTTACATGCAAGTTTTGAAAAAACAATAAAAAAAATGGAAACTATCGATTGGGCTAATTTATCATTCGGTTACATGCCGACCGATTATAATGTACGGTATAATTACCGAAACGGGAAATGGGGAGAACTTGAGATAAGCAGCAGTGAATATATCAATATGCACATGGCTGCAACTTGTCTACATTATGGACAAGAAGCTTTTGAAGGTTTAAAAGCATTCCGAGGGAAAGACGGGAAAATAAGAGTATTCCGGCTCGAAGAAAATGCTGCACGTCTACAAAGCACCTGTCGAGGCATCTTAATGCCGGAGCTACCGACTGAGAAATTCCGAGATGCCATTCTTAAAGTCATAAAATTGAATGAGCGTTTTGTACCGCCTTATGAAAGTGGCGCATCGCTTTACATCAGACCGTTATTGATCGGTACAGGAGCACAAGTCGGCGTACATCCTGCAAGCGAATATATGTTTGTTGTTTTCGTCACTCCGGTAGGACCGTATTTTAAAGGAGGCTTCTCTACCAATCCTTATGTCATCATCCGTCAATATGACCGTTCTGCGCCACTGGGTACAGGGGTTTATAAAGTAGGAGGAAATTATGCAGCCAGCTTACGGGCAAACAAAATGGCTCACGACATGGGATATTCTTGCGAATTTTATCTGGATGCAAAAGAGAAAAAATATATCGACGAATGTGGAGCTGCCAACTTCTTCGGAATTAAAAACAACACATATGTTACTCCGTTATCGACTTCGATCTTACCATCGATCACCAACAAAAGTTTGATGACGTTGGCAGAAGATATGGGCCTGACCGTTGAACGCCGCCAGATACCGGAAGAAGAACTGGCCACTTTCGAAGAGGCCGGAGCTTGTGGAACGGCAGCCGTTATTAGCCCGATACAACGCATCGACGATCCGGAGAAAAATCGTTCATATGTCATTTCGAAAGACGGCAAGCCCGGGCCGATATGCACAAAATTATACAATAAACTGCGCGCTATCCAATATGGAGATGAGGCCGATATACACGGCTGGGTTACGATTGTTGAATAACAAAAATAGTAATAAACAGTATCCCGGGACAAGGCACAAAGACATTTGTCCCGGGATTTTATTTTTATCGACGGATAGCCCGAACAAAAACATGCACCAACGAGTTATAACAAAGACCTTACTTTGAAAAAATAGTATGAAAGTTTACTTAATCACAGGTATTACCGTTATCCTGATCTTCTCGATATGGGCACAACATAAAAGACAAAACAATATGAAACTCAATAAACTGACGGCTGAAGAAGAACGCGTTATATTAAGAAAAGGCACTGAACTTCCTTTTAGTGGTGAATACAACAATTTTTACCAAAAAGGGACATATTTGTGTAAACAATGCAATGCACCCTTGTACCGCTCGTCTGACAAGTTCGATTCCGGATGCGGATGGCCGGCATTCGACGACGAAATTCCCGGGGCTGTTATCCGACAGCCCGACAGTGACGGTAAACGCACCGAAATCATCTGTGCCAATTGCAAGGGGCATCTTGGACATGTATTTTTAAATGAGCACCTCACTCCGAAAGAAACCCGACATTGTGTAAACTCAATTTCTTTAACATTCAAACCCGACAAGCCGGAAGAAATATCGAAAGCCTATTTTGCATCCGGATGTTTTTGGGGAACAGAGTACTATTTTAAAAAGCTAAAAGGTGTTACCGCCACAACCGTCGGTTTTATGGGAGGGACGAAAAAACATCCTACCTATAAAGAAGTATGTTCTCAAAAAACCGGACATTTTGAAACGATAGAGATCGAGTATAATCCTGAGATCGTCAATTATGAATCATTGATAAAATTCTTTTTCGAAATTCATGATTTCACACAAACCGACGGACAAGGACCCGATATAGGAGAACAATATCTCTCGGTAATTTTTTATGCCAACCCTGAAGAAAAAGCAATCGCAGAGGAATATATCCGCAAACTCACGGCCATGGGCTATAAAGTGGCAACGCAACTGCGCCCGGTCTCTGACTTTTGGCCCGCAGAAGATTATCACCAAGACTATTATGAGCATACGGGCAAGACTCCTTATTGCCATAAATACCATAAAATTTTTTAGAAACAGACATCCAAGGCACAAACTCTTTAACATTTCTAAAGTTCTGTTCAATATAGATAAAAGAACAGAACTTTTTTTCTAAATTTTTTTTTGTATTATTGCACAAAATAGAATAGAAATGGATCCGTTTGCAATCATAGACAAATACTATACTCCGGGAACTGCATTATATGATATTTTGGTAGATCATAGCCGCCTGGTCACTCAAAGAGCTCTTGAAATAGCCAAAGCCCACCCTGAGTTGAACGCAGATACAGAATTTATCTCGGAAGCAGCCATGCTACACGACATCGGTATTTTTCTAACCGATGCTCCGGATATAGAATGTCATGGAACACGTCCTTACATTTGCCACGGGACTTTAGGAAGCGAACTGTTAAAAAAAGAGGGACTTCCCCTTCATGCATTGGTCAGTGAACGACATACCGGAGCCGGACTTTCGTTAGAAGACATTATCGCTCAAAACCTCCCCATTCCTCATCGCGACATGCTTCCGGTAAGCATAGAAGAACAAATCATCTGTTTTGCCGACAAATTTTATTCAAAATCAAACCCGTTAAAAGAAAAAAGTATAGAACAGATCAGAAAAAGTATGAGTAAATATGGAGAGGCTTCGGTCGCTCGTTTTGAAAGGTGGTATCATCTTTTTCTCCTCTAAAATATATTAAATAGGCTCAATACCCTAATATGTTGGGGTAAATTGTGTATTTTTGCACCGCAATAACCTATTGGTTTGTGAATGTCATCGAGAAATAAGTTTTATATAATAGTACTTACTCTGTTTTGCTCTTTAATGCTGGTCAGGCTCAGTGCCCAACCTAAAAGAAAAAGCCAAACACGGCAAGCAAGTTTCGTCCATGCCGATACGATCGTCCCGACAGATAGCGGGACAGTCAGACTTGTTTCCGATAGCTTACATTCTATTCTGCCCGATTCGATCTTGATTCGTCCGGATTCACTAAACACAGATTCTATCCCGGCAGACTCTACGATGACCGACACGATAAAAGCTCCCAAAGAAAAAAAATCGGCATTGGAAGACGTCGTAAAATATACGGCAAACGATTCTATCGTATTTTTAAGCAACAATCAAGCCTATATGTATGGACAAGGGGTCGTAACCTATCAGGATATAGAGCTTGATGCCGACGAGATACGAATGAATATGGACAGCAGCACGGTATTCGCCATCGGACGTCAGGACAGTAGCGGTGAAATTATCGGAAATCCTGTATTCAAAGATAAAAGCGGTGAATACGAATCGGCAACGATGAAATACAACTTTAAAAGCCAAAAAGGATATATCACCAACATCATCACGCAGCAAGGAGAGGGTTATCTGACCGGAGGCAGCACCAAAAAAAACAAAGACGGCGACTTCTATCTGAAAGACGGGAAATACACAACTTGCGACGACCATGAATCGCCCCACTTCTATCTTCAATTGACAAAAGCCAAAATGCGCCCGAAGAAAAACATCGTTACCGGTCCGGCCTACATGGTTTTGGCAGGAGTACCGCTTCCGTTAGCAATACCCTTCGGATTTTTCCCTTTTACAGAGAAATATTCTTCGGGAATCATCATGCCAACATTCGGGGACGAAACCGCCCGAGGTTTTTATTTGAGAGATGGCGGATACTATTTCGCAATTAACGATTACATCGATTTGGCCCTTACCGGAGAAATTTATACGAAAGGCTCTTGGGGGCTGAATGCCATGTCAAACTATGTGAAACGATACAAGTTCTCGGGAAATTTCAACATCGGATATTTGGTGACGATCCTTGGAGACAAAGGAATGCCCGATTATCAGAAACAGACCAATTTCCGGGTAATATGGAGCCACTCGCAAGATGCCAAAGCCAATCCGAATATGAGCTTCTCGGCCAGCGTCAATTTTACGACGAGCGGATATGACCGGAATAATCTGAATAGCTATTATAATGCCGCGACTTTTACCGAAAACACCAAAAGTTCTACGGTAAACATGACTTATAATTTTCCGAACACGCCATTCAGCATCTCGACAACGGCCAACATTACACAACGAAGTAAAGACTCGACTTTGAATGTATCGTTTCCCGACTTCACACTCAATATGAGCCGTGTATATCCGTTTAAACGGAAAAACCCGGTAGGGAAAGAACGGTGGTATGAAAAAATCAGTCTGAACTATACCGGATTATTCCGCAACTCGATAGAAACGAAGCAAGATCAGTTCCTTAAATCGAATTTGGTCAAGGACTGGCAAAACGGAATGCAGCATACGATCCCGGTATCGGCCACATTCAGCTTGTTCAAATACATCAACATATCGCCCTCTTTCAACTTTACCGACCGCATGTACACCAACCGCATCATGCAACAATGGGATCCTCGATCGGCAGCTGTTGTAAGAGATACGATATACGGTTTTTACAATGTTTTCAATTATACTGCAAGTATCAGCGCCCAAACCAAATTATACGGATTTTTCCAACCTCTGCCATTCTTCGGAGGGAAAAAAATACAAATGATACGGCACGTCTTAACGCCAAGTGTCAGTTTCAGTGCAGCTCCTGATTTTGGAAGTTCTCGATACGGATTCTGGCAAACCTATTCGAAAATAGAAAACGGCAAGCGTGTCGATGTAAAATATTCACCGTTCTCTCACGGCATATTCGGAACGGCGCCACAGGGGAAACAAGGTACGGTATCATTTAATGTTTCCAATAATCTGGAAATGAAAGTCAACTCGGATAAAGACACAACCGGTGTACGGAAAATAAGCCTTATCGAGAATCTTACCGCCGGAATCAGTTATAATATGGCTGCCGACTCTATGAACTGGAGTAATATCAATACCTCGATTCTTATAAAATTGACTAAGAATTTCAATTTGCAAGCTTCTGCGGTTTTCGATACCTATACATACCAGCTTAACGAATACGGGAATCCTGTGCGAGTAAATATACCTCGATGGAAAGCAGGCAAAGGATTAGGACGGTTATCGAGTACAGGAACTTCGTTTTCTTATACATTCAGTAACGACACATTTAAGAAAAAATCGAAAGACGACAAAGACAAAACCGAAGATTCGACAACCGAACCCCCGACCGAGAATAATGCCGGAAACGGAGAGACGCAAGACCAAGAGCAGGAGAATACCGAATTAGAAATGAAAAACGGCTATATGGTATGGGAAGTGCCGTGGAGTTTATCTGTAAATTATTCGATCAATTACGGATACGGGACATTCAATAAAAAGAAGATGGAATACAATGGCCAAATCACCCAAAACCTGAGTTTCTCGGGGAATATCCAACCTACTAAAAATTGGTCGTTCAATTTCTCGGCAAGTTACGACTTCGAAGCAAAAAAAATTGCGTACATGAATTGCGGCATTACCCGCGATATGCACTGCTGGTCGATGAGCGCAAGTTTTATTCCGGTAGGGCCATACAAATCCTATAACTTCAACATCAGTGTAAAATCATCACTGTTAAGCGACTTGAAATGGGATAAAAGCGGGAACTCTTATGACAGTTTGAAATGGTATTAAACGTCATATTCCAATACAACTACTGTTATCTATTTCAAAGCAAAGAAAGCTGTAAAAAAAATTCGCCTTTTTCTCCTTTTGTTTGTTAACTTTGTAATCAGACACATAAAATGGGGAAATTATGCACAAACAAACTTCAAACCTCAGGAAAAAACACCGGCATATAAAAAACAATTTATTGACGGATGAATTTGTATATACCGGCGACCATAAAGAAGAAATATATATTTATCTCACTCAATATGAGCCGGACAATTATGTGCAACACACATTCTCATCTCCTGAAAAACTGGCATCGGCTCTCCGAAACGGAAAAAAGTCATGGATTCATATTTCCGGCCTATCGGACACACAAACTATCGCTCTTATCGGGAAAACTCTAAAACTGCATTTCACGGATATTCAAGATATTCTCACAAGTCAGCATATTGCCAAAATCGAGACTTATGAAGATAAAACATTATTGATCTTCAACACATTCTATTATTCTGAGACGAAAGAACTGCAACAAGAACACATCTGTATAATCATGGGCAAAGATTATGTATTCTCATTTCAAGAATCGAATCTTCCCCTTTTTGATAACATAAAAAAAGCTATCGTACAAAATACGACCCGCGTACGTAACCGGCCGATCGATTATCTGTTTTGTTTGCTCGTAAACAATGTATTCAGTAATTATCTGGATGTCATAGCATCTCTCGAAGATGTCTTAGATGCAATGGAGGACGAAATTATTTCGGGAAAACCGCGTGACGATTTCGGCAATCGAATACAAGAAAATCGCCGGGACTATTTACAGTTGAAAAAATCGATACTTCCTTTGAAAGAGGACTTCAACAAACTGATGCACAATGAGAACAAATTGGTATGCGATGAAGATAGCATATACCTCAACGACCTCGAAGATCGAATGTTGTTTATCATTCAGTCGATAGAAATATGTCGAGAGACATTAGCCTCTTTACTCGATCTGTATTTCTCGAACAATGATCTAAAAATGAACGAGATCATGAAACGATTGACCGTGGTCACAACGATATTTATTCCGTTGACTTTTGTCGTCGGTGTCTGGGGAATGAATTTCAAAACAATGCCTGAGCTCGATTGGCAATACGGTTATCCGATGGCTTGGGGAATAATGGGGATTATCGTCATCGGGGTATGGTGGTATATAAAAAAACAGCATTGGTACTAAATTTGATCTTCGACCGTCATCGGTTTCCGTATAATCCCAATAAAAAAACAGAGGCGTGAGATTGATCTCACGCCTCTGTTTTTTTATTTAAGCAGGGGTATTATTTCTTAATAAATTGCAAACGGGAAATTCCGGAATCCGATTTGATTAATATCGAATATATTCCCGGTGCCAGTGATGACACGTCTATTTGATTATCCGTAAGGTTAGTAGAAATTAAAAGTTTTCCATTAGCAGAATATATTTTTACCTCCTTTGCTACCACACCTTTTATATGCAGATCGGAAATTGCCGGATTAGGATAGACCGTAACGGCTCCTAAAGAAGCGACATCCATACCTGTCGAAATTATATTTATAAGCACTTCTTCTGAAGTTGTGGAATAATCTCCCGAAACAGCAGTTACTGTCACATAATATTTTGCGGAAGCCAAATCTTCAAAAGCAAAATTTGCTTCGGTAGTCTTAACATTATCATATCCCTCTACAACATCACCATCTTTATATAAGGTTACAAAATATTCAGTGGCTCCGGCAATAGCGTTCCAAGTTACAGGGACCTTATTTTCAAAAATATCGCCGACAACAACAACGGGTTTCTCCATAGAAGCGGTACCGGTCAACATGACATTTATCGGTTCGGCATATTCCGAGGTCAAAGTCAGCAATGCGGTATGCATACCCGGCGACACCGGAGTGTAGGTAATATGCAATTGTTTTGTCTCTGCATCTTTATCAAGGGTCTCTTCACCTAAAGCAAACAATTCGGCGTCGTCTCCCGATATGGCAACCGATATATTTCCATACAGATTGGATGCCGAAATTTCTATTTGCTGTTCAACCCCAGTAGGTACAACTGTCGTAAATTCTGAAACGACAGGAGTAGAAATCTCTGGAAGGATCAATGTCGTAACAGCTTCCGATACAGCTTCACCCGAAGCAAAAATTCCTTTTTTTGCCACTACTTTAAAAAGATATGATGCAGACGGTGCCAAACCGGTTATTTGACAAGAAGTCTCCGCTCCCATATTTTTTGAAGTATAACCATCGACGGCGTCTCCCGAAAGCGTCGTTACAGTCAGTTCATAAGTATCGGCACCTTCTACGGCATTCCAATTTGCAGTGAAACCGGCAGGCGTAATTTGTGTTGCAGACAATTCTGTCGGGAGCGATAATGTTGCCTTTCCGACAAGCGAGACATTTACCGGCTCGGCATACTCTGACGATAAAGTCAATACGGCAATATGCATTCCGGGCAATACCGGAGTATA
Organism: uncultured Bacteroidales bacterium; assembly: GCA_949297285.1. Taxonomy (GTDB): domain Bacteria; phylum Bacteroidota; class Bacteroidia; order Bacteroidales; family Coprobacteraceae; genus Coprobacter. The sequence continues at coordinate 47,155 of CASFRL010000045.1, forward strand.
GGTAACATGCAACTGTTTGGGTTCGGTATCTTTACCAAGGATATCTTCCCCCTCTGCCAAAGTAAATAAGTCGGCGTTATTCCCCGTAATGGAAACAGTGATATCTCCATATAAATCGGTCGATCCGATTGTCAATACCTGTGATGCAGAAGTCCCTACAAAAGCGGTATAGGGGTCTGCTGTCAACGTTTCAATTACAGGTTTTAATGTGGTTATTTCCTTTATCACCGAAGGCTCGGAAACGAAATCGCCTATTTTTGTTTTTACCGAATATTTATATAGTGTGCCCGGAAGCAATCCTACAACTTCTGCCGAAACGGCATCTGTAACAGCATAGTCAGCATATTCTCCAACAACTTGGCCTTCTGCATCGGTTACGGTCAACAGATACGAAGTGGCATTTTCAACCGGTTGCCATGCTGCTTGGAATGAAGTCAAACCGATATTATTAACCGTTTCTTCCAAAGACGGACTTGCCGGAAGATTGGTCGTAATATCCAAACCGAGAACTTTTGAGTATGTACTGTTTCCTTCATCTGTCACTGTAATATCTGCATGTTTCAGTCCTACCGACAGCGGGTTATAAGTATAGGTTATTTCCCGACTTCCTTCCTGCCCGGCAACCCCCTCGATTCGGGTAGATTGAAGAACAATATCGGGATCGGATGAGGATAATACAAGATCACCCGAAGGATTTGAGTAGTTCACTGTAAATTTGCCGGTAAAGGTCATTCCTCCGACAATCGTTTCAGAAACTGTTGGCGAAGAGAAAGAAATGGGTTCTGTAACGTCTATCGCCACATCCCAACCGTGTCCACAATATGAACCGGAGATAAAGATCAATTTCCCTTCCGCTACCTCATAATAGAATTTGATATACCGATCATCTTTTTGTAACGGGACATCCAATGTCTGCACTCCACTCTTATGGTTATACGTACCCAATTGACGATAAGCCGAATTATCGGCACTGGCATAAACAGTTACATAATTTTTATGGTCAGTACAAGCCGAACTTGCACCTGTAACCTGCTCTATCGAAAGTTTCAATCGGCCGGGAACATCTGCCAGTTTAACAATAGCCGTCGCATCTCCCGTATCAGTTGACACTTTTGTCTTTGCAAAAGCAAGTACATTCTTACTCCGCACACTACACTCTGCCGGAGATTGATTAGTAATGGCAAGCTGGTCACTGCTTGTAATATTCAATGGTAAAGTTTGTGCGGTTTGCGCTGAAAGCTGAAAACTTAACAAACTCAATAACATTCCCCCATAAAAAATGGGTCGTAGATTTTTCATATATTTCTTCTTTTAATTCAAAAAACGAGACAAAAGTAAACGTTTCAAATGCAACTATTACAATATAAAACTTTGTTAACGTTTTTCAAAAAGAATAGTTATTTAGACATATTCTAAACAAAAGACCCAACTATTCTATTATACGTAAATTTTTGTGTAACAAAACTCTTTATACTAAAAAGATTTTCCGGTTTTCTCTATTCCAAAACACAATTATCTATATTAAAAATAGGACACAAAACTTCACCTTCCAAATATGTTAAATAATGTATAAATCCATATATATAATTACAAATTACAACTATAATAAATTGATTATTTGTCCATTATACGACACAATAAAACTGTCCTATATTTCTTCTAAAATAAAACCGCAAAAATAGAGTCATAATAATCGACGAATATTTTCTTATCAACAGATATCTCCAATACGAATTATCGTTCTTTATTGTAAAAAAGAGGAGGCAAACCCTTTGCATATCAAAATAAATCACTACCTTTGCCCCGATTTTGAGACCATATAATGTCTAACTTATTAACAAGAAAATCAATTATTTAAAAAATGGATCAAGAATTAAAGAACTCACCTGTTGAAAATTTCGACTGGGATGCCTATGAAAAAGGCGAAGTGTTAGGCGAAAAAAGCCGTGAAGAGCTGATCAAAACCTATGATCAATCTCTTAACACAGTAAAAGACAAAGAAGTAACCGAAGGAACTGTTATCTCTATGAACAAAAGAGAAGTTGTCGTAAACATCGGTTACAAATCGGACGGTGTCATTTCGATGAACGAGTTCCGTTACAACCCTGATTTAAAAGTTGGAGACACTGTCGAAGTGTATATCGAAAGTCAGGAAGACAAAAAAGGACAATTGGTTCTTTCTCACAAAAAAGCCCGTGCTACCCGTTCTTGGGATCGCGTAAATTCGGCTCTTGAAAAGGATGACATCATCAAAGGATTTATCAAATGTCGTACTAAAGGCGGTATGATCGTCGATGTATTCGGTATCGAAGCATTCTTACCGGGTTCTCAAATCGATGTTAAACCGATTCGCGACTACGATGTATTCGTGGGTAAAACCATGGAATTCAAAGTGGTTAAAATCAACCAAGAATTCAAAAACGTTGTTGTTTCTCACAAAGCTCTTATCGAAGCAGAATTGGAACAACAGAAAAAAGATATTATCGCCAAACTCGAAAAAGGACAAGTGCTTGAAGGTACTGTTAAGAACATCACATCTTACGGTGTATTCATCGACTTGGGCGGCGTAGATGGTCTGATCCACATTACCGACCTCAGCTGGGGACGTGTCAGCCATCCGGAAGAAGTTGTTTCTCTCGATCAAAAATTAAATGTAGTTATCCTTGACTTCGACGACGAAAAGAAACGTATCGCTCTTGGTCTGAAACAATTGACTCCTCATCCTTGGGATGCTTTGAGCTCAGAACTGAAAGTTGGCGACAAAGTTAAAGGTAAAGTTGTCGTTATGGCCGATTACGGTGCATTCATCGAAATTGCTCCGGGCGTTGAAGGTTTGATCCACGTTTCTGAAATGTCTTGGTCACAACACTTGCGCAGTGCACAAGATTTCATGAAAGTTGGCGACGAAGTAGAAGCCGTTATCTTGACTTTGGATCGCGAAGAACGCAAGATGTCATTGGGTATCAAGCAATTGAAACCGGATCCATGGGAAAATATCGAAGAAAAATATGCCGTAGGTTCTCGCCACATGGCTAAAGTTCGTAACTTCACCAATTTCGGAGTATTTGTTGAAATCGAAGAAGGTGTTGACGGTTTGATCCATATCTCTGACTTGTCTTGGACCAAGAAGATCAAACATCCGTCAGAATTTACTCAGATCGGCGCCGAAATCGAAGTTCAAGTTTTGGAAATCGACAAAGAAAACCGTCGTTTGAGCCTCGGACACAAACAACTCGAAGAAAATCCTTGGGATGTATTCGAAACCATATTTACTGTGGATTCAATACACGAAGGTACTATCATCGAAATGTTGGATAAAGGTGCTGTTATTGCATTGCCTTATGGTGTCGAAGGATTTGCAACTCCGAAACATTTGGTAAAAGAAGATGGTACTCAAGCTCAATTAGAAGAAAAATTGCCGTTCAAGGTTATCGAATTCAATAAAGACGCTAAACGTATCATCTTATCACACAGCCGTATTTTCGAAGACGAAGCTAAAGCTGAAGCTAAAAAGGAATCGGCAGCCAAGAAAGCAGCTAAAAAAGCAGCTAAGGCCGAAAACGAAACTGCAGCTATCAATAGCAATGTAGAAAAAACTACGCTGGGTGATATCGAAGAGCTTGCTGCATTGAAAGAAAAACTCGAATCAGAAAAGAAATAATCTGAAATTCTATAACAGAAAAACAGGTTGCCTCCCAAGGGGACAACCTGTTTTTTTATTTATAAAAATAGTACAAATCTGACATTTTTTTCGACCGAAATCTATATATTTGTTTATATAAACAGCGGAAACCGATATTCGAACTCTTTCCGATTTTTTTATAAGATATTCAGACCGAACTATATGTTATGGAAAATTTCGAGTTAACTGTTTTAGGGTGTGGATCAGCCATGCCGACTACTCGCCATTATCCGAGTTCTCAAATTCTAAATCACCGGGAACGACTTTTTATGATCGACTGCGGAGAAGGGGCTCAATTGCAATATCGAAGGAACAAGATTAAATTTTCAAGATTGCAGCACCTTTTCATTTCCCATTTGCACGGAGACCATTGTTTCGGACTGATCGGATTGATCTCTACATTAGGGATATTAGGACGAACGTCCGAACTCATTATTCACGCCCATGCCGACGCTGAAGAGATATTCACATCTCAAATCAACTATTTTTGCCGTGATTTGCCGTTTAATATCCGATTCAACGCCATATCTCCCAATCAAAACGAGATGATCTACGAAGACAAATCACTGAAAGTCTTCACATTGCCATTACGCCATCGAGTACCGACATGCGGTTTCCTGTTTGAAGAAAAGGAAAAGGAAAAACACTTGATCGGAGATATGGTAAAATTCTATAATATCCCCGTTCGGGAACTTGCCTCTATAAAACAGGGAGCAGATTTTGTCACACCCGACGGGATAATTGTGCCGAACGAACGATTATGCCGCCCGGCCGATCCGGTTTCTCGATATGCTTACTGCTCTGACACGATCTATCAAGAAAAACTAATTCCGCTGATCGAAGGAGTGGACTTGTTATATCATGAAGCGACATTTGCCGAAGACAACAAGACTCGGGCAAAAGAGACTTTCCACTCGACAGCCTCCCAAGCTGCCACCATTGCCCAAAAAGCACAAGTAAAGAAATTGATGTTAGGACACTTTTCGGCCCGGTATCAAGATGATTCTATCTTTTTGAAAGAAGCCCAAGAGATTTTTCCCAATACCATTCTTGCCAATGAAGGAGTAAAAATAAATTTCTGATTTTTAAAAGCTATGCCATAATACATCATTCGCGCCGCTTAGGTTGGGCATCGGAATATCTCTTTTCATCTCGAATCCATTTTCGAGCCTCTCCCGCCAGCCAAAGATAATAGTCAGTGTCCAGGTCATCATCTATACCAATAAATATGCCTCCGTCACTTTTATAGTCATTTAACGGAACATCTTGCTGATTTAAACATTTAAAGATCGCGGTGCCTTCATCCAACTCATCGAACATGGCAATGTAAAGAGCCTGAGCCCCTATTGCTTTAGCCCCAACAATTTGAGACCAGAAGAAATTACCATGATCTCTGGAGATAAAGTCATAAGGTCTGTCCCACTGTTTCATATTCCGCCATGAAAATCCCGGAAATACACAAGGAACATATAAAATCTTGTTTTCTTTACACCATTCAGCATCGCCTTTTAAGATAGTACCGACACACGTTCTATAAGTATCTTTATCATGATAACGGCCTACCGCCCAAGGCATAATGATATCGGCACGCTTGATACAATTATGCAAATCGTTCAGCAAAGGACTTCCGGGAGCATAACAATCGCCCCCACCCTCACGCCAATTATAAGAAACGCCCAAAAGATAAGAGAAGTGATATCCTGTAATTCGATCGATATGATCCATCAAAGCGACAAACTGTTTTGGTGTACTTTTTTTAGCTTTTAAACCAACGCCCCATAAAGCCAGTAAAGGTTTCCCGTTTTCGTAAAGATAAAAAGGATTCTTTTTAGGGTCGGTAATGCCGTAACGTTTTACTTTTTCATTCCAATCGGCAGCAACGGCTTTTATATGCTCCTCATTAGAAAGCCCGCTTAAGTCATACATCAAAGCAAATGCCCGATCATATTTCTTAGCGGCCTTTAAACACAATTCGAATATTTTATCTCGTTGTGAGTCTCGATTTATCACATTACTTAAAAAAAGTTGAAGGAAACAACCATCAATTCCATATTCTTTCATCCATCGAAAATGGAGATCTATGGTACTTTCATCTGCCGAACTGAAAAGGAAAGCTGGTCTTCCATCTTTAAAAACAAAAGGAGTCTGATATACTTTCTCATATTCTCTTACATCTGGCCAAAATTCTATATTTGCTGCGCCAGGTCCGAAAGGCAACCGTTTTCCGTTTTCATCTTTACGGTTTGCATAATAATGTGTCCAAGCCCGTTTCGATCCATCTTTGTCAGTTGTAAACCATGCCTGATATCCAGCCATTACCAATCCTCGGTATGACGGATATAATACATCATCTTTTACACTCTTGCGTTCTAAGGATAGGGCATAAATACGGGTAAATGAGAATAAAAACAGATATATGCCCAAAACAAGCAACCTAAGATATATTTTCATAACACTTTTTATTTTAGCAGATTACGACAAATATATCAGGGCGGTATAAAAAAACTCTTAAATTCGATAAAAATTCATATTAAAATAGAATTATCGATCAATTATATAATTGAATATGACTAAAAACAGATAAAAAAATCAGGTGCTAAAATTATTTGACACCTGATATATAAATAAATTTGATCCCTTCCAGCTTCAATTTTCATTTTTGGGAATTGTCGTTTCATTTCCATCACGGGTTGCCATATAATGAGGCGACATGATTTCGACGCCGGCTTTATTGAAGGCATCCTGTATATTTTGATGTAGCTCAGAGTATATTCCGGGGACCTTGTCTGCATCCTTTACATAAGCATTGATTTGATACACCGGATACCAATCGCTTAAAGACGTTTCGAGCACAAAAGGTTCAGGATCGGCAACAACTCCTTGAGTTTTTAATGCAGCGTCGATCAATAACTGATGCACTTTCCGCCAGGGAGCATCGTAACCGATACTGACTTCTGAATGAATAATCAATCCAAAATTTCTACACGAAGCACTATAATTGGTGGTATGCCCCGACATGATAAAAGAGTTGGGGATAGTCACCATCTCATTTTTGGGGGTTCTTATCCGTGTTACAAAAGCAGACTTTTCGATCACATTTCCTACCGTATCATTCAATTTTATGCGATCTCCTAATTTAAAGGGACGCATATAGGTAATCACCATTCCGGCAATGATATTCCCAATCACGGTACTTGATCCTAAGGATACAATCAATCCGATAAATACCGATACCCCTTGGAATACACCGGAATCGGAACCGGGCAAATAGGGATATATCAAGGCTATCATAAAAGCATACAACAGGAAACGGACAATATGATAGGTAGGCCAAGCCCAATCGGGATAAAAACCGGTGATTTTCAGGCGTTCCGAATCGATCTCTTTCGCTATGTATTTCAGTCCCTTTATGAGGTACCGGATAACATAATAGATAACCAATATCGTGAAAAAATTCGGTATATAATCGACAATTCCTTTCACGATCGATTTTACGGGAATCCACAAATAGGAGAATATTTTTACGGCAAGACTTTTTGTCTGCGGAAATATCGAGAAGAGTATCGGCACCGTTACCAGCAACTGCAGAAGCATCAAAATATAGCGGAATATATTTGACAGGAAGATAAGGATATTTACTTGTTTCTCGGTGTCGAATAGTTCATAATCATGAAATTTGATCGGCTTGAGTTTCGTATCTTTCAGTTTGGTGATACGTACCTTCAACTTTTTGTACAGATATGTCGTAAAGCGGAACAGGAAATATTGCAGAACAATTACCAATAGGAACAAGAGAATTCTTTTTATCAATTGCAATACACTGTGTTCTTTTTGGATTTGTTTCAATGCTTGAACAATAATCGTCTGGTACTTAGCGGCAAGATCATTTCTTGTCGTATTTTGCCATAAAGCATCGTCATCCGTTACCGAGGCGATCACTTTGTCTTTATACATAATATCCGCCACATTATCGGAATATTCGATGTACACCGAATCGGGATTAAGTTTATAGCTTTTGCCCAAACGTTCGATATTTTGGGCAAAACTTTCCGCCCGATCTGCAGGAGACAATCCTCCCCGCTTTGCATATACGGTAAATAAAGTATCTTTATTTACGACTACCGGATACCCCCGAGTCACAGAACGGATCGAGTCGATCCGCATTTTCTGACGGGCACGTTTCAAAGAATCAGATGCATAAGAAGCCAGTTTTAACTACTCGATTTCCATCCGGAGCTCCATTTCTACCGATTTTGCGCCTTCCAACTCCCGTCTCATACTATCTACCCGCAAAGAGTCATAATAGCTTTTTTGCACATTTACCGTATCTTCGGTCGGAGCTATTAATTGCTCGATTGTCTTTTTCAACTGAGCCTCGGCCGTACCGAAGAGTCCTGTTCCAAGGGAAAAAAGAAGTAAAAGCAAGAATTTTTTCATCTTTATATCCACAGTTATATTCAAAATTTTTACAATAAGATTATACTAAAACTATTTTCTTTTTTACAGAAGATTTTTCTGAATACATTACAAATATATTGAATGCCGAGCGCAATGGCAAATGAAAATGAAGTTTTAGAATTCGTCATCACCAGGACACATTCTATACTATCTAAATATAACAAATATACTACATATATATTCACGATATTCTTATAAAAAATGAAGCATGATTCTGTATCTCCTATAACCAAGTTTATGCAAAAAACCAAACAATCTTAACAGCAAGGGTAAACATCGGTCATTTTTTATTTTGTATGCAGAAAAAACTTAGTACGCTATAATTCAAACATATAACAGCAATTATATTCACTTAATTACCGATAATCGATCTTTAATATTTACTTGTATCGATCAGTAAAAACCAGAAAAGGAAACTATGATTGATTTTTGCGTATATTTGCAGCGTTTATAAAATCGGAAAAGCATATATAATTAACAAAAAATACGTTTTTATGGCAAAATCATTACAGGTCGAAACAAATCGTAATGTAAACAAAATAGGGTTTGCCGGGCTGCTTATTACCTTAGGAATTGTTTTCGGCGACATCGGGACATCTCCTCTTTATGTTATGAAAGCCATTGTTCATACAGGGGAAGTACTCAATGAAAATTATGTTTTAGGAGCATTATCTTGCATTATTTGGACGCTCACGATCCAAACCACCATCAAATATGTGCTGATCGCCCTCCGTGCCGACAACAACGGTGAAGGCGGCATACTTGCCCTCTACGCTCTTTTACGAAGGCACAGAAGAAAATGGATTTACATGATTGCCATCATCGGAGCGAGTACACTTCTCGCCGATGGCATTATTACTCCGGCAATCACGGTAACGACGGCAATAGAAGGGCTGAAGGGGATCAATCCCGACCTGCCGGTCATTCCCATTACCCTAACAATCATCACGATAGTATTTTTCGTTCAACGGTTCGGGACAGAACACATCGGGCGATCATTCGGAACGTTCATGCTGCTTTGGTTCCTACTACTGGGGATCGTGGGTACAATCGGGCTAACGACATATCCTCAAGTATTGAAAGCTTTCAATCCTTATTATGCAGTATGTCTGTTATTGGAATCACCTCATTGGTTCTTGATTCTCGGAGCCGTATTCTTATGTACGACAGGAGCAGAAGCTCTTTATTCAGATTTAGGGCATTGCGGGAAGCGCAACATCACCATAAGCTGGATATTCGTAAAAACCATGCTTATTCTTAACTATCTCGGTCAAGGCGCATGGGTTCTGACACATCCGGACAGAGCGGCCGGTATAGAAAATCCTTTTTACGCGATTATGCCGCAAGGGATATTATTGTTTGCCATAATAATGGCAACCGGCGCAGCGATCGTAGCAAGCCAGGCTCTTATAAGCGGATCATTCTCGATATTGAGCGAAGCCATGAACCTGAAATTTTGGCCACGTATGCGTATCAAACATCCGACCAACGTAAAAGGCCAATTATTTATTCCAATGGTAAATCTTGCAATGTACATCGGTGTGGTTTTCACCGTATTACTGTTTCGTGACTCTTCGCACATGGAGGCAGCATACGGTCTTGCAATTACCATAACGATGTTGATGACCACTCTGCTATTGGGATTTTACTTGCGCATGTGTGGTATTTCCCGGGCATTGTCGATATTGTTTGTTGGGGGATATTGTGTGATAGAAGGTATTTTTCTTACGGCAAACTTATCCAAGTTTATAGCCGGAGGTTGGTTTACATTACTCATCGGAGGAATACTCTGCTTTATCATGTTCGTATGGGTAGGAGCTCAAAAAATACGCCGTCGATATATGTCGACTAAACAGTTGAGCGATTATTATGGTATTATTTCCGATATCAAGGCCGACGAAAGTATTCCGAAATATGCATCGAACCTTGTTTACGTAAACCATGCGCACATGGACGGTCGTGTAGATGATAAACTATTGTACTCCATCATCAACAAACAACCTAAACGTGCAGATCATTATTGGTTGATTAATTTAGAGTATGTCGATACACCCGACACTCTTGAATATAGTTACGCTTCATTGATCAAAGATACATTGTTTAATGTAACCATGCGTATCGGATTTCGTATCGAGCCCCATGTCAGCCTTTATTTGAGGCAGGTTGTCGAAGACCTTGTCGCTGATGGAGAACTGAAACTGACCAGTACGTACCCGTCTTTACGTAAAAACGGAATACCGGGAGATTTCCGTTTCATAATCATTTACCGCATATATTATCCTGAAGACTCATGCGACCGCAAACAAAACATGTTGATGAGCCTTTATGCGCTTATTCGTAAAATCGGCATCGGAGAGCCTAATGCATTAGGACTCGACACTTCGACGGTTGTCGTAGAACGTGTACCGCTGATTATTGCAAACAGAAATAAAAACGTACGTCGCATAGTCAGGACAAAAAATTATGACGCGAATAAAGAAGAAGAAACATTTCAGGCATGAGAGGGATTAGATAACCGTCTCGAAAAAAGTCGAACCATTTTTCATGAGACTTTACCTTTCCCTTATTGCAAGCCCAAAATCATTCTTTGTAATATCTTTACGACAAAAGCACGGCTTTTATCGTAAGATTTGTATTTTTTCAAAATGATTGCGTGGAATAGGTCTATTTCCGATGTATTTTACTTTTTCTAAAACCAAAGATTATAACGTCGATTGCTATAAGTATAACCGATATTTTCAGATTATTACCTTCTCGAACGAACCGGCAAACATTTACTTTTTGGATTCGGCACTCCGAAGTTCTTTAAAAAAAGCCAATTCTTCCGGATTGAGACGTGCCAGCAAATCCTTTTCGTATGCCGTCATATCATGTTCCGACTCGACCTGATCGATAATACTCTGACCGATATCGTGAAGGTCTTTCAAGCTCTTTGGCGTCAGTAACTTACTGACTACATTATAGCCATATATACCTCCGTGCAATACCATGCCTAACAAAAGAGCCATTTCCGGTTTTATCTCCAATTCTACCTTTACCCGAGTATTTTCCATATTCCTGTACGTTTTCTATTCTTTTTATAATCTATATTATCGCAGCCACCCATTTAAAATCGCTACCAGTGTGATCGTCATTTTTTACCGAGTCGGTCACCCTCTACCTTTTATTTTTAAAAAAGTCTTGCATCAATCGTGCACATTCTTCTTGTAAAACTCCCCCTTGAATCTCAGTTTTGGGATGTAAGGCTTTCGGAGCAAACTTACGGAATCCCCGTTTATCGTCGTCGGCTCCGTAAACAACCCGGGAAACCTGTGCCCAACCCAACGCTCCGGCACACATTACACAAGGTTCTAATGTTACATATACCGTACAGCCGGTCAGATATTTACCCCCCAATACGCCGGCAGCCGAGGTTATCGCCTGCATCTCGGCATGGGCGGTAACGTCATTGAGCGTTTCCGTCAGATTGTGTCCTCTGGCTATTACACGATCTTTATATACCACTACCACCCCGACCGGAATTTCATCTCTGTCGTAAGCTTCTTTTGCTTCAAGCAAAGCCTGACGCATAAAACGTTCGTCACGGTTTTCTTCCATTCAATCTTAATCTTCAAGGTAATAATCGACGGTTGTCACAACACGTACACTCTTTATATACGGAGTGTTCATGTCTCTGTCTTCGATAATAAATTGTCCTTGGTTGGCACGTTTTATTTTACCCAGCTTGCTATCCGAATCTTTGGCAAATTTTTCGGCAGAAGAACGGGCGTTTTTGGTCGCCTCTTCTATCATTCCCGGTTTTATTTCATTCAATCGGGTAAAGAAAAATTGCGGATTATACTGGTATTCGCCTCCCGTAATGGCTACCCCTAACTTTAACAGATCGACCTGCTTGTCCATCAATTCGCGTACCCGCTCGATCTGTCCCGAAGTAACCGTAATGACAGACGTAACATTGTAACGATAGGGCGACTGAACATTCGAGTAACGCTCAGCTTTCATATCTATAATTTGAGGGGCGGAAAGCGAAATTTCATTTTCGGTTATCCCGTTATTTTTCAAGAAAGTTATGATAATCTGGTTTTTCCGATTCAACTCGTCATATATGGCAATCATGTCATTGCCGATCTCTTTGAATGCCAAAGGCCAGATAACCTTATCGGCCGGGACCTCTTTTTCGGCCAATCCTTTGACGGTAACGACTCTGTCCTTATCTTTGATTTCTATCAAAGCTCGGTTCAATGTCCAACCCAACATGTAAAGACCAGCGGCAATCAATAATCCGGCTACCGGCAATTGAAAACGTTTTGCATCCATTGCTTTAAAATTTGAATTTTACAAATCTGTTCCAACAAATATAATCAAATATAATTAAATATCTCAATATTTCTATCCTAATCTTCTAAAATTAAAAATCAAAAAACACCCCTTTATCCATTTCATCACTAACCGTAGATAAAATACCTTCTACTTGTGCCAAAGCCAACATTCGGCCATAAAAAGAATAACCGGCATTATAATCTTTATCTCCATCACCAAGCATAGAACGTCCATGATCGATACGCATGGGCAAACCGGGATGTAACTGTTCAAATATGCGCACCAGATCTATTATGTGACCACGGCCTGCAAGATGTGAACTTTCGATAAAACTACCTCCCGGTATCGCTTCGGTACTTCGCAAATGGACAAAATAGGTGCGTCCAGCGAATTTCTTCGCCAACGATCGAGTATCGTTACCTTCTCCCGCGCTCAACGAACCTGCGCAAAAAGTCAAGCCGTTATGAGGATTATCTACGGCATTGAGAATCCATGCGATATCTTCTTCGTCTGTTACAATTCGAGGCAAGCCGAACACTTGAAAAGGAGGATCGTCTGGATGGACACACATATTCACCCCGTATTTTTCGCATACCGGCATAATAGAAGAAAGGAAATATCTCATATTCTCACGAAGTTTATCCCGGTTGATACCTTTATACAAATCGAGTAAATGCTTAAATAGCAGAACCGGGTTTTTATCTCCGCTCCGGATATTTCCATTAACAAAGCCTTGCGTTTTTACAATTATCGTATCGATCAATTCATCCTTTTGTTCATCGGTCATTTTTTTATCCAATATTTCAACTTTCTCACGTTCTGCCAGAGTATAATCCTTTTCCGCACCAGAACGTTGAAGGATTTTCAGATCAAAATAGGCAAACCGGATGCGATCGAAATACAAAGAGGTAGATCCGTCGGGCAGAGGATAATTGAGGTCTGTACGAATCCAGTCTATTACTGGCATAAAATTATAACAGACAGTACGAATACCGCATCGGCCAAGATTAGCGAGGCTCAATTTATAATTTTCGATCAATTTATCCCGTTCGGGGCCTCCATATTTGATCGCTTCACAAACGGGCAGACTTTCGACAACCGACCAATCAAAGCCATAAGAACGAATATAAGATTGCATATGACGTATGTCTTCAACGGTCCAAACATTACCGTTAGGAACATCATGAAGTGAAGTCACAATACTATCAACTCCTATTGGGTGGAGCAGATTCAATGTAACTTGATCTTTTTGTCCAAACCACCTCCAAGTTTTTTCCATCATATTTATTTGTATCATTAATCGGTTAAACTCCACTGAATGTGCTGAATCCGCCATCTATCGGCAAAATTACACCCGTAATAAAACTTGCGGCATCGCTGCACAAGAACTGTACAGCGCCATTAAGCTCTGAAATATCTCCAAAACGTCGCATGGGAGTTTTGGCTATCACTTTTTTACTGCGTTCGGTCAAGCTTCCATCTTCATGAAGAAGTACCGAACGATTTTGATTGCCAATAAAAAAACCCGGGGCAATTGCATTGACACGAATGTTTTCATTGAATTTGATAGCCATCTCTTGAGCAAGCCAGCGCGTAAAATTCTCTACTGCGCTTTTTGCCATAGAATATCCCGGCACACGGGTAATCGATTCCATTGCCGCCATAGAAGATATATTAACGATACTCCCGCTACCTTGCAATGCCATGACTCGTCCGAAAACGAAACAAGGATATACCGTTCCATTAAGATTCAGATCCACCACCCTATTTAAATCAGCAATCTTCATATCAAAAATATTCTGGTCTTCCTGCAACGTTCCTCCGGGAATATTACCTCCGGCTGCATTAACGAGAATATCGACTCGTCCCCAACGTTCCAATAACATATCCTTTACTTCAAGCAAATGGTCAATATCGAGCACATCACATACCGTACCGCACACATCACGCCCTTCACTTTTTAAATTTGCTAAAGCCGAATCGACACTTTCCTGATGTGCTCCGATAATGAGAACTTTTGCTCCTGCTCGTAAAAATCCTCTGGCAATATTACTACCCAAGACTCCCGATCCACCAGTAATAACGGCGACCTTTCCCGCTATGCTGAATATATCATTCATATAAAACCGAATTTAATGTTTATCTATAAGCAAAAATAGGTAAAGAACAGGGAGCTATATAAGCGGAATTTTGCAGAAAATATGCCTATTTTTGCACAGATAGACTCAAAAAGAAAAATTATCTCATGAAAAACACGAAAAAGATAATAAACGAAAGGCTATGTATATCGGCCAACAATCCGGTCCGTATCAGATTTTACGATTATGAAAAATTTACATACCCGTGGCATTTTCACAGCGAATATGAATTGATCTATGTCGAACAAGGACACGGACAATGTCTTGTAGGAGACAATATCATTGATTTTTCAGATAATTGCGTGATTCTTTTCGGCTCGTCTCTTCCCCACTGTATGCAGAGTTCTACGGAAGAATGCCCAAGAGTCTGTGGCGTCAACATTCAATTCGAAAAAAATTTCATGCAATATTCGTTTGCAAACTATGTACAGTTCGTTTCCATCCACAAATTATTTATAGATGCAGACAGAGGCATAAAGTATAATCTTGATAATTACCCGAAAATTAAAGATTTGCTAAAAAAAATACCTACATTGGATGGATTAGATCAAATACTGACCCTTATAAAATTGTTGCAATTACTTTCACAGATACCACAAAAAGAGTTGGTTACCTCACCCAATTATGCACCTGTACTTATCGGGTACAAAGATAAAAAAATCGAAAAAGTCATCGCATACCTGAATAAAGAATATAATAGGAAAATATGCCTCAAAGAAATTGCTTCTTTTGCGGCGATGAACCCAAGTTCTTTTTGCCGGTATTTCAAAAAAAACATCGGAAAATCTTTTAAAGAATACATTACAGACATGCGCATAGGGTATGCCTGCAAACTTCTATCTACGGATAAATTCAATATTTCTCAAATCAGTATCGAATGCGGTTTTGACACCATAACCCACTTCAATAGATGTTTTAAAAGGATAACGGGTATAACCCCGACGGAATATAAAAAGAAATACGATTATCCTTCGGTGGAAGGATGATTGTCGTAATTTGCAACGTTTTCTCCGGATATAGATAAAAGGACAAATCGGGACAAACATCGAAAGTTTTTTTGTACAATCCATAAGAAAGGAGTATTTTCGCAGATAGGAACCGATATTTCTACTCCCCCAATTATGGCAGAACACAACCGGACAGGAAAATCAGGAGAAGAACGGGCGGCCGAATATCTTACCGCCAGAGGATACGTGATTCGAGATATCAACTGGAAAAACGGAAAACTCGAGTTGGATATTGTCGCCTACAAAGACCGTACGCTTGTGATAGTTGAGGTAAAGACCCGAAGCTCTGAACGGTTCGAATATCCTGAAGATGCGGTAAACAGCCGAAAAATACGGCATATCATAGATGCTGCGGATGCGTACATACAGCGATATGAACTTCCGTTCGAAGTACGGTTCGATATTATTTCCGTTATCAAAAAAGGAGACGAATACGAGATCAATCACATCCCGGATGCTTTTTATCCGCCGTTACAATCATAGACAATATGGATATAGAACAATTACGAGACTTTTGTTTAAGTCTGCCCGAGACGACAGAATGTTTTCCTTTCGATGAAACGACTTTGGTCTTCAAGGTTGCCGGAAAAATGTTTCTTTACACAAGCATCGAGGCCGACCAGCATTGGGCAAATGTGAAGTGTGATGCCGATCTGGCCATCGAATTGAGGGAACGATACGCTTATGTAATGCCCGGGTATCACGCCAATAAAAAATATTGGAATACAATAATATATGATCGAGCTAAAGAGAGACAGATGAAAGAGTGGATACTGCAATCATATATCGAAGTATTAAAGAAAATGCCGAAGGCCAAACAGACAGAGCTGTTTGCCGAGCTCGAAAAATGGGAAAAGAATAATCAATAACATCTGTACAAAATGAGCGAAACATTTATACATCTCGATGAGACTCTTTCTACCAATTCATATATGCGGGAACTGATTTCCCGAGAGAGCGACCAACCCGAAGGGACTGTTGTCGTGAGCGATTATCAAACGGCCGGACGCGGACAGCGAGGAAACCATTGGGAATCGGAACGAGGCAAGAATCTATTATTCAGTTTATTGCTCCGGCCTACTCACATCCCGGCAGACCGGCAGTTTATTTTATCACAACTGATTCCTATTGCCATTGTCGAGGTTCTTCAAGAATATGATCCGCATTTTTCGATAAAATGGCCAAACGATATTTATTGGAAAGAGAAAAAAATTGCAGGAATGCTTATTGAGGTCGATCTCACGGGTTCTACGTTAAGCAGTGTCATTGCCGGGATAGGGATCAACATAAACCAAGAAATTTTCAAGTCGGATGCTCCGAATCCCGTATCGCTTTTGCAGATTACGGGAAAGGAACATGATTTGCCTCATCTTTTGGAAAAGATTCTCGACCGCATTATCGAAGCATATAGCATGTATAGTCCCGATAAAGAAGAGGAGATAAAGCAGAGATATATGTCTTTACTTTTCAGGAATAACGGAATATATCCCTTTATCAGCAACGGGATACTGTTCAACGCTTCGATCGAAGGGATCGAGGACAACGGTCAATTGATTCTTAAAAGAGAAGACGGGACGATACAACGTTTTGCGTTTAAGGAGATTTCGTTCGTAATTTAGAACGGTTCATAATCGCCGCGGCCTTTTCATTCTCGGACAAGCGGGTATAGATTACAGACAATGCGTTGCGAAGGTAGGGCGTAGAATATTGTGCTTCGGCTTTCTCAAGATAGTAAGCCGCTTCGCGAAGATCGGTATCCAAGATCTCCTTTTTTTCTTTTTTATAGGCAACCGAGTGTCCGAGATCATAAACAGCCAGCGAATCGTCCTGCATTTCGAGTTTTTTAAGTCTTTCGATTCCCCGATCATACAGGAAATTTCCCAGAAAGATCAAGGCATCTTGATCGGTCGAGTCTTGTCGGTATATCTGTTCATAACAATCAAAGGCCGACAGGCTCTCTCCTTGTCCGAGCAGAGCATCGCCTTTCAGTTTCAAGAGCCGCTTATCGAGCGGAAACATTTCCAAAAGCTCGTCCGACACCTCCACTATGCGGGGGGCATTGTTTCTGAAACGGTAAAAGCGGATGAGGTATGTGTTGATCAATTTTTTCAACCAAGGCTGCTCTTTCTTTATCAACAGCAACATATTTTCATACATCTCCGATTGCCGGTGCGACATGGTCAGGGCATCCACTCCGACAAACAAAGAGTCTAAAGAGACGCCGTTACGTTCCGACAGCTCGACATAGTGCATCACCGACTGGGGCATATCCTGATACGAGGCGGCAACGATCGAAGCGACATACAGATCTACCTCTTTCGGATTTTCTGTCAGCAAGATATTGAACATGGAAAGGGCTTCGGCCCATTCTCGGTTATTGAAATGGGTCTCTGCTTTGCGGTACAATTTTTCGTTCAATACCCTTGCTTGAAGCGAACAAGCTATACACAAGAACAATATGACGGCAATTTTTCTCATTGTTATCTTTTTCGAACAGGGACGCCCCTCATCTGTTGCAAATTTAGCAAAAAAGAAACCATATATTTCTTTTTTTGAATGAGAGTTTATTCTTCGTTCACTTAAAATGTTTAAATTTGGCAAAAGAACAGGATACAGAAAATCTGACAGCGTTTTTCTGCATCATAAAACCGACAATATGGATATCAGGTATAAACGTATATTACTGAAATTGAGCGGTGAGTCGCTCATGGGAGAAAAGCAGTACGGCATCGACGAGAAACGGTTGAAAGAATATGCCGAACAGATTAAAGAGATTGCCGGATTGGGAATCGAAATCGGGATCGTCATCGGCGGTGGAAATATTTTCAGAGGGTTAAGCGGTTCTTCGAAAGGGTTCGACCGTGTCAAAGGCGACCAGATGGGAATGCTTGCCACGGTGATCAACAGCCTTGCCTTGAGTTCGGCATTAGAGTCGTTGGGACAAAAGGCGCGTGTATTTACCGCTATCGGGATGTTCCCCATCGGAGAACATTACAGCAAATGGAAAGCGATAGATGCCATGAAACAGGGCGAAATCGCAATTATTTCGGGAGGTACGGGAAATCCCTATTTTACCACCGACACAGGATCGGCGTTGAGAGGGATAGAGATCGAGGCCGATGTCATGCTGAAAGGCACCCGTGTGGACGGTATTTATACGGCCGACCCCGAGAAAGACAAGAGCGCTGTAAAATTCGACAAAATCAGTTACGACGAAATTTATACCCGAGGGCTTAAGGTCATGGACCTGACAGCGACAACGCTTTGCAAAGAGAATCACCTTCCGATCATCGTATTCGACATGGATACCAACGGCAACCTGAAAAAAGTGCTTACGGGAGAGAATATCGGCACATTGGTCTATTAATCTGAAAAACGTTTTGAGATTTGGCGAAACTATTTTATATTTGTTTCATGAAGTAACAGGCAAAGTGGCTCGGCTACATATCCGGGATGCCGGATAGAGAGAGATGCGGGCGATTCTGTCTTCCCAAAAAGAAATTATAAACACGTATATAAAACCATTATGACAGACGTAAAAACATACTTGGATGCCGCAGAAGAAAAGATGGCAATGAGTGTCGAATTTTTGGATGAAGCCTTGGCAACGATTCGTGCCGGAAAAGCTAACGTCCGTATCCTTGACCCGGTGCGGGTTGAATATTATGGCAGTATGGTACCGATCAGCAATGTTGCGACGATCACTACGCCCGATGCAAAAACAATTGCGATACAGCCATGGGAGAAATCGATGTTCAAAGAAATCGAAAAAGCTATTCAAAATTCAGAAATAGGGATCACGCCTGAGAATAACGGGGAAATTATCCGGTTGGGATTGCCCCCTTTGACCGAAGAGAGACGTAAAGCTTTGGTAAAGCAGGCTAAACAAGAGGCTGAAAATGCCAAAGTGAGTGTTCGCAATGCGCGTCGCGATGCCATCGACGGACTGAAAAAGGCTATTAAAGCCGGTATGCCCGAAGATGTAGAGAAAGACGGAGAAGCCAGCGTACAGAAAGTACATGACAAATATATCAAAAAGATCGATGATATTTTCGCCGCAAAAGAGAAAGAGATCCTGACCGTATAGGGATTTTCAGATTTTCGAGGTGACAAAACAAAAAACACAATATAGGAAAAACTAAAAGCCAGAACGTGTTGTTTCGCTTTTAGTTTTTCTTTTTTAGGGATTTTCCGGATAAGGGAGATATATATTTATTGTAAAACAGTATGGAACACGGACTCGTAATAAAAAATACAGGCAGCTGGTATGTCGTAAAGACAGACGAGGGTGAAAGCGTCAAATGCAAAATAAAAGGAAATTTCCGACTAAAGGGCATACGCAGCACCAATCCTGTCGCAGTAGGAGACCGGGTCATGATCGAGACGAACAAGGAGGGGACTGCCTTTATTACCCAAATAGAGCCACGCGAGAATTACATCATCCGCAAATCTTCGAATCTCTCGAAAGAGTCCCATATTTTAGCGGCAAACATCGACCAGGCACTGCTCATCATTACGGTGAGCAATCCGACGACAAACACGATTTTCATCGACCGTTTTCTTGCAACGGCCGAGGCATACCGCATCCCGGTAAAGATCGTCATCAATAAAACCGACTGCTACAACGACGACGACCGGGAATATATGGAAGCCCTAATCCTGCTTTACGAAACAATCGGATATGAATGTTTCAAAGTTTCGGCCTTGACAGGAGAAGGCATCGGCGACATCAAAGCGCTGCTGCAAGGGAAAATATCGTTAGTATCCGGAAATTCGGGAGTCGGAAAATCGACACTGATCAACACGATTCTCCCGGGATTGCACCTAAAAACCGGGAATGTGTCGGCCTCGCACCACAAAGGGATGCACACGACAACGTTCTCTGAAATGTTTCCCCTGCCCGATGGCGGATACATTATCGACACACCGGGAATAAAAGGGTTCGGCACGATCGATTTCGAGACAGAAGAGGTAGCCCACTTTTTCCCCGAGATATTTAAAGTTTCGCACGATTGCCGGTTCAATAACTGCACCCACCGGCACGAACCGGGTTGTGCCGTACTGGCGGCCGTAGAGCAGCACCTGATCAGCGAATCGCGCTATGCGAGCTATCTCAGTATCATAGAAGACAGCACCGAGGGGAAGTATCGAGAAGGGTATTGATTTTTTCTTACCGGCACTCATCATCTTTTGTATTCCGGGATTTTTCCCGTCCGGTGCATAATAGCAATTTTTTTTTCAGAAAACCAACGGTTTTCCATGATAAAAATCCAAGACCTTTGAGCGGAACAAGAAGTCATACCGTGCCTGTACTTGTTCTGACAAACTTTTTTCGTATTTATTTTTTGCGTCGTTATATTCAAATATGGTAGATTTTCCCGCATCGTATTTTTTCTGTTCATATTCGAATGAAATGCGGGCGGCATCGACCGACTTCTGAGAGGAGATAAACTTCTTATGGGCAGCAACCGCAGCATAATAGGCTTGTTCTATCTCTTTGTAAAGTTGCTGACGGGCATTGTCCAAAGCCAGTTCCTGCATACCGATTTGTATACGGGCCAGTTTTACCTGATTTCGGGTGGCAAAGCGATTAAAGAGAGGCACAGAGAGGGTAAAGCCCAATATCTCGCTCCCGTTGTTACGCATTTGCTCGGCAAAAGTCCAGCTATTCTCATTGCCCCCTTTATAGGCATGATAAAAACTTGTGCCATAGGATGCGCCAAAAGAGAGCGTCGGGAAATATCCCGAACGGGCCTGCTTCAATCCGTAACGGCTGCTTTCCAACGCATACAGCGCCGACTTTATAGAGGGTCGGTTTTCTACCGAAAAAGCAAACGCATCGGTCGGAGATACCAAAGTCGCTTCCTGTTGTAGCGTAATCGACTCTATATCGGGCTCTTCAATATCAAAGTCTTTGGCGCTTTCCAGATTCAACAATTGGGAAAGGTCGACTAAAGACAAAAGCAGGTTATTCTCAGACTGAGTCACATTCATCTCATCCTCGGCAACCAATGCCCGGCTTTCGTATAAAGAAGACTCCGGACTTTTCCCTTGCTCGACCATCTTCTCCGTTCTTTGCAATTGCTGTCGGCTGATTTCGAGCTGCTTCTGTGAAATTTGCAGGATTTCTTTGTTAAAAAGGGCTTGCAAATAATAGGAGGTTACGTTCAAGGCGATATCTTCTTTCGCTTTATTCAGCTCTTCTATGGCCGCTTTCAAATCGAACCGTGCAGCACCGATCTCACTTTGTATTCTAAACCCTGTAAACACGGGGACAGACGATGATATATGGAATGTGGTCGATGATTGAGACTGGTCTTCATACACTCCTGTACGTGACGGACTTCGTCCGAAATAGAAATCTTGTCCGGCACTTCCGGACAAATCGGGCAAACGGCTCATACGTGCGGTATGCAGACGTATCTCACTACTCTCTTTTTCGAATTGCCGCTGTTTTACCTGAATATTATTTTGTATGGCATAATCGATGCAACGCGACAGCGACCATTTTTCCTGTGCAATAGCGGTAAAAGAGAAACAGCCTGTTATTACAAGGCTTATAGCGCTTATTTTATAAATATTCATCTGTTTACTTGTTTAAGATCTTATTTCCACGAATCGATTCACCACCTTTTATTCCCGAAAGCACTTCTATCGATATGCCATCGGACAGCCCTGTTTTTATCGGCTTCCGCAAAAACACCTGAGGTTTGCTCAGGCTGTCTTGTACACACTGTACGAACGTCGAGTCGCCGACAAATTCGACAGCGCTTTCGGGTATGGTCAACACACTGTCTCTCCGATCTAAGATAATTTCGGCATTTGCGCTATATCCGGCACGGACAAAGACGGTATCGGGAATGGTCACAGCAGCCCTGATCTCGAAGAGTACGGTTCCATTTTCTTCGGTACTTTTTGGGGATATATACTCTAAAACCGCATCAAAGCAGGAATTTCGAAGAGCACCGACCGTCAACTTTATCGGCATGCCTTCATGAAGGAGCCCCACTTCTGTTTCGTCGATTTTTCCTTTAAAAATCATGTCGTTCATATTGGCAATCGAGGCGATTGTGGTTCCATCGTTAAAATTATTGGACTGTATCACAGAATTACCGACTTTTACCGGTACATCCAGAATCATACCGTCGATGGTCGACCGTATCTGGGTATTGCTGTACTGAGCCGAACGACGAGAGATACCGTCTCTGACGATTTCCAGATTATCCTGGGCATTTTGAAACTCCTCTTTTGCCTGATTATTTTCCAATTGACTTTTTTCAAATTCCTCTTTCGAAATCACACCGGAACGGAAAAGACTTTGCGCCCGTTCAAAATCGCGTTCGGTTTGGTCCAGATTGATGCGGGCAACATTGACCCGCGACTCGGCCGCATTCAATGTTCCCATTTCCGGGATCACCTTTACCAAAGCGATCACATCCCCGGCTTTCACCATCTGTCCGGCCTCCTTATACACATCCGAAACGATTCCTGATATTTGAGGTTTTATCAGCACTTCGTCACGAGGCTCGACTTTCCCGGTAGCCACGGTTTTTTTCTCGATTGTTCCTATTCGAGGAGCAATTATCTCATACATGGTTATCTCGGGACGGGATTTTCTCCATAAAAAGACGAATGTCCCGATAAACATTACTGCAAACAACAGCAATAAAAAGATCTTTACATATTTTCTCATAACCCTCTATTATTTTTCCTATTTCATTCTTCCCGTATCGCATCGATCGCCTTTATCTGCAAAGCCCGCCATGCCGGCAACAACCCGGCCAACAATCCGGTGACGAGCAAAACCACCAACGCCACAACGGCTGTGGCAAAGGAGATTTGAGGCGGTGCAAAAAATGCGTTTCCGCCCGATAAAGAGATATTCTGCATAAACATATCTACTACGCACAAAAGTCCTACGCCCATAAATAAGCCGGCCAGACCAGCGAGCATGGTCAAAACAAGCGTTTCGGTCATGATCTGCACCAATATAGAACGCGGAGAAGCTCCCAATGCACGGCGAATGCCGATCTCTTTTGTTCGTTCTCTTACGGTTACCAGCATAATGTTACTGATACCTACGGCTCCGGCCAATAATGTTCCGAGTCCGACAATCCAGATCAAAATGCCGATTCCCATGAAAAGAGAGGAAAACATCTTAAACTCTTTTTCAACATTGATGCCACCTACGGCCTGCAAGTCGTCCGGAGCAATATGGTTATGTTTTTTAATGACACTTTTCATCTCATCTTCCAGAGCAGAAACCGAAAAGTTTTCATTTATCAACAGAGCCAGACAATCGATTTTATCTCCCCGGTTACAACTTTGTTGCATCGTACTAAACGGCAAAATAATCGAGGCTTCGGAACGTCCTCCGATCTGAATTTTTGTTACCGGAATATTCACGCCGATTACCTGATAAGCCGTTCCGTTAATATGCAACAGTTCGCCCAACGGGTTTTCTCCGGGCTGAAACATTTCTTGATACACTTGTTCGCCGATTACACACACCTTGCGTCTCTCCCGAATATCCATTTCGTTTATATAACGGCCATAACGCATTTGTTGAGGCTCGATAAAAAGGTAATCGGGCGAAAGACCCTTAATCACATAGGCACCGTATTTATTGTTACGCAACGTATTTTTTTCTGTCCATTCAAACATGATTGCCGATATTTTGTCTATTTCCGGGAACCGGCTTTTCAATATCTCGATATCCGACGTATGCATAGACCAATTACGACCTTTTGCAAAACCGGCATAAGGTTCGGATGTCCTCATGGAGAAAAAGTAGTACGAATTTTTAGGGAAGTCTTTTATTCCGGAAGTTATACCTTCCTCCAGTCCCCTGCCCGACCCCGACATAAGCACCAACATAAATATTCCCCAAAATACGCCAAAGGCAGTCAAAAGACTGCGAATTTTATTTCGAGTAATCGTAAGCCATATTTCGTACCATCTCTCTCTGTCAAACATAATTACAACCATTATTCATTCCGCAATGCTTCTATCGGCTTCACCCGTACAGCTTTCCGGGCGGGGAAGTATCCGGCCAAAACACCCGCCAAGACAAGAACCAACGTAGCCGAAAGTGCGATCGAAAGTTCTACGGTAGGATTTTGAAATATCATATCACTCTTTGTTCCGCCAGACTCCAACAAGGCATTTACGCCTTCGGTCAGACCTATTCCTGCAATCATTCCCAGATAGCCGAAAAAGAGAGTCACAAAAACCGACTCGATCACGACCAGTTTCAAGATCGATAAAGGAGTAGCCCCTAATGCTTTTCTGATTCCCAGCTCCCGGGTCCGTTCTTTCACCGAGATCAGCATGATGTTGCTGACACCCACAATACCGGCAATAAGAGTTCCGATACCGATGATCCAAATAAAGAGCTGTATTCCGCCGAATATTCCTTGTGTCTGTAAATAATCCGATATTGTATTTCTGATATACATGGCATTCGGGTCGTCAGGCGAAAAACCGCCGACATTGCCCAATGTTTCACGCAAACCCTGTTCGAAAGTCTCATTTTCCTCCATCGAATTCACCCCGTCAACGACCATTTCCAGGTTTTTATATTTTTCGTCCGGAAAATAAATTTTTCCGGCTGTCGATAAAGGAATAAATATATCCGGAGAGGTTTGCATAAGGTCTTCGGTATATACTCCGACAACTTTGTACATTACCTTACCGGCTTTGACAAACCGTCCTACGGCCGATTTTGATTTGAATAAAATCTCGGCCGTACGTTCATGGATGACGGCCACTTTACGGGCCATTTTCATATCGGCTTCGTTGATAAAGCGGCCACCGCCCGAGATGATCTGTATATTACGGATCGAAGGATAATCGGGAGAGACGGCCTTTATCAAATTAAAAACCGACTCTTTCCCTACCGACAACGTATCTCCGCTGCGATCGAGGACAGCCGTAAAATGAGAAACCTCAGGATGAAGTTTGAGAAATGCAGATACATCTTCGGGTCTGAAACTTACCTCTTTATTTTTAGGCATACCCTTATAAGGCAAAGAGGTGCGTCCGGCCCACAAAGTTATAGCATTCTTGGCACGCCATGAAAATTTGCTCTGAACGCCATTTTTCAAACCGTTACCCGCACCCAATAATAAGATAAGCATAAAAACGCCCCATGCGACAGAAAATCCGGTCAGGAACGTCCTCAATTTATTATTCCGCAAAACACCCCATATTTCTTGAAAGATATTTCTCATCGGCTATCATTTTAGAATTTCGGTCGAATCAATAATTCCGTCTTTAATATGGATTATTTTATTCGTCCGGACGGCAATATCTCTTTCGTGGGTTACAATCACCAATGTCATGCCTTCGTTATTTACCTCTTTCAGTAAATCCATGACTTCCAAACTGGTTTTGCTGTCAAGAGCTCCGGTAGGCTCATCGGCCAAGATAATCTGAGGTTGGGCAATCAAGGCCCGTGCAATAGCAATTCGCTGCTTTTGTCCACCCGACAACTCAGAAGGCAAATGGAATGCATGCTCCCGAAGGCCCATTTTTTCGAGATACTCCATAGCCAGCATATTTCTTTTTTTGCGCGATACATTCTGGTAATAGAGCGGAAGGGCGACGTTTTCCATCGCATTTTTAAAGGATATCAGATTGAACGATTGAAAAACAAAACCGATCATTCGGTTTCGATATTCGGCAGCTTTGGTTTCGGACAGATTTTTGATAAGCATATTATTCAAATAATAATTACCCGAATCATAGTCGTCCAAAATACCCAATATGTTCAACAAGGTCGATTTTCCCGATCCGGATGCTCCCATTATCGAAACCATTTCTCCCTTCTCGACCTCTAAATCAATACCTTTCAGCACATGTAACGGAGAGCCATTATGATAGGTTTTATGAATCTGCTCAAGACGTATCATCCTTATCAACTATTCTATTATCTAAAATTTCTGCTATACATCTATTTTATCTTCTGTAAATACAAGACAAACATAAAAAATATAAATAACTATGCAATTACATAATATTTATAAAAAACAGTCATCTTGACATAGTTTAATAATCATTATAAAATAACAACTGATAGAGCTGTTGAAAAGGGCACAATAATCTGAATACAAAAGTAAAACATGGCTGATTTACAGCTCCCCAAAAAGACTTAAGACGACCGTTCAAAATGTTAAGCCTTCAAATATCTTGTACGAACTGTACCATAATTTGTGCAGAATTATTATTTTTGTAATCCTATTAACGATCTGGACATGAAGCAATATTTAGACCTTTTACAACGTGTATTGCAGGAAGGGACTCACAAAGAAGACCGTACAGGAACAGGGACAATCAGTGTATTCGGGCATCAGATGCGGTTCAACATGGAGGAGGGATTTCCGCTATTAACCACGAAAAAATTACATTTAAAATCGATCATATACGAGCTGTTATGGTTTCTGAAGGGAGATACAAATGTCAAGTATCTTCAAGAAAATGGCGTGAGAATATGGAACGAATGGGCCGACGAGAAGGGAGATTTGGGACACATATACGGCTATCAGTGGCGATCGTGGCCCGACTATAATGGCGGGCATATCGACCAGATCAGCGAAGCCGTAGAGATGATAAAGCACAATCCCGATTCCCGGCGCATAATCGTGAGCGCATGGAATGTAGCCGATCTTCCCCAAATGAATCTGCCTCCGTGCCATGCATTTTTCCAGTTCTACGTAGCCAATGGCCGATTGAGCCTGCAACTTTACCAACGCAGTGCCGACATATTTCTGGGTGTACCGTTCAACATCGCTTCGTATGCATTGTTACTGAAGATGATGGCACAGGTTACCGGTCTGCAAGCCGGCGATTTTGTGCATACATTGGGAGATGCCCACATTTACAGCAACCACATCGAGCAGGTAAAATTGCAATTGACACGCACCCCCCGGCCGCTGCCGCAAATGGAACTAAACCCTGAAATAAAAGATATATTCGGATTTAAATACGAAGATTTTACACTTACCGGATATGATCCGCATCCCCACATAAAAGGAGAGGTTGCAGTATAATTCCCGGTAAAAACTATTAATAACCTAATACAGATAATATTATGCCAACAATTTCTTTAATCGCCGCAGTAGCCGAGGATATGGCTATCGGTAAAAATAAAGAGCTTTTGTGTCATATGCCCAACGATCTGAAACGGTTTAAAGATTTGACCGTAAATCATGCCGTCATTATGGGACGACGCACATTCGAGTCTCTGCCCAACGGGGCATTACCCAATCGCAAAAATCTGGTTCTGACATCTATTCCCGAATCATTTTATGATAATGCGTTTGCTTGTTCTTCGATCGAAGATGCTTTGAATCTGTGTGAATCCCAAGACGAAGTATTCGTTATCGGAGGAGCCATGATATACAAACAGACGATCGACATCGCCGACAAATTATATATCACGGAGATTCATCACAAATTTGAGAATGCCGATACATTTTTCCCGGGGATCGATCTGAACAAATGGAAAGAAGTTTTCCGGGAAGATCACGAAGCCGACAAAAAACACACTTACCCCTACTCGTTTGTCATTTATGAAAAAAAATAATATAAAAAAACGCTGACCCACGATTGTAAGTCAGCGTTTTTTTATTTTCGAAAATCAACCGACAATCTCGGTAATAATCCCCCCTTCGCGGTTAAATTTCAATCTCACTTCCGGTTGTGTCCCGAGATTTACTTCATATCCATAACTTTGTTGGCTGACTTCGATAATCGAAGCTTCAGGATATTCTTGGGCGACGTAGGTCAAAACGGCACCGGGCAACAAATCATACAGAACAGCACTCGATATATACGTCCCGTTTCCGTCCACCTCTTGCCATCCGCCATTCCGATAAAACCACAGGACAAAGCCATTGGCAAGTTCTACTTTATAATGAGGCTCACCATCCTGTTTTTCGACAGCAGTGACATCGATCCCCGAAAAGTAATTTTCTATAAAATGACGACTCTCCACCGGCAAATTATTATAGACAATCTTCTTATCGTCATCGTCACAGGAAAGGAAAATCCCGGAAAAAGACAACAACAATGCAACAATCTTTACAGCAGTTCCCAATTTCATACGCTTTTCGATTTTATCATTTACAGTATTTATATTTATTGGTGATAACAAGAGGATATATAAATGTTTCACATATCCATTGCTATTTAACAACATTTAATCTGTGACAAAACATACCCGATAGAATTTGACAAAAGGGGAAAGACTGCGTATCCCCAAAAAAACAACTCGATCATTATTGATTTTAGAGCAATGGACGATAGGGATAGTCTTGATATACAAATAAAAGCCTCCAGCAGCGTAACTGCCAGAGGCTTTTTATCCCGATAATATAGTGACTTTTCAAAATTAAAAGAAAGTCAACACGACAACCACATTTTATTAATTTCGATTTTTGAAGGTAACCACTCCTTTTTTCAGAAAATCGCGATAGGCCGCAACATCTTCATCATAAGAATAAGAAGGGGCTACGGGATAACCATCGGTATCTAACAAGACATAAAAGGGTTGCGCGTTGGCACCGAATTTCGACCGCTGCAAATAGCTCCACCGATCCCCTACCGTACGAAGTGTACGCGTCTTGCCATATTCCTCTACTTTTATGGGCTGGGGCAAAGGCGTCTTGTCATCCACCATCAGGGTAATCAACACATAATCGTTATCGATGATCGATTTAACAGCAGGATCGGTCCACACGGCAGCTTCCATTTTGCGGCAATTGACACACCCGAATCCCGAGAAGTCGACTAAAACCGGCTTGCCGACTTTCTTGGCATAAGCCATACCTTCGTCATAATCGGTAAATTGGGCATGCACCTCTTCGTTATACAAATTGAAGTCTTGTGTACTCAAGGGCGGTGCAAATGCACTGATCGCTTTCAACGGAGCTCCCCACAAACCGGGGACCATATAAGCGGCAAAAGCGAAAGAGACAATAGCCATAAACAGACGAGGTACGGAAACATATTTCAGATCACTGTCATGTGAAAATTTGATTTTCCCGAGCAGATAGAATCCCAATAAAGTAAAAATGATAATCCATAAAGTCACAAATGCTTCTCTGTCGAGGATATGCCAGCCATAAGCCAAATCGGCAACAGAAAGAAACTTTAAAGCCAAAGCCAACTCTAAAAATCCCAATACTACTTTTACCGAGTTAAGCCAACCGCCCGATTTAGGCATGGATTTGAGCAGTGAAGGGAATATGGCAAACAGCGAAAAAGGGATAGACAATGCTATGGCAAATCCCAACATACCGATAGCCGGACCGGCTATCTCGCCCATCGAAGCGGCCTGAACCAACAGGGTTCCGATAATCGGGCCGGTGCAAGAGAAAGATACCAAAACCAACGTAAAGGCCATAAAAGAGATACTCAATATCCCGGTAGTGGCGTCGGCTTTGCGATCGAGTTTTGTAGTCCACGAAGCAGGCAAAGTCAATTCGAATGCGCCGAAAAACGATATGGCAAACACAACCAGCAGGGCAAAGAAAAGGATATTGAACAACGCATTCGTTGCCAGATCGTTCAATGCACTTGCCCCAAAAATTGCGGTGATTACCAAGCCTAATGCTACATATATGACAATGATGGCAATGCCATACAGAACGGCATCACGCACCGATTTTTTATGGTCTTGGGTACGTTTCAGAAAGAAGCTCACAGTCATCGGAATCATCGGCCAGACACAAGGGGTCAACAAGGCCAGTAATCCTCCGGCAAACCCTAAAAGAAAGATAATCAGAATTGATTTTTCTTGTCCGGGATGATCTCCGCCAAATGCGTTCAATTCATCGATTACCGGAGTCCAAAGGTCGTTGCCGGCAACAATATCCCGGTCGGCAACCGAATCGGTATCGGCTATCGGGCTGCCGGAATAAACCGTATCGACCTTCTGCTCTGCCAAAGGGATGTCTTGCTTTGCTGCCGAAGACTCTTTTTGCGAGGTCACTGCCGGAACGCCTTTTCCCGAAAAAGAGAATTCTTCGGTCGTAGGCGGAAGACAGTTGCGATCGTTACAGGCCATAGCTTTTACGGCACCGGTTATGGAGAACGTGGGCGCAGTCAACTTTATCTTCTGTGTGAATACCGCCTGTTTTACATACCAGTTTAGCTCCATCTCGAACTGCTTGTCATATTTTTTTATCAAAGGAGAATCTGATGTCACCCCGCCTTCCAAGACAGCACCTTGCAAACTGTCAAAAGTGAAAGTGGTCGCCATCGGCCCTCCTTCGGGAAGATGCATCCCGTACAGATGCCATCCGTCATCGATTTTAGCGGTAAAAACAAGCTCCTTTTCAGAATCGGAAATCTCTTTTACCTGAAAATTCCAATGCACAGCCTCGATAATTTGAGCACGACCCGTAATGGCTAAACAAAAAAGGAACAAGAGCGGAAACAATTTCTTCATCGTTATTCAAATTTTTAACAGATATGTCATAATCTCGGCGAAAAATTTCCGAAGATTAAAATTTCTCAAAAGAAACGGCAAAAAAAATTGTCCCAAAACCAATCATAAAAAGCTGTCTTGAAACAATCTTGCCCTTCTACTTTTTACAAAAGTATTCAATGATTGCGGTATTTGATGCAAAGAGAGTGAGTTTATTAACAGTTTTTACAGAAAAATGGAGGAATGAGAATCAAATGCAACATCGACAGGGAATTTTGCCCGAAAAAACCGTCCGTAAATCAAACGAAAAGAGTGAACGAGATATAGGGATAATGCATGCACGAATCGAATTTGTTTTGTACATTTGCCTTTATAAGAGAAGAATCGAAATATGAAACTGATCCATACGGCAGACTGGCACATCGGACAATCATTTTACGGATATAACCGGGATCATGAACACCGGATGTTTTTCGAATGGCTGCGCACGGTAATAAAAGAGGAAAATGCCGATGCGCTGCTTATCGCGGGAGATGTCTTCGACTCGCCCAACCCTTCGGCTTCGGCACAACGGCTGTTTTATGATTTTTTACGTGATGTCACCGTCGAGAACCGACAACTGCAAATCGTTATTATCGCCGGAAACCATGACTCGGCAGCCCGGTTGGAGGCTCCGATGCCGGTGTTGGAGTCGATGCGGGTTACGATTAAAGGCGTTGTGAAGAGAAATGCCGACGGAATCGACTATGCTGATCTGTTAATCCCCCTTTACGACAGGGAAGGGAAGGTCGGTATCTGGTGTATGGCGGTGCCCTATATAAGACAAGGCGACTATCCTCCCTCGGACAGCTATGCCGATGGCGTGAAAAACTTATACAATGCCGTGTATAACGAGGCGCTAAACCGTATGGAACCGGGACAAATGATTGTCGCCATGGGACACTTGCAAGCTACCGGATCGGAAATATCGGAAGATGATGCGAGCGAACGTACCGTAATCGGAGGTTTAGACTGCATATCGCCCGAGACTTTTG
The DNA here is from genome assembly GCA_949297285.1 of uncultured Bacteroidales bacterium. Taxonomy (GTDB): domain Bacteria; phylum Bacteroidota; class Bacteroidia; order Bacteroidales; family Coprobacteraceae; genus Coprobacter. The sequence continues at coordinate 79,227 of CASFRL010000045.1, forward strand.
CCCGGGGTATCGCCTATACGGCTCTCGGACACCTGCATAAAGGACAACGCGTTTCGAAACGAGACCATGTGCGCTATGCCGGCAGCCCGCTTCCCATGTCGTTTGCCGAGAAAAATTATAAACACGGCGTGGAAGTCATCGAATTGAATGCCGACAGCGAAATTAACATTCAACGCAGAATTTTCGATGCGCCTATTCCGTTGCAATCGGTCCCGAAAGAGGCAAAACCGCTCGACGAGGTTTTGCGGGAACTCAAAGAGATCGACCCGCAATCGGACAATTATATCGAAGTACCGGTCTTGCTCGACGGTCCGGAACCTGCACTCAACCATCGGATCGGACAGGCTTTGGAAAACAAACGGGTGCGCCTTACCCGCATCTTGGGGAAATTACCCAAGGTATCGGAATCGGGAGAGAAACGGATCATGAGTTATGACGAGCTAAAGAAAATAAACCCCATAATGATCGCTCAAGAGAGTTTTTTGAAAAAATACGGATCGGAAATGCCCGAAGAGATGGTGCGGTTGTTGCATGAGGTTATCGGACAAACGGAAATTTGAGGATATGAAAATATTGGCCATACGGGGAAAAAATCTGGCTTCGCTTGCCGGGGATTTTTCGGTAGATTTTACGGCCGAACCACTACGGTCGGCAGGGATATTTGCGATCACCGGAGCTACCGGTTCGGGAAAATCGACTTTGCTGGATGCCTTGTGTCTGGCTTTGTTCGACAAGACTCCCCGCACGGAAGGAAGCTCGGACAGCATCTCGATCTCGGACACCGAAGAGCAGAATATCGGGCAAAAAGATCCCCGCAGCATTTTACGCAGGGGAACGACTCAGGGCTATGCCGAGGTGGAATTCAAGGCTCTGGACGGTTATTGTTACCGCAGCAGATGGTCGGTAGCCCGTGCCCGGGATAAAATAACGGGGAAATTGAAGATTGCCGAAATAAGACTCTTCAGACTCGATAACCAAGAGGAAATACCGGGGACAAAAACGGAGGTCTTATTCCGAATACAAGAATTGCTGGGTATGAACTTCGAGCAATTTACCCGCTCGGTACTGTTGGCTCAAAATGATTTTTCGACTTTCTTGAAGGCCAAGCAGAACGAAAAGGCCGAACTGTTGGAAAAACTTACCGGTACGGAGATCTATTCTCGCATATCGAAAGCCATTTATGCCCGGACAAAGGATGCCGAAGAGGAGTGGAAACGCATGCGCGACCGTATCGCCGATATAGAGCTATTGCCGGATGAAACCGTAAAACAGTATGTGGCCGAACAAAACTCGGTGCGGGAATCTCTTGCCCTCTTGCAGGAACAGCGAAAGGGTATCGAAGCGAAATTGAACTGGATTAAAAACCGACAATCTCTTTCGGTCGAGAAAGAGAACGCTCAGAACGACCTCGTTGTTATCCGGAAAGAACTCCTCGAGGCGCGTCCCCGCTTCGACTACCTGCAACGCATCGATGCCATACAACCGATAAGGGAATCTTTTTTGAAACTAAAAACGTCGGAAAAGCGACAATCTGAAAATCAGTCGCTCTATCTCACTCTGCAAAGGCAACAATTCGAAATTGCCGAACGGTATAAAACGGCAGAGGCGGCTTACCGACAAAACGAAGCGCAACTAAAGGAGATCGAGGACGTTTATGTGCACATAGAACCGCAACTGAGAAGGGCCCGCGATCTGGATATTCTAATCGAAAAGGAGAAAGAACTGACCGGCAAGCAGCAGGTCGAGATCGATAAAATCGTCAGTGAACTGAAATCGGAACAAGTGGGTTGTGACTCTTTGCAACGGGAGATTGCGACGACCGAAACCCGACTGAAAGAGATCGAAGAGTGGTTTGCCTCCCATGATCGTTTTAAAGCGATCATTCCGCACACAAGCCTGATTCTGAATTTGATTCGAGAAACTGAGATTGCTTGCGAACAAAAAAAATCGAATGAGAAGACTCTTGAAACATTGTGTAAATCTCTTGAGACGGAGGAGTCGAAACTGAACCGTGCGAAAGGGGAACGTGAGAGCCTGGAGAAATATCTCCCCAAAGAAATCGTCCAATGGCGTTCGCAACTTGTCGAAGGGGTACCGTGCCCGGTGTGCGGAAGCACGCATCATCCGATAACACAGCATGCCGATATTTCTGAGGAGCTTTTGCAATCGGAGAAACTGGAAGAGCTGAAGGAAAATGTTGATAAAAAGATATTGTTCCTTTCCGATGAAATCGGACAGATTTCAAACTCTATCGAACGGTGCCGTACGTTAATACAAAACTACGAGGTTTCGTACCAAAATGCATACACAAACATAGCCGGATATTTTACGGCTTTTCCCGACTGGGAAAACTTGTGGCAAAGCAATACGTTGGAAAGGGTGTTGAAAGAGACATCTTCGCTTTGGGGCACAAATCAGGAGCTGTTTTTACAGTTGTCTGAAATGCGAAATTCGGCTAACGAAAGATTGAAAGCGAAACGCATCTTGATAGATCGACTGACAACAAACCGGGACGAAAAAAGAGCTCTGTTGTCGGACGATTTGCAGCGCCTGTCAAAATGGAGTGAAGAGAGGAAAGGTCTGTTCAACGGACGACTTGCCGATGATATACAGCAAAAGTATGAGGAACGGAAAACGAATGTTGCGAAACAACTTGAGGCTTCTCGGACAAACTTAAACGAAATTGTGGGGAAACAGGAACATCTGAAGGGTGTATGTGCGGCAAATAGAATGGAACACGACCGATTTTCTCAAGAAATAGAAACGGAGAGACGAAACATAGAGGCGTGGCTCATCGCCTTTAACGGCTCTTCGGATTTTACCCTTTCGGCGGAAGAGTTGCCCGAACTTTTATCCCGATCGCCGGAATGGATTTCCCGGGAACGGGAGCAATTGGAGGGTCTGCGGCGCCGGGAAAACAGCGGCAAGGCTACTCTTACGGAGCGGGAAAACAGACTTAAATTGCACGAGTCGAATAATCCGGGCGTCGAGGCGTCGGACGGAGAGGAACGGCTCACAAAGCAGATCGAAGAAACCGGAAACGCAATCATGGCATACCAAAAACGTGATACGGAAATTACGGTACGCCTGCAAACACATGATCAAAACAGCGGCAAGGCAAAACAGTTTGCCGAGAAACTCAAACAGCTGGAAAGTACTTTGGAAAAATGGAATAAATTGAACGAGCTGCTGGGCTCGCAAAGCGGGGACAAATTCAAGAAAATAGCACAGGGTTATACGCTCGACATACTGCTGGGCTATGCCAACCGCCACTTACACGAATTGTCGAAACGGTATGAACTGCAACGTATCCCGGACACGCTCGGATTGCAGATCTCGGATCTCGACATGGGGGGAGAGATACGCTCGGTGCATTCGTTGTCGGGAGGAGAGTCTTTTCTTATATCGCTGGCGCTGGCGCTGGGTCTGTCGTCGGTATCGTCGAACCGGATGCAAGTGGAGTCGCTCTTTATCGACGAGGGCTTCGGGTCGCTCGATACAGATACGCTACGCATTGCGATGGATGCTCTCGAACGGCTGCAAACGGGAGGGCGAAAAATCGGAGTCATATCGCACGTACAGGAGATGACAGAACGAATCGCCGTACAAATACGGGTCGAAAAAACGGGTAACGGGAAAAGCCGTATCTCGATAACGGAATAAAAACCAAATGAGCCGTAAAAGTGTTTATATCTTACTAAATTCAAAAAACAGATTGTTATGAGTTTTTTAGGGTATATATTGATTGGTGTCCTCGCCGGTTGGGTGGCAGGGAAGATTATGCGGGGCGGAGGTTTCGGATTGATCGTCAACCTGGTCGTCGGCATTATCGGGGGTCTGCTCGGCGGATGGCTCTTCGGCCTTTTCGGCCTTATTCCGGTCGGATCGATCGGCAGTTTTATCACGTCGGTTATCGGGGCTATCGTCCTGCTATGGCTGATTTCGTTTGTCCAACCGAAAAACAACGCCTAATTTTTTATGAAAGCCGAAGGGTATAAGACCTCCAGTTTTATATTTTTCCCGGCCGGTCTTGTGCTGTCGGGCTTATAAAGGCCCGACTTTTTAACGTTCGAACGTGACGGGAACATTTCTCCCCTACTGTCGATGCCGACCCACAGGATCGTCGAGATGCCCGATGTATGGCAGGTGTACCGCAAGAGACAACTCCCGGAAAGAGCAACCCGGCAACCAAAAGAAAGAGAAGCACCCCTAATTTATTATAAACGCCCGATTATTTTATCTCGATTTTGCGAATTACCTTAGCCGGAACTCCTCCCACAATAGTGTTGGCCGCAACATTCTTGGTCACTACGGCCCCGGCTGCCACGACAGCATTGTCACCGATCGTCACGCCTTGCAGAATCGTGGCGTTCGACCCGACCCAAACATTCCGACCCAATACGATGGGGGCAGGACAGGTCGTCTTGCGGTCTTCAGGAGAGAGCAAATGATTGAGAGTCGCAAAAACGACGTTGTGCCCGATCTGGCAACCATCGCCGAGGGTGACTCCGCCGTGATCTTGAAAATGGCAGCATGCATTGATGAAAACGTCTTTCCCGATCTTGATGTTTTTCCCGAAATCGGTATAGAAAGGGGGAAATACCCGCAACGAAGCATCGACGTCGTACCCCAAAAGCCTCGATAGCAACAGGCGCACTTCGTCGGGGGTATGGTATGCGGTGTTCAGCTCAAAAGTGATGCGACGGGCCTCGTCGCTCATCTTGTCCATGAAACGATGCACCTCTTCGGTGTCGAGAGGAATGCGTTTTTTTACATATGCTAAAAATTCGTCGAGTGTCATAACGTTATGGTTTCGAAATTTCTACGGTTGTTTATAGAGTTGCTTTGTGAAACTTGCCGACAGGGATCACAGATTTTTCCCGGCCTCGTATGCCTGCTGCATGGCGGGTTTATCTTTGATTTCGCCAACGTGCCACACACCCAACCCGAAAATGACGCCTTTGACCGTGGGATTTTCTAAACAATCGAGAAAGCCCTGGAAAGTGTCGATCGTACGCCACATCTTCTCCTGATCCTCTTCGGCGGCTGTTACGATGAAATAGAACTCTTTGTCTTTCATCTCCGTATAAAGTCCGCAACAGCGATCGATAAGCGTCTTCATTTGCGCCGACATCGTATAAAAATAGACCGGTGTTGCCATGACAATGAGATCGGCGGCCAACATTTTCTCAAGAATTTCGGCCATATCATCGTTCTGAGGACAGGGTTTGCCGTGCAGACTGCACACACTGCAACCGTTGCAATAATTGATTTTTTTATCCCGAAGGAAAATCTTTTCTACATCATTTCCTCCGTCAACAGCCCCTCGCAAAAACTGGTCGCACAAGGTATCGGAGTTACCGCCACGGCGGGGACTCGATGAGAGTATCAATACTTTTTTCATCTTCTTGTCTGTTTTTTTTATCGAATACAAAAATAAGGACTGCCGACGAATTTGTTTGTAGATAAATCTTCGATACTATTAACTTTATTACAGATTTTATTCGGGACACAAACAACCGGCTTATAATATAAACGAATAAAGGCCGCCAGACTGCTGCCTGACGACCTTTTTCGAAACAATATGCGATTTTTAAAATGCCAACCCGAGACGGAAACCGAAATTGTTCAATCCGTCGAGAGAGTAGGTCAACACCTCTCCTTTATTGGTTGCGTAACTATAATACAACGCTACATGGAAACCAACCGATTTGTCTTGGGTCGGATACATCGTAATGCCGACTTCGGGAGAGACATAAAATCCCCAATCGTTATCGTGCGACTTATACACGTTGTAATAAGAAGACATCTCACTGTATTCGGGCCCTAACTTCAACGACAAGTAAGGCATAAACTGACTCTCAGGCATGAAACGGTAACGGAACGAAGCCCCGAATGGCAATTGGAACAACGAATGCTGTTGATCGGTCGTCATGGCTGCCGTTTCGGAAATATTCAATGTGCGCTGATCGAAATATTCGTTATTGGTGCTGTAAGCCAAAAAGAGACCTACACCGATATTGTCGGTAATGTAATAACCACCGTCGAAGTTCATCCCCCAACCGCTGGCCGTGCTTGCAAACTTATTGCCCAACGGTACGTTAAACTGCCAATCGACATTAGCAAAACCTTTTTTTGTCTGGGCTTGTCCCATTACAGGAACAAGCATGAAAACTGCTGTTATAACGGCAAGTTTCAATCCTATATTTTTTATTGTTTTCATTTTGTCTATAATTTTATTTTTTCAAATAGGTAGATTGGGTATAAGCCTGATTTACAGCGGTAATAGCAAGCTGCGTATTAAAGCGGTTTGACCCGGATAACAAGCCGGTCATATAGGCACTCCACAAAACGGGCAACTTCTCTTTTTGTCCGGTCGGTGCACTCAGATTTACCAACTCGGCAAGCATAGAGCCTACGTTATAACTATATACTACGCTATACGGATAATACCAGCCACCTCCCCAGTAGCCGCCCCAGTAACCGGGATACCAGTAACCGGGATAATCCCACCACCAGTAGGGATTGCTATATCCCGTAAAATAGTAAGAATCTTCGACATAGCTGACCTGAATGCCCAAATCGGCAAATTCTTTCTCTTCGACTCTTGTGTAGCCCCTCTCGTTCATGTTCTGCACATAAGTGTCGATAATACTCAACGCATTGTCATCTTTCCAGTATTTTGCCTCTTTACTGTCTGAAATGAGCAAAATACTATCTGGAATATAGTACGTTGAAAACTCACTGAAATTCTCTTTTTTATCATAATCGGTATAGACCATGAAATTGTCGTCCAGTTTAGACGTATCCGGGTCTTTTTGACACGATGTCGATAAAAATAATACGAATAGTACCGGTAGTACAGAAATCACTTTTTTCATATTACTTTCCATTTAAATTTATTATTAGAAACGATTATGATTCAATAACAATAGTTGTAAAAGAAAGTTTGAAAAACAGATGTTAAATATGCTATAACGGATAAAAAGTTTATCTTGAACCCGACAAAATTTTCGGGCATTTTCTACAAAACATCGCTTCTCATCGCGATTTTTCGTATTTTTGCGTAAGTTTGTCTTGAAATGCAAAAATCAAAAAATGCAATCCGATAACTATCTGCAAAATTCAAAATACGCAATCATCGTTGCCGGCGGAAAAGGCTTGAGAATGGGTGGCGAAATACCGAAACAGTTTCGCCCGGTATCGGGTCGCCCGGTACTGATGCACACCCTCGAAGCCTTTTATCGGTATGACCCGAAAATAGAACTGATACTGGTATTGCCCGAGTCGCACCAAACTTACTGGAAAACTCTTTGCCTCCAGTATGGCTTCTCGATCGGACACCGTATCGTAACGGGAGGCCCTACCCGCTTCGACTCGGTAAAAAACGGATTAGACACGTTGCCCGATGCGGGACTGGTCGCCGTACACGACGGCGTGCGCCCACTGGTAGCCCAAGATGTGATCGGCAATGCATTTGCGGAAGCCGAACGTTCGGGGGCAGCGATACCGGTTATCGAGGTATCCGACTCTTTGCGGGAGCTGACACCGGACGGGAAAAGCAAAGCGGTGTCGAGAGTATTGTTCCGAAGCGTACAAACGCCACAGGTTTTTAAAACCGTATTACTGAAAGAGGCTTACCGCCAACCGTTCTGCGACTTCTTCACCGACGACGCTTCGGTTGTCGAGGCCATGGGAAAAACGGTTTCATTGATAAAGGGAAATCAAGAAAATATAAAAATCACGACCCCGAAAGATTTGTTACTGGCAGAAATATTATTGTCTCATGTATGATTTATCGGTTCGCGACATAAAATTTTTACCGGGTGTAGGGCCGAAAAAAGCGGAACTATTCAATAAGGAACTGAAAATATTCAGCTTCGAGGACCTGCTGTATTATTTCCCCTACAAATATATCGACCGCAGCCGAACGTATAAAATTAAAGAGATCGACGGGAACATGCCTTATATACAACTGAGGGGGCAGATCTTAAATTTCGAGACACAGGGCGAAGGCAAAGGACGCCGGCTCATCGCCCGATTTACCGACGGGACGGGAATTATCGAATTGGTTTGGTTCAAGGGGCTGAAATTTATTACCGAGAAGTATAAACCGGGGACAGAATATACCTTGTTCGGAAAGCCTACCGTGTTCGGAAATAAACTCAACATCGCTCATCCTGAAATAGACCCGATCGATGACATTATCGACAAGGCTCCGGGATTGCAAGCCTATTATAATACTACCGAGAAAATGAAATCTCATTTTCTCAATTCAAAGGCTATACAAAAAATCATGTATAATCTTTGGCGAAGCATCAACGGCGGTCCTCTCTCCGAAACATTACCGGCTCAAGTCATTGCCCGCGCTCAAGTTATCTATTTGACCGAGGCTATCCGGAATATCCATTTCCCGCAATCTCCCGATATGCTGCGAAAAGCGCAATTCAGGCTTAAGTTCGAGGAGTTGTTCTACCTGCAATTGAACATCCTCCGCTTTACCCGCCAAAGACAACAGAAACTCGGAGGATTCAAGTTCGACCACATCGGAGACTATTTCAACAATTTTTACCACCAATGCCTGCCGTTCTCACTCACCAACGCCCAGAAAAGGGTATTGCGGGAGATTCGTTCGGACGTCGGCAGCGGTAAACAGATGAACCGCCTGCTCCAAGGAGACGTCGGCAGCGGCAAAACACTGGTCGCCCTGATGAGCATGTTGATGGCTGTCGATAACGGATTCCAAGCGTGCCTCATGGCACCGACCGAGATATTGGCCACCCAGCACTTCGAATCGATCAGGGAATTGGTATCGCCTATCGGAATATGTGTGGAATTGCTGACCGGATCGACCCGAAAAAAAGAGCGGGAACGCATTCATGAAGGATTGCTGACCGGAGAGGTAAACCTGCTTATCGGCACACATGCGTTGATCGAAGACACGGTACTTTTTTCGAATCTGGGTTTAGTCGTCATCGACGAGCAACACCGTTTCGGTGTGGAACAACGTGCCCGATTGTGGCGGAAAAACAACCGCCCGCCTCATATTCTGGTGATGACGGCAACTCCGATTCCGCGTACTCTGGCCATGACCGTTTACGGCGACTTGGATGTATCGGTCATCGACGAACTTCCTCCCGGCAGGAAACCGGTACAGACCATACACCAATATGACAATAAACGGGGCGCATTATATGCCTCTATCCGCAGACAGATAGAAATGGGCCGACAGGTCTATATCGTGTATCCGCTGATCCAGGAAAGCGAACGGTCGGACTTGAAAAATTTAGAGGACGGTTTCAAGCATATACAAGAGGTCTTTCCCGAATTTAAGGTATGCATGGTACACGGTAAAATGAAAGCTGCCGAAAAAGAAAAAGAGATGCAAAAATTCGTTTCGGGAGAGGCGCATATCATGGTATCGACCACGGTAATCGAAGTGGGGGTCAACGTCCCCAATGCTTCGGTCATGATCATAGAAAATGCCGAACGGTTCGGATTGTCGCAACTGCATCAGCTGCGCGGCCGTGTAGGACGTGGCGCAGACCAGTCTTATTGCATTTTGATGACTTCGCACAAACTCTCGCAAGAGACTCAAAAACGACTTGAAATCATGGTGCGTACTAATGACGGTTTTGAAATATCGGAGGCCGACCTGCAACTGAGAGGCCCCGGAGATATGGAGGGAACTCAACAAAGCGGCATCGCTTTCGACCTGAAAATCGCAAACCTTACCAAAGACGGACAAATCCTTCAGTTGGCCCGGGATATTGCCAACGAAATTCTCGATAAAGACCCTGACTTGTCACAAACCGAAAACAATATACTGAATCGCCAACTGCAAAAGATATTTAAAAAGAAAATAAACTGGAGCTTAATCAGTTGATCGGCGTTTCGGCATTTCTTAAATTGTCCAAACATGCTGCAAAACATATTTCTATACAACACATTATAAATCAATATGTTAAATGCAACAAAACACCTCTTTAGGCATCTACACATCTAAAATATGTTAATCGGGCAATCCTTTTTCCGGACAAAATGATTACCTTTGAAAATGAGAGCGAAATTCAGATAAAAGTAGCATATCGCCACAATACTACGATATCTAATTGCATTTATCCATGTTCCTGGAATCCGGGAAAAAAAGACAAAAAAACATCGGAATGAAATTAACTGGATTAAAACAGATTTTTATTACAAGTTTATTGACAGTGATCCCTTTAGGTTTTGTTTCAGCACAAACATCCAAACCGGCCACTAAAAAACATACCTCCATACAAGAAGACCTCATCGCCTATAACAAAGTTATCCCCCGCATCATGAATGTGGTGGATTCTGCGGCCCTCAAAAAACGGTTAGAACAAGAATACAACGAATATCCTGCAATCGACCTCTACGGAGACAACTGGAATACGGAATGGGTGAATCCATACAAAGCGACGGTTCAGTTCCCCGATTCATTCTCTATCGACGTCTCTGAATATTGTATGCCTGTGCCGGGATACAAGACATCGGACTACGGTCCCCGCTGGCGCAGAATGCACCGAGGCGTTGACTTAAAACTTCAGGTTGGCGATACCGTAAGAGCAGCATTCTCGGGAAAAGTGAGAATCACCAAATACGAAGCACGCGGTTATGGTTACTATGTATTATTGAGACATACAAACGGGTTGGAAACCATTTACGGACATCTTTCGAAAATATTGGTTCGCCCGAACCAAATCGTAAAAGTGGGAGAACCTATTGCTTTGGGAGGAAACACAGGACGCTCTACCGGCCCGCACCTACACTTCGAAACACGTTTCTTGGGACTGGATATCAATCCGAACGAGATCTTCGACTTTGTCAATCAAGTACCGCATACCGATACCTATGTATTCCGTTCGAAAACTCCTGTCAAAAACGTATCATCGGCCCAATTGGCAGCATCGAAGAGCAAAAACAACGGAAGCAAATATCTCACATATCGGATAAAGAAAGGCGACACCCTCTCTTCTATTGCCGTGAAATATCGCACGACAGTAAATTCTTTGTGCCGACTGAACGGTATCAGTAAAAACAAAGTATTGAGATTGGGACAAACAATTCGAGTGAAATAAGCGACAAAAATTTGACATTCTGACAAAAAACAGTTATCTTTGCCGAAATTTCGGAAAAACAGAAAAGAATGGAACGCAATATCTATTTGAACAGTGGTATTCCACATGAAAGTATGTCGAACCCCGACAGTAATTTTCCGTTTTTCGCAAGTAATGAACTTAATTTCTCTATTATATAATGCGTTGGCTTTATTGCTAACGCATTTTTTTTGACCGGACAACAAGAATTTAAAAAATATTTATTTATGCAGAAATCTATCAAAAAAGTACTGGTATTAGGCTCTGGGGCTTTAAAAATCGGACAAGCCGGAGAATTTGACTACTCCGGATCTCAGGCGTTAAAAGCCATGAGAGAAGAAGGCATCAAAACAGTCCTCATCAATCCGAACATCGCAACCATTCAGACATCGGAAGGGATTGCCGATCAAGTATATTTCTTACCGGTAACCCCCTACTTCGTAGAAGAAATCTTCAAAAAAGAGAAACCGGACGGAATTCTTCTTGCATTCGGAGGTCAAACCGCCCTAAACTGCGGAACAGAATTATATAATAAAGGTATTCTGGATAAATACAATGTTCAAGTGCTCGGTACGTCGGTAGAAGCTATTATGAATACCGAAGACCGTGACCTATTCGTAAAAAAACTGAACGAGATCAATGTCAAGACTCCGAAAAGCATCGCCGTAGAATCGATGGAAGAGGCCTTTAAAGCCGCTGAATCGATCGGATACCCGCTGATCATACGATCGGCTTATGCTTTGGGTGGAATGGGTAGCGGATTCTGCTACAACGAAAAAGAGTTGAAAGACCTCGCAGAAAACGCATTCTCCTATTCGAACCAAATTCTGGTAGAAGAGTCGCTGAAAGGTTGGAAAGAGATCGAATTCGAAGTGATCCGGGACAAAAACGACCACTGCTTTACGGTTGCAAGCATGGAAAACTTCGACCCGCTGGGAATACACACCGGTGAAAGTATCGTGGTTGCTCCGACCTGCTCTCTCGATGAGAAAGAATTGTCGATGTTGCAAGAGTTGTCGAAAAAGGTTATCCGCCACTTGGGTATCGTCGGAGAATGTAATATCCAATATGCCTTCAACTCGGATACCGACGATTACCGGATCATCGAAGTGAATGCCCGGTTAAGCCGCTCATCGGCATTGGCGTCGAAAGCAACCGGATATCCTTTGGCTTTTGTCGCTGCCAAACTCGCATTGGGTTATTCGTTAGACCAGATCGGCGAAATGGGAACGCCAAACTCGGCCTATGTAGCTCCGAGCCTCGACTATTACATCTGCAAGATTCCCCGCTGGGATTTAAATAAATTTGCAGGCGTTTCGAGACTGATCGGATCGAGCATGAAATCGGTCGGAGAAATCATGTCGATCGGAAAGAGCTTTGAAGAGATCATTCAAAAAGGTTTACGAATGATAGGACAGGGAATGCACGGATTTGTTGGAAACAATGACCTGAAATTCGATAATCTGGCAGAGGAGCTCTCCCATCCTACCGATATGCGTATTTTTGCGATTGCCGAAGCATTCGAAAAAGGGTACACAATAGAGAAGATACATGACCTGACTAAGATAGACCCATGGTTCCTCGGTAAACTGAAAAATATACACGATTATAAACAGAAACTTCAAACATACAATCGTATAGAAGATCTTCCGGCTGAGGTGATGCTCGAAGCGAAACGCCTCGGATTCTCAGACTTCCAGATTGCCCGCTTTGTGGAAAATCCTCAAGGAAATATGGAAGCCGAAAACATACGTACCCGCAATTATCGGAAGAAATTGGGAATTCTCCCTTCTGTAAAACGGATCAATACCGTAGCTTCTGAACATCCTGAACTGACAAACTATCTGTATTTGACCTACGACGGCAGCGACCACGATATTCCGTATTACAAAAACGACAAATCGGTTGTGGTACTCGGATCGGGAGCATACCGCATCGGAAGCTCAGTAGAGTTTGACTGGTGTTCGGTGAATGCCGTACAGACGGCTCGCAAATTGGGGTATAAATCGATCATGATCAACTATAACCCTGAAACGGTATCGACCGACTATGATATGTGCGACCGACTCTATTTCGATGAATTGACTTATGAGCGTGTACTCGATGTTATCGATCTGGAATCGCCGAAAGGGGTTATCGTATCGGTGGGCGGACAGATTCCGAACAATCTGGCCATGAAATTGCACCGTCAGCATGTTCCTATCCTCGGTACCTCTCCGGTCTCTATCGACCGGGCTGAAAATCGGCACAAATTCTCCAGTATGCTCGACCAATTGGAAATAGACCAACCGGCTTGGAAAGAACTTACCAGCATGGACGAAATCGAAGCATTCGTAGAAAAAGTGGGATTCCCGGTATTGGTACGTCCGTCATACGTACTCTCCGGTGCAGCCATGAACGTATGCTATAACAAAGAAGGATTACGCAACTTCCTCGACCTTGCTGCCCATGTATCGAAAGAGTATCCGGTTGTTGTTTCTCAATTCTTGCAAAACGCCAAGGAGATCGAATTTGACGCGGTTGCCCAAAATGGAGAAATTGTAGAATATGCCATCTCTGAACATGTAGAATTTGCCGGCGTGCACTCGGGTGACGCAACTTTGGTATTCCCGGCTCAGAAAATCTACTTCGAGACAGCCCGGAGAATCAAGAAAGTCAGTCGGAAAATCGCTAAGGAGCTGAACATCAGCGGGCCTTTCAATATTCAATATCTTGCCAAAAATAATGAGGTGAAAGTTATCGAATGTAACCTTCGGGCATCCCGGAGCTTCCCGTTCGTATCGAAAGTATTGAAACGCAACTTCATCGAAACGGCAACCCGCATCATGCTCGATGCACCGTATTCACGTCCCGATAAATCGGCTTTTGATGTCGACTGCATCGGAGTGAAGGCTTCTCAGTTCTCTTTTGCGCGGTTACAAAACGCAGACCCGGTTTTGGGTGTAGACATGGCATCTACCGGTGAAGTAGGTTGTATCGGCGAAGATTTTAACGAGGCTCTTCTCACATCGATGATTGCCGTAGGTTACAACATCCCGAAGAAAAGTGTCATGGTCTCTTCTGGTTCGGCAAAATCGAAAGTAGATCTGCTGGAAGCATGCCGATTACTCGATCAGAAAGGTTACGACCTGTATGCTACGGCAGGCACGCAGAAATTCTTAAAGGAGAACGGCGTGAAAAATGTACAAGTGGTTTCGTGGCCGGACGAGAATAAGGAAAACAATGTGATGGATATGATCTCTGAACATAAGTTCGAGTTGGTTATCAACATTCCTAAAAACCATACAAAACGGGAATTGACTAACGGATACAAGATTCGTCGGGCTTCGATCGATCACAATATTCCGCTACTCACCAATGCTCGCCTGGCAAGTGCCTTTATCGAAGCATTCTGCAGCATCGGAATAGAAGACATTGAAATAAAAAGCTGGAAAGAGTATAAATAAGTTTTTCCCATAATCATAAAAAACGGCTCATGCAATACTTTTGCATGGGCCGTTTTCATATACTGACAAATGCGCTAAAACCCTACCGAAAAAATCCGGGAGTTACGATCTCCGGAACAAGAAAAAGAGCCGGTAAATATCGTCGGATTTATCGACAGACCGACATCTGAACGCTGATTGTCTCCCGAAACCTGTACCCCAAATTTTCAAATAATAGAACGCGATAAAAAAGCAAGGCGGATCAATCGTTGATCCGCCTTGCTTATCTTATTGGTAAAAACCTATTATAATACTCCTTGTGCCATCATTGCTTTCGCAACTTTCATAAATCCGGCAACATTAGCACCTTTAACGTAGTTAACAGTACCATCTTCTTGTTTTCCATAACGTACACATTGTGTATGTATGTCGAACATGATTTGTTTCAGACGGGCATCAACTTCTTCAGCAGTCCAATTCAGTTTAATAGAATTCTGAGTCATTTCAAGACCACTTACCGAAACACCTCCTGCATTGGCAGCTTTACCCGGAGCATAAAGAATTTTTGCTTTCACGAATTCTTCGATAGCTTCAGGAGTTGAAGGCATGTTTGCTCCTTCCGATACAGCAAAACATCCATTGGCGAGCAATGCCCGAGCATCGTCTCCGTCCAATTCGTTCTGTGTTGCACTCGGCATGGCGATATCACATTTTTCACCCCAAGGACGACCACCTTCTACATACTTGCAACCGTATTTTTCAGCATATTCTCTGATACGTCCACGATACAGATTCTTCAATTCGAAGATATAATCCAGTTTCTCTTTATCGATTCCGTCCGGATCATAAATGTAACCGTTACTGTCAGACATGGTAACGACTTTTGCACCCAAACTGATCAATTTTTGTACTGTATATTGAGCCACATTTCCTGAACCGGATACCGTAACAACTTTACCTTTAATATCGATATTTCGGGTTTTCAACATTTCAAGAAGGAAATACACGTTTCCATAACCGGTAGCTTCAGGACGGATCAAAGAACCTCCGAATTCAATTCCTTTACCGGTGAAAGTACCTGTATTTTCACGAGCCAATTTCTTATACATTCCAAACATATATCCTACTTCACGACCACCTACACCGATATCACCGGCAGGAACGTCTGTTTCCGGTCCGATGTGCCGCCACAATTCGGTAACGAAAGCTTGACAGAATCGCATGATTTCTGTGTCGGATTTTCCTTTCGGGTTGAAGTCCGAACCACCTTTTCCACCACCCATAGGCAAGGTAGTCAAGGAGTTTTTGAATGTTTGTTCGAATGCAAGGAACTTAAGGATAGACAAGTTTACAGAAGAGTGGAAACGGATACCGCCTTTGTACGGTCCGATAGCATTATTATGTTGTACACGATATCCCATATTGGTCTGAACCTTTCCTTTATCATCTATCCAAGTGACACGGAATGAGAAGATACGATCAGGAATACAAAGTCTTTCGATAAGATTGTAACGGTCAAACTCCGGATGTTCGTTATAAGCATCTTCAATAGTTGACAATACTTCTTCCACAGCCTGATGATATTCAGGTTCGTTCGGGAAACGTCTTTTCAATTCGCTCAGTACGTTTTGTGCATTCATTTTTCTTCTAATTTATAGTAGTAAATAATTTGAAATTTCTGTCTTTTTCCTATCGAAATAAATTTTCAAGCCTGTTTTTACATCCGATTTCTAATTTTCAGACGCTTATTCGTAATAAAAGCATAGTAAATACAGGCTATATCTTTTATTTCGATGCAAATTTAATACAAATAATTTGATATTTGCAAGAAAATAATAGAAAATTAATAACAAAAAGCATAATAAATTTATATTTAATGGCAAAAAGCTCTTTTTTTAGGTATTTATGAGAAATTTTGACACAAAGAAAATAAAATACAATAAAGGCCATAGAGGCATCGATCGGTATCTTCCCAGCCTGCCGATTCATGTACATATTTTATTATCCGAATTAAAAATACCTACCGAAATGCGTTTATCAACAAGCAAAGGCTGAAACCGGAAGATTTTCTCGATATGAATATTTCGGGTTCTGAAGATAGGCTCTCTCGCAACAATAAAAAAAGGGAAAAGCCTTTTCGGCTTTTCCCTTTTCTGAATTATAAGGTTTCATCATAGAAATCAATCTTCTACTTCAACGCCCCATTGTTGTTTTGCCAGACGTTTGTAGTTATTGTATCTCCATTTTGCATTGTCCTGAGCCGCTTTGAACAATTCGGCAGCTTCGGCCGGGTATTGTTTCATTACAGAAGCGTAACGAACTTCTCCTTTGAGGAAGTCTTCGAATTTATCCCATTGCGGTTCTTTGCTGTCCAAAGTGAACGGATTCTTGCCTTCTGCTTCCAGCATCGGGTTGTAACGCCACAAGTGCCAGTATCCGCATTCAACAGCGGCAGCTTCTTCTGCTTGGGCTTTACCCATACCTTTCTTCAAACCATGGTTGATACATGGAGCATAAGCGATGATGATAGACGGTCCGTCATAAGCTTCGGCTTCGCGAATAGCTTTCAACGTTTGGGCTTGATCGGCACCCATAGCGATCTGTGCGCAATATACATATCCGTATGTAGAGGCAATCAAACCGAG